>JAGCNJ010000077.1 GCA_017646005.1 Clostridia bacterium | reverse complement strand
ATTCGCCCGGTCTGAACACAATAGCGGATTTTCAAGCTCAAGTCACCTTGAGTTTAGGTTATCATAGCACTATATCAAAGAAAAGTCAATAGGATTTGGAAAATTATCTCATTTATTTTTATAATAATTTTAACGAAAAAAAGCCAAGTCTTTCGACTTGGCTTTTTTGGAGCGGGTGATGGGAATCGAACCCACGCAATCAGCTTGGAAGGCTGAGGTTCTACCATTGAACTACACCCGCATATTCGCTCAACGCTATATATAATACCACAAAGCTTATCTTTTGTCAAGCCCTTTTTTCAAGATTTCTCTATTTTTTGCGTTTTATTTTTCGACACAGAAAAGCAAATGTAAATTCGCTATTGACAAATTTGCTTCATTATGATAAAATACCATTGTATTGATTTTCAATACCCATACGGACACGACTTGCTTTTCACCTGTCCTCAGAGAGCGGCGTTTGCTGAAAGTCCGCGTCAGGCTTTGCTTTGTTACCACCGTATGCTTGAAACTATATAAAATTGAGTTAAAGCTCGGGTGGAACCGTGCGGAAATTTGATATTCCACACCCCGGACACATTTATGTCCCGGGTGTTTTTTTATTCCCGGAGGCAAATTTATGCTACGCCTATACGGCACGGAGGTATATTTATGAATATTACTATCGGCGAAAAACAGTATTCTTTTGAAGGCTCTGTAAGCGCTTACGATGCGCTTAAGGAAGCAGAGCTTATTACACGTGAGGTAATTGCGGCTTCTGTCAACGGCAAGACGGTTGATCTTACTTACGCTTTAAGCGACGGCGACGTTGTTGCTCCCCTTACATTTGCAGATTCAGAGGGCAAGCACGTGTTCTTCCACACGGCTTCTCACGTACTTGCTATGGCGGTTAAGCGCCTTTATCCTGCGGCAAAGCTGACAATCGGTCCTGCTATCGACGACGGCTTCTATTACGATTTTGATTCCGAAACTCCCTTCTCTGCTGACATTCTCAAGGAAATTGAGGGCGAGATGAAGAAGATAGTTAAGGAAAACTTAAAGCTTGAACGCTTCACACTCCCGCGTGATGAGGCTATCGCTCTTATGGAAAAGGCGGACGAGCCTTACAAGGTTGCACTTATCGGACGTGTTCCCGAGGGTGATGAGATTTCATTCTACAAGATGGGTGATTTCACCGATCTTTGCGCAGGCCCGCATCTTTTCTCTACCGGCGCTGTAAAGGCTTTCAAGCTCACTCAGTGTACAGGCGCTTATTGGGAGGGCAACAGCAACAACAAGATGCTCCAGCGAGTTTACGGTACTGCTTTCCCCTCAAAGGACGAGCTTAACGCTCACCTTGAAAAGCTTGAAGAGGCTAAGAAGCGCGACCACAACAAGCTCGGTCGCGAACTTGAGTTCTTTACCACAAGCGATCTTATCGGTCAGGGTCTTCCGATCCTTTTACCGAAGGGCGCTAAGGTTATTCAGATACTCCAGAGATTCGTTGAAGACGAAGAATACAAGCGCGGTTGGCTTCCTACAAAGACTCCTTATATGGCTAAGTCCGACCTTTACAAGGTTTCGGGCCACTGGGATCACTATCTTGACGGAATGTTCGTACTTGGCGATCCCGAGGCTGACAAGGAAGTATTTGCGCTTCGTCCTATGACCTGCCCCTTCCAGTATCAGGCTTATCTTAACAAGGGTCGCTCATACCGCGATCTTCCCATACGTTATAACGAAACCTCTACGCTTTTCAGAAATGAGGCATCGGGTGAAATGCACGGCCTTATTAGAGTCCGTCAGTTCACGATCTCCGAGGGCCACCTTATGTGTACTCCCGAACAGCTCGAAGAGGAATTCAAGAACTGCCTTGAGCTTGCTATATACTGCTTAAAGACACTCGGTCTTTACGAGGACGTAAGCTACCGCTTCTCACAGTGGGATCCCGCAGACACGGAAAAGTACATCGGTACTACAGAGCAGTGGGAAAATTCGCAGGCTATGATGAAGAAGATCCTTGACAATCTCGGTATCAACTACAAGATCGGTATCGGTGAGGCTGCATTCTACGGCCCGAAGCTTGACATTCAGATCAAGAACGTATTCGGTAAGGAAGACACGCTCATCACAATCCAGATCGACGAGCTTCTTGCCCAGAAGTTTGGTATGGAATACACCGACCGCGACGGCGTTAAGAAGAACCCCTGCATTATCCACCGTACTTCAATCGGTTGCTACGAGCGTACTCTCGCGCTTCTTATTGAAAAGTACGCAGGTGCGTTCCCGATGTGGCTTGCTCCCACTCAGGTCAAGATCCTTCCTATCGGCTTCGACCAGCACGAATATGCTGAAAAGCTTGCCGCAAAGATGGAAGCTCTCGGTATGCGAGTTGATCTTGACGAGCGCAACGAAAAGATCGGTTACAAGATCCGCGAGGCTCAGCTTGAAAAGGTGCCTTACATGCTCGTTATCGGTGAAAAGGAAGTTAATGACGGCACAGTTGCTGTCCGTTCCAGAAAGAACGGCGATATGGGTGCTATTGATGCGGATAAGTTCATCACAGACGCTCTTACCGAAATTGCCGAAAGAAGATTATAATTTACAAATGCAAAAGAGGAAGCTCGTGGCTTCCTCTTTTTTATTTACAAAACTTTTCTACGTAATTATCTATTGCGGCGTCAATTATTTTTACTGCCGCTTCTCTGCCCATAACCTCGTTTACCGCTGTTGTTTTATTTTCAAGGCTTTTATAGACCGTGAAGAAATGGCTCATTTCCTCAAAAACGTGCTTAGGCAGCTCGCTTATATCGGTATACATATTATAGTTCGGATCCGAAAACGGGATCGCTATTATTTTTTCGTCGTTTCTTCCGTTGTCTATCATTGAAATAACGCCGACGGGATAAGCGCGTACAAGTGTCATCGGCTCTATCATTTCAGAGCATAAAAGCAAAACGTCAAGCGGGTCGTTATCATCACCGTAGGTGCGCGGAATGAAGCCGTAGTTTGCCGGATAGTGTGTTGAGGTATAAAGTATTCTGTCGAGCATAAGGTATCCTGTTTCCTTATCAAGCTCGTATTTTTTCTTACTTCCCTTTGATATTTCAACGACGCAGATGAAGTCGTTTGCATTGATTCTTTTCGGCGATATATCGTGCCAGATATTAGACATAATTTTTCTCCTTACTTTCTTATACTGATATGGTAACATAAAAAATATGCAAAATCAATAATCAAAATGAATAAATCTTATCATAAGCGGCTGTTTTTTAATAGTCGCTTTTTTCATTTTCTGCATTTTACCTTCGCTTTTGTTCCATTTATGGGACATATGTGTCATTTATGGTGAAATATGAGCCTTTTTATTGACACAAGGGCTTTGGGGTGGTATGATAGCAACGCAAGCGCAAGTTAATTTCGTCTTGCATCGCGATAAAAGTGATTATGCGAAATTTAGTATCGCAGAATTGCACCAATACGGTACCGTAATGACAGAAAAGGGGGTGGTCTGAATCTGCAGTATCTGCCACAGGATGAGTTGTCCGCCTTCTTGTCCCGGATATTTTCATAAAGAACTGTTATGCCCTGTTTGCGGCGAATATTCACCCGTATACCTTTACACCGACAGATACGGCAAGGTTATCGGGTGCTGTGAATGTGTGACAAAGGCGGATCCTTATGAAATTGAATTATAATTTCCGCTGTTTGCGGAGGATCGGAGACATTTATGGCAATAGTTGCTATATGCCCCTACTTCAAAAAAAGTGAGGGCAAGCGTGCCTTTTGCGAGATATGCACTCTTAATTTCAAGGACGCGAAAATGCGAAACGACTTCGTTTCACTCTACTGCGCCTCATTTGATTATAAGAACTGCACTGTATGCAAGGCAAGCGACGCTTATTACAACAGAAAGGATAAGGTAAGCGAAAATGAAAACGAATGTGAAGAAATTATCTGACGAGGCAAAGAATAGTGCACGGCTTGAATACTTACTCGGCAGACGAGAGCTTGAGATTGAGGGCTTACGGGAGGAGCTTCGGGGTGAAAGAGAAATCAATTCTCTTTGTGCCGCGTTTCTGATGTATATGCTGATCAACCACTCAAAGAAAGGTGAAAAGGTTTTATCTTATGAGATAAACAAGGAAGAAGCAAATCTTCTTGTAGGCAGGTACTTTTCTATGTGTGAGGACACAGGCGAGAATTATAGGCTTTCCTTTTTAGAGCGCGATACTTCAAGTGAGGATGACAGGGTTGCCAAGAAAAAAGAAAGCGTGTAATGAAATGCCCGCCGAGGCTTCCGAGGATGCAATCGAGCTTGAAAGCAGCAAGGCAAAGGAGATGCGCCTTGCCGCTGAAAAGGCTATGAGATGCGTTTTTGAGCTTGCCTGCAATGACGGTATAGACAACAAGCTCAAATTTGAAATATACAAATGGATATGCGAAATGTATTTCGGCAAGCCGCAGACTGCTTCAGCCAAGTCTGACTCCTGTGAGCAGAATCTCGTTTTATCCTTTGAGGGGGAGCTTGAAAAATGGAGCAGGTAGCACCGATATTCAAACGCTTACAGACAGAAATCCCTAACGCGAAGCAACGTTTGTTTTTTGAGTCAACTGCGCGCCACACGGCTTACGGCGGTGCGCGCGGAGGCGGTAAAAGCTATGCTATGCGACGCAAGCTCGTTATGCTTTGCATGAGATATGATAATCTTTCCTGCTTACTTTTACGCCGAACACTTCAGGAGCTTCGCAAAAATCACATACTTCCTCTGACATTTGAGCTTAACGGTTTTGCTACATACAAAAAGGACGAACGTGCTTTTATATTCCCGAACGGTTCCAGGCTTGAGCTTGGATATTGCGACAACGACGGCGATCTTTTGCAGTATCAGGGTGCTGAATACGACGTTATCGGCTTTGAGGAGGCAACCAATTTCAGAGAAGAATGGATACGCTTTATAACGACCTCTTTAAGGAGCACACGCACCGATTTCCGTACACGTGTTTATTACACCTGCAATCCCGGTGGTGTCGGTCACAACTACATAAAGCGTTTGTTTATCGACCGCGATTACGCTGACGGGGAAAACGCTGAGGATTATCTTTTTATTCCTGCAAAGGTATACGACAACGAACCGCTTATGAATGCCAATCCCGACTACATCCGCTTACTGAAGGCTTTACCCGAAGCCAAGCGCCGCGCTCATCTTGAGGGTGACTGGAATGCCTGCGAGGGTCAGGTTTTCGAGGAATTTAAAAACGATCCCGATCATTACAACGACCGCTTTATGACACACGTCATCACTCCGTTCGATATTCCCGAAAGCTGGACTGTTCACAGGAGCTTTGACTTTGGCTACGCCAAGCCCTTTTCCTGCGGATGGTGGGCGTGCGATTACGACGGCAGGCTGTATCGTATACTTGAACTTTACGGGTGTGTGCCGCGCGAGCCTAACGTAGGCGTCAAATGGACGCCTGACGAGATATTCTCCGAGATAGCTCGCATTGAACGCGAGCATCCGTATCTTGCAGGAAAGCACGTATACGGTGTTGCTGACCCATCTATCTGGGATGCTTCACGCGGTGTTTCGATTGCCGAGGTGGGTGAAAAGCACGGGGTTTATTTTGAACGCGGAGACAACAAGCGAATCGCCGGTTGGATGCAGGTGCATTACAGGCTCTCATTTGACAAAAACGGACTTCCGATGATGTATATTTTTGAAAACTGCAAGGATTTCATCCGCACGATGCCGCTTTTACAATATTCAACTGTTTCGCCTGAGGATATTGACACGACGCTTGAGGACCACATTGCCGACGAAACAAGATATATGTGTATGTCTCAGCCTATAAGACCTATCAAAAAATCCGGCAGCTGCACGCTTTCATCCCCCGATTATGAGCTTCATTCACGCTACAACTATTTTCTTAATCTTTAGGAAGGATACTTTATGAACAACATTAACACTTTCCCGGTTGACGCCGCAAGGCTCAAGGAGGGGATAAGCATTCTTGAAAAATACAAGGAAAAACGATCCGGTCTTGAAAATCGCATCATATGCGACGAGCGCTTCTGGTGCTCAAGACACGAGCCTACGCCTATATCCCGCACGTCTGATATGCCTGCTCCCGCCTCCGCATGGATGCTTTCAGTCGTCACCAACAAGCATGCAGATATGCTTGAAAATCTTCCATCTCCCGTTTGTCTTGCAAGAGAAAAGAGCGACGAGGAGTATGCAAAGTCACTTTCTTGCATTATTCCCGCAATCTACGACAGGCTCAATTTCAACAAGATCTATTCGGACATTATGTACGACAAGCTCAAGCACGGCACGGGCGTTTACGGCGTTTTCTGGGACCCTGCCGCCGAAAACGGTCTTGGCGACATAACTATCAAGAGGATAAATCTTTTAAGCCTTTATTTTGAACCGGGCATTACCGAGCTTGAGGATTCCTCCAATGTTTTTTACACTTCATATGCTGACAGAAGCACGCTTATGGAAGCTTATCCCGAAATCAAGGATTACAAGAGCATCAGAGGCTTTGAGGGATATTTTGACGGTATAAGCGACAGGGATGACAAATGCCTTGTCATCGACTGGTACTACAAAAAGCAGATAGGCACAAGAAGTGTGCTTCACTATATCAAATTTACAGGCGACACGCTTCTTTACGCTTCTGAAAACGATCCGTACATGGAAAACGGCTTTTACGCTCACGGAAAATATCCGTTTATCTTCGACGTGCTTTACAGAGAAAGCGATTCGCCATGCGGCTACGGGCTTATTTCAATCACCAAAAACACGCAGATCTACATTGACAAGCTTGACGAAAACATTATCGCGCGCTCGATCATGGCATCAAAGCCGCGCTATCTTATTAAGAAAAACATCGGACTTAACAAATCTGATTTTCTTGACTGGAACAATCCGATAATCGAAGTCGACGGCGATCTTACCGAGGAAAGACTTAAGGCTATCACGCTCCCCGCTCTTGATACTTCTGTTATTTCGGTAAGAGATTCAAAGATTAACGAAATGCGCGAGGTCGCTTCAAACCGCACGGTTAATTACGGCGAAACGAGCAACTCTCTTACATCGGGAGTTGCCATTGCTACGCTCCAAGAGGCAGGAAACAAGGTTTCGCGCGATATGGTGACAGGCTCATGGAACGCGTTTATCTCTCTTACCAACATCGTAATTGAGCTTATACGCGAGTTTTATACGGAAAAACGCTTTTTCAGAATAACAAGACCTAACGAAAAGCTTTACGACTACGTTTCGTTTTCGGGTAAGGATATAAGTGAAAAGGAGATAATTATCGGCAACGATTATTATTACAGAAAACCTGTATTCGATATTGAGGTAAGAGCGCTCAAAAGTTCTGCATTCTCAAGGCTCGCCCAAAACGAGACCATTATAAATCTCTTCAAACTCGGTCTTTTTGAGCCTGAAAACGCTTCTGTGGCAATCGCCGTGCTTGATGCGCTCGAGCTTGAGGGCAAAAGCAGTATTATAGAAAACATCAAGGCAAATGCCGCACGGGCTGCAGATTCAACTTCCAAGAGCAAGGATACGGATACAAAAAACACAGACAAGCTTTCACAGGCGCTTCACGGTGCAACAGAAAAGCTTAATGGGTAAGCTATGATAGATATAAAGATCTCACGACACAACAATACTATCACCTTTTGCGCTATCGGTCATGCAGAGCACGCTCCGTACGGTGCCGATATAGTATGCGCGGGAGTATCAAGCCTTGTACTCGGACTCTCCTCTGCCTTGGGTAAAAAATATTCACACAGCGAAATATCAAGCGGACGCGCGGTCATACGCACTCGTGACACGCGCGAGGCAAGATGCTATTTCAGATTCGCGCAAAAGGCTCTTGAGCTTATTTGCACAGCATATCCCGAAAACGTAAGAATGAGTGCGAATCTAAGCTAATCGATCGATCCCGATCGGGAAAAGGATTCATATGAATAAATTTGTACTTACACTGTTTTCACAGTGCGAGATAACGGGCGAAGAGGACACTGTTATTAAGTCAGACCCGGCGGACGCCGCGTCGGTTAATGACTTAAATTCTGACAAGACAGACTCATCACAAACCGAAGGTGAATCTGTCACGGGCGCAAATGCTGCTCCGGCCGCCGCGGAGGGTCAGGGCGACTTAAGGTCACGCAGAGATATCTACAACGAGTTCATCAGGGCACACAAGGATTTATATGCTGAAGACACTCAGAAGATAATCAATCGCCGCTTTAAGGAGCTTAAAGCGATAAAAGAGGCGCTTGAAGATGCAGAAGCAGAGATCGGTATTCTTAAAGAAAAGCTTAGGGGAAAGACTCCCTGCCCGCCCGATGCCGATTTTCTCTCATCTCACCCCGGTTTTTCACTTGAAGAAGAGCTTGAAAACGAGGTATTCGCCGCACTTTACAACAGCGGGATCGCCTTTGACAAGGTATACAAGGCATCTCACAGTGAAGAGCTTGCCGAAAAGGCGGCAAAGGCTATTCTTGACAATATTCACGCAAGGGGTATTATCAGATCAAGAGAAAGTGCGGCAAGTGCTTCTCTCGGTTGCGGCTTGAAGCGCGACGTATCAAGGCTCACAAAAAATGAGCGGGCTGATATGGCGCGCAGAGCCATGGCGGGTGAAAAAATAAGGCTTAATTAAGCATATGAAAGGACTATTATGAACAACATTCTCACTATTTTTTCTTCCGGCGAAAAGGTTATGACCACCGAGGGTGAGCTTAATATCAACACAAACGAGCTTACACCCAATTCGCTTACAAATGAAATGAAGACATACTACAGCGATTATCTTATCGACAACGCCGAGCCCGCGCTCGTTCATGCACAGTTCGGTCAGAAGCGCCCTATTCCCAAGAACGGTGGAAAGACGGTTGAATTCAGACGCTATTCTGCTCTCTCCAAGGCGAACACTCCCTTGACTGAGGGCATTACTCCCGTCGGCAGCTCTATGGAAATGTCCACTGTCCGTGCGAGCGTTTATCAGTACGGATCTTACATTGAGCTTTCGGATATGCTTCTTATGACTGCCATCGACAACAACGTAGTTGAGGCTACAAAGCTTCTCGGCTCTCAGGCAGGCAGAACTATCGATTCGGTTATCCGTGACGTGCTTATTTCATCGGGCACAAACGTTCAGTACGGCGAGGGCAACGTTTCCTCCCGTCTTGAGCTTGTCGGCGGTGAGGCAGACGGTAATCACTATCTCACGGTAGATGCAATCAGACGTGCGGCACGCGCTCTTAAGGCTAAGAACGTTGAAAAGATCAACGGCTCATACGTTGCGATCATTCACCCCGATGTTGCTTACGATCTTATGAACGATCCCGAATGGGAAAAGCCAAAGAGCTACTGTGATCCCGCAGATCTTTACAACGGCGAGATCGGTAAGATCGGCGGCGTAAGATTCGTTGAATCGACCGAGGCAAAGATCATCGAAGCCGATGCGCTTTCCGACGGAAGCGGCAAGAAGCATCTCAATATCACAGGCTATGAAACCGCTTCGGGCGAAGGTGCTGCAGATTTTGGTACAGGCACAAAGTTTATGCTTTACATAAGCGATGCTATCACAGACGGTGCAAAGCTTATAGGCACAGCTCTCCAGCTTTTCGATGAATCCGAGTCCACAGTTGAAACGGTAAACGTATCCGGTGTCAGCGTAGACGGCGGCTGCATCTATCTTACAAGTGAGCCGGCAAGCAAGGCATATACTACAGGCGACAAGGCTTACGCAGGCAATGCCGGCAGACTCGGCCGTGACGTTTACTGCACACTTGTTATCGGTGCAAACGCGTACGGCGTTATCGATATTCTCGGCGGCGGTCTTGAGCATATCGTAAAGCAGCTCGGCTCTGCCGGTACAAACGACCCTATCAATCAGCGCGCTACAGTCGGCTGGAAGGCGGCTATCTCTGCTTGCGTTCTTGCTCAGGAAGCGATGATAAGAATTGAAACTGCGTCCAGTTTTGAATCGGGCGCAAACTAAGCTTTAAGAAAAACAACCGGGGGGGAGCAAACGCTCCCCTCAAAACAAATTGCCGTCACACGGCAGAACGGAGTAGATTATGAGTAACACAACAAAATCAAAAAAGGACACACTCGAAGCAAAGCTTGAGGCTCTTGCAAAGGAATACAAGGAAAAGCTTGCGGCTCTTGAGGCGGCAGGCGTTGAGGGCGCTAAGAAAACAAAAAACATACGCGACATCACAAAGGAAAAGCCCGGCGACTACGTTGAAGTCAGACTTTTCAAGGACGGCGAAAGATACCGCGACGACGTGCTTGTCGGGATCAACGGTTATATGTGCAGAATAAAGCGCGGTGTTCCCGTTAAGATCAAACGCAGCTTTGCAAGGATCATAGCTCAGTCTGAGGACAGCATCGCTCAGGTAAATGCCGATTTTCTTATGAAGGACGGCAAAATGGAACGCTATTGCTGATTATTTTACAAAAAGGAGAACTCTATGATTTGCGAAACACATTTTGACAACGTAAAAAACTCAAGCGGAGAAAGATCAAGAATACTCCATTTCGTTATGGATTCAGACGAGGATGCCGCTATGCTTCCCAAGGACGCTCCCGACGGATCGGACGCTATAAGCAAGGATAAGGTGTATATCAAATTCCCGGGAGGATGGTTTGCTATATGAAAAGCGCAAACGATATACTCACGCGTGTCGGCACGATAAAGCCTAATACCCTTGTAGATTACCTTACCGATTATCTTATTGCTATCGAACTTCGTGTTCAAAAGGACTTACTTAACATAAAAGATCCCGTATACAATGCTTCAAGCCTTTCGCTTGACTCCCCCGAGGACACGATATACGAGCTTTATCTTTTTGCGGTGATTGATTTTTTGAACGGAGAGTTCGGCAGATACGAAAATACTCTTTCGGCATTCACCTCTGCATGGGAAGCTCTTGTTGCAAATTACGAGCAAAAGGACAACGCATTCACCGACAGTGACAGCTCCGGTAATGAAAATGATAACGGCATCTACGACAGGAGGTTTAAGCTATGGTAAGCGAAAAGGAGCAGATACTCGATTCTGATAACGTCATTGACGCGATCTTATCTGCATTAAACGACATAACTTCCCGATTATATGCTATTGAGGAGGCGCTTTATGGAAAAGAGTAACGATATTTTCAAGGAAAAGCGAACAAGGAAAACCACCAACGTCTTCAAAGGACTTAACTTTTTGGAAAACGCGTCCGAGGGCGAGGTTATCTCTTGCATGAATTTTTCAAGCGACCGCTTCCCCGCCATTTGCGCTTCCAGCCGCCGAAAGTACCTTTCAGGCTACACTTTGAAAGGTACTCCCGGCTCTGTCGGAGCCGATGAAAAGCTCTTTTACACGGATGCAAGCAAATTCTATTACGACGGAGTAGCCTACGGTGACGTTACCCCGGGACACAAAAATTTTGCAAAGCTCAAGGATACCATCGTCATCTTTCCGGACAAGGCTTATTTCAAGAGGAATAAGTCCTATTATTATCTCCACGATAAATTCGTTTACGAATACGATGACAGGGAGAATATAACCGACTGTACAGAGCTTATTGCCATAAGTGAGAGTGCTCCCGAAACGGCTGTAGTCGGGGATAAATACTTTAACACAAAAAAGCTTTACATTTACACCTATCTTGAAAACGGAACATGGGGAAACGCAAAAGCTCCTGCAAAGACCGATATTTTCAGTCTTATCAACACCGAATACGGAAGACTTGACGACAAATGGACTTGGAACGTAGGCTCCAGCGGTGTTATACAGGTTGAAACGGTTGCATTCAGCAGTTCTTTTGAAGGCGAATGCCTAAAGATCACCTTTAAGAAAAACGGCGAGCTTCGCGATCTCGGTCTTGATAATTACAAGCCCGGAGATCAAATAAGAATAAGAGGTCTGATACTTACACATTCAGACAGCAACGATCGAATATCGGCTCTTAATGAGGGCACGGTCTTACGTGAGACAGGTCTTGGATACATTATCGTCGACAACGTTGGTCATAACATCAACTTTGATATGCACGTTTCAACCGACACGACCTCGGTTATAATCGAAAGAATCGTTCCAAGCCTTGACTGTGTAATGAACGTTGGTGACCGTATATGGGGAGCGCGCGGAAGTATGATCTATGCCTGCAAGCCCGGCGACATCAAGCTTTGGGGAAACGGCAACAAGGTTGACACGGCGGTCTCGATAGACGTTGGGGTATCGGGCAACATTACGGGCTGCGCAGATTTCGGCGGTGTCCCCGTTTTCTTTACAGAAAACGCAATTATAAAAGTATTGAAGGTTTACAACGGCTACTCGGTCAGCGTAACGCCTGCCGCCTCTCTTTCGGCACAAAATCCTAAAAGCATTGCTTTTGTAAACGGCTCCCTTTACTATCTTTCAGACGTCGGCGTTATGTGCTACAGCGGTGCTTCGCCAAAGCGCATTGACTTTCCCGGCGGCACCAAGCTTGAGGGAATGGTTGGTGGAAGCGACGGGGTAAAATATTATCTTTCCGGCAAGGATAAGACATATGTTTACGACCCGCAAAACAAGGTATGGTATACCGAAAGCGGAGTTTTTACGTCGTTCACACGCTATGCCTCCAATCTCATCGGAGTAAAGGAATCAAACGAATTTTGTCAGCTATTTATTGTAGGTTTATATGGCAAATCCGACGGAGTTGAATATGATATGGGAGAAAAGACTCTTGAATTTGCCCCGTTTTTCGAGGATACGACCTCAAAGAAAACGTATTCGCGGCTTATCATCCGTGCAAAGCTTGGGAAAAACACAAGCTGTGACGTATCGCTTTCTTATGACGGTGGAGATTACACAAATGTAGCCACCTTATCAGGTAAAGGCAAGATATGCGTATACGACATTCCTCTGACTCCTACACGAGCCGATTTTATGCAGATAAGCCTTAACACTCGTGCAAGCGGTATGACGCTTATTTCAATAACACGTGAATTCGTTTTACACGAAAACTACAACTGAAAGAAAGGATGATGAAAATGGACATAAAAACACTTGCGCTAATAAAAACCATGGTCAAGGGTATAACGAAGGGCGATAAGGGCGATCGCGGTGAAAGCGGACTTTTGAGAACAACCGCATTCAATCCGTATGAAGGTATGACACTTTTCTGCAACACGATATGGTCGATGTACTTTGACGCAAACGGCGATAACATACTCGCACCGGCGCTTGACTTTGACCATCTTGATTATGAAGATACTCCCGCGGACAAATCACACGAGCGTCAGATAGGACTTATCTTCACTATGCGTGACAGTCTGACTGTAGGCTTCCCCGAAAACGTACACTGGGCAGGTGCAGAGCCTGTATTTGAATCCGGCAAGACCTATATGCTTTCCTTTATTCCTCACGATGACATAATTATCGGAGTATGGGCGGTGGTCGAATGAGCGCTTTTACATACCACGCGATGCGGGGACAGTATAAACACGAAAGGGTAAGCGGAGAAACTCCGCTTACCCTGCCGACGAATATTTCCTGTGAAATGCCGAATCTTCTTATAACAGGAAAAAGTATTCAATCGGGCACGCCTTCTGATGGTTCGCCGGTTACACTTACAAGCTCAGGGAACGAGTTTTTATACGGTCTTGGCGACAGTCCGATATACATGCCGACGCTTCGCTCGGCAGGTGAAGCCGCCGACATATACGATGTCAAAGCAGGTAAAATAACGCGAAGAATTGCCGAGGTTATCGTGGACGGAGTAAATGTGCAGGTTACGAGTCCAGCCACAGCAAACTCAAAAATATGTTACAGTGTTCGATCAAACCAAACCCCCGGACTCGGAAATCTTATCCGCGAAATTATCACAACTCATTTTATTACCGACTACAACCAGACCGAGGGACACGTGTATATGGCAGGTAATAACGGCCAAAAAAGTATATTGTTTTTTCCGTGGGATCAAACACTTGACACCACCAATAAAATGAACGCTTGGTTCAAAGCACAATGTGATGCAGGCACACCGGTAAAAATGATATATGCACTCGGCGAGCCGACAACCGAAGATGCACCGGCATATACGCCGATACAAAGAGCGGGCGGCTCTATTATCACCGACAGCGGCAACGCCGCAGGCGTTACGCTTGACGTCACCTACTTAAAACATGCATAAGAAAGGAACAAAAATATGTATGCAAAGCTTTTTGACGGCGCGCTGATAAGTGCACCGGCAAGTATTACAGATGAAATTGAAGTAAACGGAGTGAAAAAGGCTTTTAAGTTCTACACTCCGTCTGATGCTCAGTACAGGAAAGCCGGGTATCTTCCCGTAATAACGGCAGATTATCCCGAAACCGATCTGGAAAATCCAAAGCATTACAAGCTCATTTACACCGAGCGCGACGGCGCTATCCACGGCGAATGGGTTGAGTGCGAGCCGCCTGCGGTT
>JAGCNJ010000076.1 GCA_017646005.1 Clostridia bacterium | reverse complement strand
GCGGTGGTATAAAAAATGATTACAGCGAATTACATAATTGAGCTTTCAAAGGTAATAGGCGCGTTGGGTGTTATCTTCGGCGTTGTTATTGCCTTTGTAAAGTGGTTATCAAAACAAGAAAAGCAGAGTGCTGACATTGATGTATTATCCGAGCATCACGAAAAAGATTTAAGAGACGTGCAGGATGAGCTTTGTATCTTGAATTATGCCGTTCTTGCGGCGCTTGATGCATTAAAACAGCAAGGCTACAACGGCGGCGTGACAGAGGCACGCGACAAGCTTGAAAAGCACATAAATCAAAAAGCTCACAGGCAGGAATGAAAGGAAGGGATCATTTATGATGATACTACCGTTTTCAAAGGGCGACATACAGATCACTTCAAAGCACGGCTACCGCACGATATTCGGTGGGACAAGCTTTCATCCCGGGCTTGATATTGTCGGAAAGGATACAGACGAGGTCGTGAGCGTATCAAACGGTCGCGTTCTATGGTCGCAATGGGCTGATAAGCCTCCCACGTCAGAGTGGGGCAATTACGTCGCTGTGACAGGTGATGACGGATGCACGATCTATTACTGTCACTTAAAGGAGCGACGTGTCAAGGCAGGAGAGCGTGTAAAAGCCGGTGACGTTATCGGCATTATGGGAAGCACGGGAAAGTCCACGGGACCTCATCTCCATTTTGAGGTCAGACCTAACAACGCGAGCGCATCAAACGCGGCTATTTATCTGAACTTACCCAACGCGATATGCGAGATAAGCGAAAAGCACTATTACTCGGACGAAGTCTGCAAGGCTTGCGGATTTACCGATGGCACACGCGCTTACATAAACGCGTATAATTGGGCAGGTGACCTATGGCGCAAGCTTGCAGTTGCTATGAGGCTCAAGGAAGGCAAGACCGACCGCGCAGGAATTATCAAGCGTTGCGGCTTCTTACCTCACACGGTAAAGTTTTTGGACGAATACAAGTTTGCTTCCGACTTATGGCGCAAGCTTGGGGATAAGATGTAGAAAAGCCTTCTCCTGCGGGAGAAGGGGGACCGCGAAAGCGGTGGATGAGGAGTTGCTTAAAATTTTATGACACCTCATCAGTCACTTCGTGACAGCTTCTCCCACTGGAGAAGCCTATGGTTTGACAAAATTCGTTAAGCACCGACTTGCGGGGAAGCGCTTGTCATTTATATTTAAAGCCTTCCCCAGTGGAGGAAGGCATAAGGAAGGAGAAAACATTATGTTCAACGAATTTATAAACGAATACGGTACTGCGATTCTTTACGCGCTTATTATGGGCGTGTTCGGGTATCTCGGCTTGCTTGTGCGCAAATGCTTTGACAAGATTGTCGACAGCAAGGAAAAGCGCGCTGTTGCCGATTCCTGTGTAAAATTTGTCGAGCAGGTATACAAGGACCTGCACGGTGAAGATAAACTCGACAAGGCGCTTGAGGCGGCGAGTGAGATGCTTGCGCAAAAGGGTATAAGCTTTACCGAGCTTGAGCTTCGCGTGCTTATTGAGGCGGCTGTTGCAAGCTTCAATGATGCTTTTGATAAGGGGGGGACAAAATAAATCAAGCCCGCACTATGTGCGGGCTTATTTTACTCAAGTTCTTCAAATGTATTCACAAATATGCTTGAAATGTTTTTTATTTCATTTATATCGTTTTCGCTCTGTTTATCCTTTACCCCGTATACCTTATACCCTGCTTTCAGAGCATTTTTTATCGCGGCGAGGTTATCTTCAAAATAATTTATCTGTGCACATTCGCATCCGATTGTTTTTGCTACCTCAGAGAAAAGTCCGATATTGGTTTTAGGTATACCAAAGTCATCGACCGACCATATCTTTTCAAACAGATCATAAACACCATTATTCTTAAGGCATACATCGGTCACGATATGCGGGCTTGCGGTAAGCACGAACAGTCTTGCACTCTCTCGGTGTAACTTTTCAAGAAATTCGCGCACACCGGGCTTCAGCTTTATATTATTCGTATACTCATACACGAGCCTTTCCTTCATTACCGACACGATCTCATCAATGTTCTTTTCAACCCCAAGTTCAACGTAATACTCGGCGGTTTTCTCATATCCGAGCGGAGTAATATAATTTACAAGGTCATCTCCGTATTTAATTCCGGCGTCATCAAGCACCGACGTCATCGCCTTACCGAAATAGCTCATTGAATCAACAAGCGTACCGTCAAGGTCAAACACACAAATCTTTGACATTTTTTACCTCTTTTACATAATAAAAAGCATCGACTAAGCCGATGCTTTTGGTGACCCGACGGAGAATCGAACTCCGGACACCATGATTAAAAGTCATGTGCTCTACCGGCTGAGCTACCGGGTCATAATATACGCCTTTTTGAAACGCGCCTTAATATTATAGCACAGGCGTATATATTTGTCAATACATTTTTTAATTTTTCCCAACTTCACTTATATAAATGCAAAGTATCTCAAAAGAAAAACTCCAATGAAGTTCGTAAGGCAGGACAAAAGTGTGGTTATCATCAATATCTGCCCTGCGAGAATATGGTCGCTGTTCATATTTTTTGCCATTATATAGCTTGAAACCGCCGCAGGCCCGCCGAAAAGCACAAAGATTATGCCAAGCATATATCCTCTGTAGCCGATTGTTATTGCAACAAGAACTATTATCCACGGCAGGATAAACGTTTTCATAAGAGAAGCAAGAACCGCTATTCCGACTCTTCCCTTCATTGCTTTGAACGACACTGTTGCACCAAGCGATATAAGTGAAAGCGGAACTGCCATATCAGAGAGATATTCAAGCGTTTTTATAAGCACAAGCGATGGCTCTGCTTTAATTGATGAAAGCATTATATTCACTGCTGTTCCTGCTATTATTGCAATAATCAGGGGATTGGCTGCTATATTAATTACTAATTTTTTTACAAATTCACCTTTAGTAAGTCTTTTTTCACTCGGTGCAAATACTGTCAGTATAACTACGGCAAGTATATTGATAGTTACCACGAAAAACGGCAGTGTAACCGCCATCATCGAATTGGCATCAGGGGAATTATCAAACATACTGCGAACCAGCATCGTTCCGAGTATCGCCGAATTTGAACGGTACATTCCCTGCGCCATCGCTCCGCGCTTTTTATTATCTCTTGTTACCATAACGGCAATAAAAGATGCTGCAACAGCCATAATTACGACTGCTATAAGACAAAACGAGACAAAGCTTTTATCAAAGCTCTTTGCGTTTGCCTCCACTACGTCTAAAAACAGCATCGACGGCAGGCAAAGCTTGAAAACAAGCTTATCGGCAACCGTCATAAAGCCCTCGGTTACAAGTCCGATTCTTTTGAGCATATATCCGACAAGTATAAGCAAAAGCATCGGTATTACTACATTTATACTGTATATTAAGCTTTCAATCACTCGCCGATCACTCCGTCCTCAAAAGCATTTGTAATTGCATTCGCAAGTGCTTGTGCTGTACTATTGCACCAATCATCTGTAAGCATAGCACTTCCCTCCTCGGGATTTGATACGAATCCCATTTCAACAAGGACTGCCGGCATTTCCGATTCTCTTAATACCTGATATGAATTATACCCACTCATAGGCTTTATAAATACTTTTCTGTCAGGGTCAAGCTCGCTTAATTCGGTATATATATTCTCTGCTATCTCCTGTCCGCCTGTATCGTCACTCATATGGTATACACGAGGTCCGCTTACCGTTATATCCTCATAAAACGCATCGCAGTGAAGTGAGATAAAAAGCTTTACGTCGCTTAAGGAATTGGCAAGTCCGTTTCTTTTCTTCATTCCGAAAAGATAGGGATTCTGCGCGTCGGGAGGCGGGGTGTTTGTATCATGGGTCATATATACTGTCATACCTGCCGCTTCAAGCTTATCTCGAAGCTTTAAGGCTACTGCAAGGTTGACCTCATGCTCATACACTCCAAGCTCATCGTTTGACGTGCCAACGTCATCAAAGCCGTGACCCGGGTCTATACATATAGAAACATCATCGACTGTGCTGTATGTAACCGGAGTGTCCGGTATTATTATTTCCACAGGATCCGTTTCAAGCTCCTGCGTATCCGCAGAAATTTCATACTCGTATGGGTCCACATCGTTTCCGTGCGTGAAGAACAACGGAATAAGCAATGAAACCGTTACCGAAAGCAAGGCGATAACGATAACCGCTACGACGATACTGCGTTTGAATTTCAGCTGTGAAAGGAAGTCGTAAAAGCTGACACCGTCGTTTGTGTTGTAATTAACTTCCACAGGCTTTACGGTACGCTTTGGGGGTTGCGCGGGTTTTACAGGGGCTTTTTTCACCTGTCCGGGCTTTTGTGCCGTTTTTTTATCGGGTTGAATGACCACGCATTTGCCGTTTCGCCATTCTACCCTCGGTCTGTTTTGATTTTCACTCACTGTTATTATTTCCTTTTCGGATTTTTTACCTCATATAATATACCACAAAATTATTAACATTTCAAGAACTTTTTGATATTTAAGCGCAGAAAAGGGCGACCTGACGTCGCCCTTTTTGTATTCAGCTGTTTTCGCTTACGTAGATAGACACTCTTCCCTGGATCGCTTCGGATGCCGCTCTTGCATCGCTCTGGCCCTTGAAGAAGCGCTCTGCCTCTTCATTTACGATCTTAAATATCTCTTCATCGTATCTTACAAGCATATCTGCCTTTCTTATAAAGTCAAGAGTGATATTTGCGTAATTTTCATCAAGGTAGTACCGCTTCTGTTCAACCTCAACTGCCATATCAACAAGGCTTGTGGCTCTCTCGTAAGGCATCATTACGCCGAACTCCTCGTCGGGCATTATGTCCATGCCCTCAGCTCTTTCCTCGTCACGCTTTTTGCGCTCTTGATCGCTCTTTATTCTTTCCTCCATCTTCTTTTCAAGTGAGGAGGTGAGTACGGGCAGACCGTAGTCGAGCTTATCCTGAAATTCGGGTGAAAGAAGCGATGAGATAAACGCCCACGCACCGTCCTTAAGCTTCGATTTTGAGGATATGGCAATAGCCGATGAATCGTCTGTTATAACAGGGTTTCCGCTTGACGTAGGATATCCCACAAGTGCGATATCATCAGTCATAAATGTATAGCTCATAAGCGAAGTGAGCTGACTGAAATCACTGAAGTAGAGCTGTGAAAGCGCGACTCTTCCGTCTCTTGCTGCCGAGTCATAATCATCCCAGAAGCTATCGTCAGTCTGGCTCCAGTCTATCGTATCGAAAATGCTCTTTTCATTAAGCGTTGCGGCATATTCAAGCACCTGCTCAAATGTGCCGTCGTTGAAATTACACTTACCCGTACCAACGTCGATAAATTCGTCGTACATAGCCGTTAGCACAAGCCTTATAAAGCTTTCACGGGTCATATCCTGGAACATAGTCGAGCCTTCGGGAAGCGAGCTTGCCAGTCTCATAAAGGCTTCCATATTCCAATTATCCTTAAATTCGCCGAGCATGCTGTTAAGTCCTGCAAAGCCCTGAACACTGTACATGGGCGCAATTCGGTAAAGCTTGCCGTCGGTTTCATAGGCGTGAAGAACGTTTGCTTCAAACATATCGCGCGAAATGCCTTCACTTTCGTCTATGTACTTATAAAGATCCTCGAAAAGTCCCTTGGTGGAATAGCTGTCAAAGGGTAATTCCTGAGTGCATACGAACAGATCGGGCACGTTTCCTGCCGCGATGTCTCCGTTTAATTTTGCGAGTGCATCCTCATAGGTATATTCGCTGTTCTCGCCGTATTGTATGTCAGCCGAATAATCCTTGAGCACGATTCTGTACTCGTCATTTGTGCGGTTGAAATTGAACACCTGAGTGCGCAGATTATAGTTCATATAAAGCGCGCCGAGGGTTATTATGTACTTAGGCTTTACCTCTGCGTCAGGTACGGGTGTAAGCTTTGTTATTACCATACCGTCGCCGTTGTTATCATAGTTCCACGTCGTGCATATGAAACTGTGATTTTCTCCGACTATCATCTGATTGGGATAGAAATTTTCAAGGTCGGAGTTCATATAGTTAAGAAGCTCCTCGCCCTCTGCCTTTTCAAAGCTGTATCCGTATATTCCGCTGTCTGCGACATAATAAAGATCATATTCGC
Organism: Clostridia bacterium; assembly: GCA_017646005.1. Classification (GTDB taxonomy): domain Bacteria; phylum Bacillota; class Clostridia; order Oscillospirales; family CAG-272; genus UBA4717. Next base: position 983 of record JAGCNJ010000076.1, on the reverse strand, counting down.
CGGTTGCGGGATAACACTGACCGTAGCCTACACCGGAAAAATCATAGTGCTCGCCAAAGCTTCCGGCAGTCTTATCAAATACAGTTGCCTTCATATTGTAGTCCTGATCGTTGTACAGCAGAACAAGTCCCTTTTGCGTATTGAGAAGTGAGTTGAAGTACATTGCGCCGATTTCTTCAACCGTGGTCTTATACACGATCTGCATATCTGCATCTATTATGTACATTCCGTCATCGTTCATAAACGCAAGCTCACCATTTTCAAGGGGAGTTATGTTGTATACGTATGCGTATGCGCCGGGTTCAAGTCCCAGAAGCTCGGTTGTAAGGATCTTACTTACTACGTTATATTCCCCGTCAAGGTGAACAAAATAGCTTTTGGATTCATAGAAATCGGTTTCGGGATCGTAGAAATTCGTATTGACGGTGGTATAAAAGCTTCCGTCGGGTGCTACTATTATATCACCGAGATAGCTGTCGGTATCCTCTTCAAGCTCAAGCTCAATATCAAAATACTCGATAAAGTTAAAGTCAGAATCAAGCTTTGCAAAACGGTTGTAATAGCCCTTTTCCTCATCGTATATCTGACCGTATACAATATAGCCCTCGTCCGTCTTATAAATCGAGTTAATATATTGCATTCCCTCGGGAAGCGGGAACGTCTCGGTTTTATACACGTTTTCAACTACTTGCTTTTCAACAGTCTCGGTCTTTTTGCATGCTGCAAACGAAAACAGAATCGCAAACACAAGAAGCACCGAGCAGATTTTAAGTAATGTCTTCATAACATCCTCCATATATTAAAATTTAAGCTTTGACAATAATTTTTCCACCGCACGCACAGTCGGCGTAAACAGTGTAAAGAAGATTACCGCAATACCGGCTATCACTACGTAATAGAACACCTTTTGCGCGGCGTACACGTCCGATGCCTTAAGCGCAAGGACGAGCATCGCCTTTTCGGTATACGGATAATCGGTATCG
>JAGCNJ010000075.1 GCA_017646005.1 Clostridia bacterium | reverse complement strand
TTTGAGGTGTAATCACGCATAAGAGCGAGCACAGCCTCGTTTATCCTTTCGGCACCCATGCTTCCGCCGCAGGAAAGAACGAATTTTTCATATTTTCCGCTTATGCCGAGATTATCGCGTGTGATTTTTGAATCCAAGGTGAGAAATTCAGGTCTTAACGGATTGCCTACGCGTATAATTTTGTCCTTGTACTGTTCGGGGAATTTTCCCTTGGTTGCTTCAAAGTTTACAAAGATCCTGTCTACATGCTTTGCAAGCATTTTTATCGCCACTCCGGGAATCGAATTTGATTCGTGAAGAGCAGTGGGGATTCCAAGCTCTGCTGCCGCCTTCATAACGGGCCAGCAAACGTATCCGCCCGTACCTATAACGATGTCCGGCTTGAATTTGCGGATAAGCTTTTTCGCTTTGATCGGTGAGGTTACGGCAAGATAAAGACTTTTTATATTCGAAAGTGAAAGTGAGCGTCTGATACCGCGGACCTCAACGTGATATAATTTATATCCTGCCTTCGGTACAAGCTTATTTTCGATACCGCGGTTTGTGCCCACGAATATTATCTCGGAATCGGGAATATTTTTTTTGATCGTGTTTGCAATGGCAAGCGCAGGGTTAACGTGACCGCTTGTGCCGCCGCCTGTGACGATAACTCTCATAAGGACCTCTTTGTTTTATAAGTGTTTGCGTACTACCTGTCCTGTCGCGAGAAGCGCGAAATTGAAAGCACCACGCCCATTTCGGCAAGAAGTACTATTGTTGATGAGCCTCCGTAGCTGAAAAAGGGAAGCGAGATTCCCGTGTTGGGTATAAGGTTTGTAACAACTCCGATATTGAACGCCGCCTGCAGACCTATCTTACTTACGATACCGATAACCACAAGTGAGCTGAAGGTGTCGGGGGCGCGCTTTGCTATTTGATAGCCTCTGACTATCAGCATAACGAACAGCATTATTACCGCAACCGCGCCGATAAAACCGAGCTCCTCGCAAAGGATGCTGTAAATAAAGTCGTTCTGCGGCTGAGAAACGTACATATGCTTTTGTCTGCTGTTTGTAGGTCCAAGACCTAAGAGTCCGCCGGAGCCTATCGCGTTAAGTCCCTGGATCGTCTGCCAGCCGTCACCCGTAAGGTCGTTTGTCGGATTGAGCCATATGTCTATTCGCCTTTTTGTGTAGGGAATAAGTAACGCGAGTACGGTAAGTACGGTTCCTCCGGCGAAGCCGGGTATGAGAATAAATCTTGCATCTGTGCCGCCTGCCCACATTACCGCAATACCGATAAGGAAGAGGATGATCGTACCCGAAAGATGCTTTTCAAGCACGACGAGCAGACAGATTATGCCCGTATACATGAGCGGCCACAGAAGACCGAACTTAAGGCTTTCCTTGGTGCTTTTAGGAGACATGATCTTTTCGGAGTGCTTTTCAAAATGGGCGGCAAGCATAAACACGATCGTTGCCTTTGCGATCTCGGACGGCTGTACCGAGAAGCCCGCAATCATGATCCAGCGCTTTGCGCCGCCGCCTATCGTACCGATAACCAGCACGAGCGCGAGCAATATCACAGTTACAAAATACAGCTTACCTACGTTTTTTCTGAGCGTATAGGGGTCAAGAAGCTTTGCGGTTATAAACATGACCGCAAGACCTATAAGCACGTTGATCAGCTGCTTGCTTATGTATACGTATCCGTTGCCGTTATATTTCGACATCGAATAAGCGTAGCTTGCGCTGAATACCATAACCGAGCCAAAGCAGATAAGTATCAGCACAAGTATAAGGAATACACGGTCCATCGGACCCTTGTATCTTACTATTTTCTGCGGTTGCTTGTCGGGCATTCCCGCAATCCTGCGGACAGGCTTGAGTCCCTGTCTTGAAGCGGGATTTGCGTTATGCGTATCCCTGATAGGTGTCTGAGGTTTTTGGGTACTGTTCATTTATATCTCCGTATATTGTTTGTACCAAACGACGGCGGTATCCTATGCGAGTGTCAGCACCACCGCGAGTGTTGAAATTATAAGTGTGAATAAGGAAAAGACCGATACGATCTTTATTTCGCTCCAGCCGCATTTTTCAAAGTGATGGTGTATCGGACTCATTTTGAATATGCGTTTGCCTGTGAGCTTGAAGGATGTTACCTGAAGTATAACCGAAAGTGATTCGAAAACGTAGATGATGCCTATTACCAGAATTAAAAGCGGGTCGTTTGCAAGAAACGCGCAGCCTGTGATGCCCGCGCCGAGAAAGAGCGAGCCTGTGTCACCCATAAAGATACGCGCGGGGTAGAAGTTGTAGGTAAGAAATCCGAGGCATCCTCCGATAAGAGCCGCGCTTAAAAGCGAAAGCTCGGTATTTTTTATGAAGAATGAAAGTACGGCAAAAGCCGCGGCGGCAACAAGCGTTACACTTGAAGCAAGACCGTCAATGCCGTCTGTGAGATTTACACTGTTGACGATGCCCGTGATGAGTATGAGCGCTATCGGATAGTAAACTATTCCGAGATCAAAGCCAAAATCGGTAAAGGGTATATGCATTACGGTGGTAAGTCCGCCGAAATAGCTCATAGCGGCAAGATACAGACCACCTGCAAGAAGCTGAAGCAGGAACTTCTGAGAAGCACTTAACCCCTCGTTTCTGTGGTTTTTGAACTTGGTCATATCATCGATCACGCCTATAGTGCCGTTGGCAACGGCAAAAATGAGCGTGATTATAAGCTTGGCAGGTAAGCTGATATCGGTAAGGCTTGTTAAAAGGAATACCGAGATTGCACATACGGCAAGTATTGCGGAGATAAACGCAACGCCGCCCATAGTGGGCGTGCCTTCCTTGTTTTTGTGCCAGCGTGGGCCGATCTCAAGTATAGTCTGACCGAGTTTTAAGCTTTTGAGCTTGGGTATTATAAGCTTTGTGAAAAACGCAGACAGCAGAAATACGCATACAAGCGTTGCCGTGAAGAATATATAAACGGGATTTGACAAGGTGATCATTCCTTTCTTTTAACCGATAAGGATCAGAAACTTATATATCTGCAAGAGGGGAGCTGTCAAGCTCTTTTTTGAGTAATTCTATAACCCTTTCAAGCTTTACCGCACGGCTTGCCTTGAAGAGTACCACATCCCCATGCTTAAGAGTTGCCCTTATTGCGTGAGCCGCAGCCTCGGGAGCCTTAATATCTCCGTTTATCCCGACTCTTTCGGGCATATATCCGTGATTTATCGCGCCGAGTGCGATGTTTTCGGCTTCCTTGCCGAACGTGAAAAGCTTGCTTATACTTTTTGCAGCGACGGTCTTTCCGATTTCCATATGCAGATTCTTGCTGTATTCGCCAAGCTCACGCATTTCGCCGAGAACGGCTACCGAGCGCGTACTGCTTTTCTTTGCAAGTCTTGCAAGCACGTCAAGCGATGCTTTCATGGATTCGGGACCTGCGTTGTAGCAGTCCTCAATTATGGTAACGCCGCCGTAAACGTACACGTTCTGACGCATACCGGTGTTTTTGAACTTCATAAGACCGCGCTTGATCTCATCGTCGCTCATACCCATGAGCAGACCGCATACAAACGCGAATGCCGAGTCGTGAACGTTATGCATACCGATCGTGGGGATCTGTATATTTGTTACGACTCTGTTTGGCATAACAAGGTCGTATATCGAATATCCGTCGTAGGTGCGCACGTTGAGCGCTCTGAAATCGGCGGCAGGATTCTGCATTGAAACAAAGAGGATCTTGTGTCTTAGTCTGTCCTTTTGGGCAAAGAGCAAGGGCTCGTCGGCATTGAGTAAGATATATCCGTCAGGATCAAGCCCATCTGTTATCTCAAGCTTTGCAGCACAGATGTTTTCGCGGCTTCCGAGGTTTTCAATATGAGAATTTCCGATGTTGGTGATCACCGCGATGCCCGGGGAAGCGAGCTTTGAAAGATAGGAGATCTCGCCCTTGAAGCTCATACCCATTTCAAGAACAGCCGCGCGCGTTTCCTTTTTCATTGAAAGCACGGTAAGCGGGAGTCCGAGCTCATTGTTGAAATTACCCTCGGTCTTGTGAGACACGAATTTTTCATTGAGTACAGAGTAAATGAACTCCTTGGTTGTCGTTTTACCGACGCTTCCCGTAACCGCAACGATACGTGGCGCAAGCCTTTCAAGGTAAGCCTTTGCAAGCTTGCCGAGAGCAACGATACTGTCCTTTACAACGACCAGATCACCGCATAAAAGCTCAGCGTTTTCGGGTATTCTTTCGCAAAGAGCGCATACAGCACCCGCATCCATCGTCTGCTTTATAAAATCGTGACCGTCAAATCTTTCGCCCTTGATAGCGACAAAAAGCGTACCGTTTGTGCATTCGCGCGAATCGGTCGAAACCGACGTTATTATACCGCCCTTATTGTTTATAAGAGTACCGTCTGTGATGCGAGCAAGCTCATCGACTGTGAAGCTTGCACCTTCAAGCTCGATTCTGTTCATTACCCTTTAATTCCTTTGTTTTCAAGATTCTTTTATAAAAATTTTCAACAGTTTCTTTTTCGGAAAAGTGCTTTTTCTCATTTCCGCACAAAAGATAATCCTCGTGCCCCTTTCCCGCCAGAAGAACAGTATCGCCCGGCCTTGCTATACAAAGGGCGAAGTTTATTGCATCTGTGCGATCGGGAAGCACCTTATAATTAGTGTTATGGCCTATGCCCGAAACGATATCGTTGAGTATTCTGTCCGTGCTCTCATTTCTGCTGTTGTCCGATGTAATTACCGTAAGATCGCTCAGATAGGTTGCTATTCTGCCCATGATCGGTCTTTTTTCGCGCTCTCTGTTGCCTCCGCAGCCGAAGACGGTTATCATTCTTCCGCGAGTGCCGGATTTCAAGGTCGTAATTGCCTTTTCAAGCGCATCGGGTGTATGAGCGTAGTCGATAAATATATTTATATCGTTCGGAGTGCGTATCCTTTCAAGCCTTCCGGGTATCTGCGGCATAGACTCAAGTGCCTGCACGATGATCCTGTCGCTTACGCCGAGGTATGACGCCGCAGCTGCCGCGCAAAGCGCGTTGTATACGGTAAATTCTCCGGGAATCGGGCAGGATACGTGGGCTTGACCTTTGAGCCTTGCATCAAATTCAATGCCGGAATCGTTTAATACAGGTTGAATTGCCGTGTGATCGCAGGCTTTGCTTTTGCCGTAAGTGATAACGTTACAGGAGAGCTTTTTGGCAATATCTGCGCCGACAGGGTCGTCGGTATTTATAAGTGCGCAGTCCGAAAGCTCAAACAGGTGTGATTTCGCATTTATATAATCGGATAAGCTCTTGTGATAGTCGAGATGATCCTCACTCAAATTTGTAAATACTCCGAGCGCAAATTGCAGAGCATCAAGCCTTTTCTGCTTTAGTGCGTGCGAGGACGCTTCCAAAACTATTGTGTCGCACCCATGCTCCCGCATTTCTGTAAGAAGCGAGAAAAGCTCACTTGGCGGCGGAGTTGTCATAGAATTGAAGTCGCTTGAGCTTTTTTTGCGTGTAATATCCGTCTTTCCCGCAAAGCTTTTGACCGTGCCGATAAGACCTGTGCAGATGCCTGCACAGTCGAGTATGTGCTTGAGCATATACGCAACCGAGGTCTTGCCGTTTGTGCCGGTTATGGCAACAAGACGCATATTCCGGGCAGGGTAGTTAAATGCCGCGTTTAATAATTTTACCTCTGCAAGTGGGGTATTCTTGACACGGATATAGCGAAGTCTGCTGTTGTTTTTTAATTCGTCGGTCACTCTTTCGACCACAAAGCATCTCGCGCCAAGCTCATATGCTTTTTTTATATATTCGTGACCGTCGGTATTGCTTCCGCGTTTGCATACGAATATATCTCCAAGCTCAAGCTCGGATGTGTCCGAGCAGATCTTGTTGAAGCAAAAATCAAAGCAGGGAATGTTGGTCGATACGATTTCGATTTCGGACAGAATATGGCTAAGCTTCATAAAAACTCCATTCTCCGTCGCATTCTGTCCGCCTGCGACGGAGAGGGTTATCGGACAGCTCTTTTAATTATGCTTTGAGTGTCCGTTGGTTTTCAGGTTAGTCGGTACCGTCCATATGGCGTACGTCTATCGTGACTATATCGCCGCGCGTAAGCTTGACGCCTGCTTCGGGGTACTGTGTTATTACCACCGCACCCGCGCCGCTGTCGTAGTTCTGCGCGCCCGATATGTTGATGTTAAGACCTGCGTTTACAGCAAGTCTGTTTGCCGCCGCGGCAGTTTTACCGATAAGATCGGGTACTGTCACGTTGAGCTTGGGCTCGGTGTCAGCCGTATAGAGCAATACCTTACCCGTTTCGCTTGAAAGAAGACTGCCGTTTTTGGGTATCTGGGAGGTTACGACCTCACCGCTTCCGATTATTTCAACCGAAAGTCCCTTTTTCTTGATTTCGCTTGCGGCATCCTTCGCGTACTTGCCCGTGTAATCGTTTATCGGGATCTCCATGGAGGCAAGCTCCTCGGGAGTATACTTAGGCTCGATTCCGAGATAGGGAAGTACAGTTGAAAGAAGATTTGATATATAGGGAGCCGCAACAACGCTTCCGTATACGTTTGCGATGGAGGGCTCGTCAACAATGATGATAGCCGCGATCACAGGGTCTTCTGCAGGAGCGTATGCAACGCAGGAGCCGACTCTGAGCGAAAACTCGCCGTATTTGTCCGCCTTGTCTCGCTTCTCGGAAGTACCCGTCTTTGCGGCTACCGAATAGCCTTTGACGTATGCGTTTTTCGCACCGCCGTTGCCTGCTACACCGTCCGCAAGAACCTTTGTAAGCGTTTCGCAGGTTTCGGTGCTGATTATCTGACGCTTTGCGCTGTCATCATACGAATATATTACGTTTCCGTCATCGTCCACAAGTCTGCGCACGAGATGGGGTTTTACAAGATATCCGCCGTTTGCGATGGTGCTTATAGCCGTTATCTGTTGGATAGGCGTTACCTTAAAGGTCTGACCGAAGGAATATACGGCAAGCTCGACCTGATTGAAGCTGTCAAGCGAGTGTGTGATGCCGAGCGATTCGCCGGGCAGGTCAATACCTGTTTTCGAACGGTATCCGAAGGCTTCAAAATACTTGAAAAAGGTCTCTCTGCCTATTCTTTCGGCAAGCATCATAAGGGTGGGGTTGCAGGACTGCTGAAGTCCCTCAACGAAGGTAACGACTCCGTGACCCGAACGCTTGTGACAGTGAATAGGCGTGCTGTAGCCGCTTACCTTGTAGCTTCCGGGACAGTAGAAGGTGTCGTTTAATTTTACGTTCTTTTCTTCAAGAGCTATAGACGAGGTGATTACCTTAAAGGTCGAGCCGGGCTCGTAAAGATCGTTCACCGCCTTGTTGTTCCAAAGCTCATAAAGCAGGCTCTTGTAAAGCTCACTGTATTCGTCCGAATCCTTGGCAAAGCCCGAATTATCAAGCCTTTCCTGAAGCTCGTCGGAGAGGGTGTACGGGTCGTTGCAGTCGAAATCGGGGTAGGTTGCCATAGCAAGCACAGCACCCGTATCGACCTCCATAACAATACCTGTAACACGGTTGCGCGCGCCTGCGTTTTCATATGCAAGCTCAAGCTGATTTTCAAGCTCATACTGTATTCTCATATCAAGTGTGGAAACGAGATTTATGCCGTTTGACGCATCGATAAGGCTTTCGTACTTATACGGCATATCCTTGCCGTGAGCATCGTGAGCGCTCAAAAGCTTTCCGTCGATGCCTGTAAGATAGCTGTTGTAGGTCGCTTCTATGCCGTAAACGCCGCCGTTTGAGTTGGTAAATCCGAGCGCGTGAGAAGCAAGATCGCCATAGCAGTAGTAGCGCTTGCTTCCGATAACGAGATGCACCTGTGAGGTAAGCTCATTTTCGCTTATGAATTTGCGCACCGTATCCGCAGTTTCCTTGTCAAGATTTTCCTTTATTGTAACGTCACGCGAATTGGGATGCTTGTTTATCTTGTCAAGAATGGTATTGTAATCTACGCCGAGTATTTTTGAAAGGCCGTCTGCTATAAGCACCTTGTCGCTGTATTCCTTGATTCTTGCGGGGTCAACGAGAGCGCGCCAGACGGTAGTGTTTGTAACGAGCAGATTCATATTTGTATCGTATATTTTTCCGCGCTCTGCTCTGAGCGTTGTTTCGCTTGTCATCTGACGTATAACTGCGGACTGATATTCTTCGTAATGAAGTATCTGTAAATCGAAAAGTCTTACTATTGCAATACCGAATAAAGCTATGATAAAAGCTACTATAACAACAGAACGCTTTTTAATAAGATCGTAATGTCCCGGGCTTCTCATATTCTTCCCCTTTCTTTTGTTTTGAAATGTGTATTATTCTAAATAAACAAGCGAGAGTAAAGAGTCATATTGTCTCCTTACCCTCATTGTTTTCCGCTTATTTAAATCTATTTGACCTTTGCCGTATATATTCCATACCTTAAAAGTATATTTGAAAAGGTCTTAATCCATGACAACGTCCACGTCAGCCTCTGCCTTGTCCGAAAGCTCAACCTTCGGATCCTTTTCAAGGCTTATGTAATGCTTACTTGCATATTTTTTGTCCATCATTCCATGTACGTTGATAGCTACCTCACGGATATATCTGAGGTCGTCACGCTTTTCAAGCTCTAAGCTGAGCTCGGCTTCTCTTTCGATAAGAGTAGCTAAGTGACTGTTCATCTGAGTTGTTTCGGTCTTGAGCTTGTTTATGCCGACAGCGTTTATAACGAGTGTCATAAACATTGCCGTGACAAGCACGGTTATCGCTATATATAATACGATAGGATGTCTGTTGGCGGTTGAAACCGCAATCGTTTCAAATCTTTCCTTGGCATCAAAGCCGAGCCAGCCGAGCCATTTCGGGAGTCTTGTATTTATCTCCTCGGGCTTAGTCTGTACGTTGCGTCTTTTTACTACCGCACCGTTTGTGCGCACGTTTCCTCTTGCATTTTCACCTGCGCGTACTTTGCCGGAAACTCCGGAGACATGAGATGTGTTGCCGATAACAGCGCCTTCACTCTTGACAGCACCCGAGTTTTTTCTTACCTGCGAGGTCTTCGCAAGCTTATCTTCGTTATTTTTGACCTTATTGTAATTTGACGTCACCTGCGTTTACCCCACTTTCATCTTCTAAATCTTTTCTATAATCCTGAGCTTTGCGCTTCTTGAGCGCGAATTTTCGCTTAATTCGTCAGCAGAGGGAAGGACCGGCTTGTGTGTGACCGGTCTTACCGTCGCCTTTTTTCCACACACGCATACCGGAAAGCTCGGAGGGCAGGTACACGGGTTTGCAAGCGTTGAAAACAGATTCTTGACGAGTCTGTCTTCAAGCGAGTGGAAGGTTATGACGGCGAGGCGACCACCCGGTTTAAGAGAATCAACAACGGCATATATTGCCGGAGTAATAACATCAAGCTCTTTGTTCACTTCGATCCGAATAGCCTGGAATGTTCGTTTTGCGGGATGTTTTTCGCCGCCTCTGCCTCCGTCAGGCATGGCACTGCGAATGATGTCGACTAATTCGAAGGTCGTTTCAATTGGCTTTGACTCTCTTGCGGTCACGATTTTTGCCGCTATTCGCGGTGCAAATCTTTCCTCGCCGTACTCAAATATGATTTTTTTGAGATTTTCCTTGTCATAAGTGTTGACTACGTCGTATGCTGAAAGCGACGCATCCTTGTTCATTCTCATATCGAGAAAAGCGTCGTGCATATACGAGAAGCCTCTTTCGGGAGTATCGAGCTGGTATGATGATACTCCGAGATCTATAACCGCGCCGTCTATTTTTTCTACTCCCAGATTTTCAAGCACACTTGCAAAATTTCTGAAGTTTTCGTTCACAAAGGTGATACGGTCGGTATAATCCTTAAGTCTGATTTTCGATGCTGCTATGGCATCGGCATCCTGGTCAAATGCGATCAGTTTTCCGTCCTTGTCCATTCTTTTGAGGATTTCAAGCGAATGACCGCCGCCGCCGAGTGTGAGATCGGCGTATATGCCGCCCTTTTCGGGTGAAAGCGCATCTACACTTTCATTAAGCAGGACCGAGTAGTGTGAAAAGCTTATTCCCTCAGCCATCTTTACCACTTAAGCTCATTCATAAGAGCAAGAATGTAATCCTTGGATGCGGCAGCACGCTTTGCTTCGTACTTTTCCTCATTCCAAAGCTCGATGTGGTTATCCGCGCCTACGATAAGCACGTTTTTCCCAAGCTCTGCGTATTCAACGAGCTGCGAGGGAAGAATTACACGTCCCTGAGAATCGGGCTCACAGTCGCTTGACTCGGAAAACAAGAAGCGTCTGAGGTCTCCTGCCTGTACTCTCGGGAGAAGTGAGAGCTGCTCTGAAATACTGTCGCGTGCTTCAAGCGTTAAGATGTCGAGGCATCCGTCCACGTTGCGCATAACGAAAAACTTTTCGCCGAGCTCTTCGCGGAATTTTGCGGGTATAAACAAACGGTTTTTAGTATCAAGCGCGTGCTTGAATGTACCCGAAAACACGGTCATAGCAAATCTCCCTTCCAAAATACATGCACAGGCACTTGTTAGAAGCACAAAAAGCGCCCTTATGGACGCTCGGCGGGAAAATATGGTTCGATTCCCACCATTTTGCTCCCTTTTGCGCCACTTTACACCACTTTGTAATAATTATAACCTACATTTTTTGATTTTTCAATAGGTAAAAAGAATTTTTTACAGTGATTTAAGGTGCATAAATGTAAATATTTTGTGAACAAAAGGCTGGAATTGATAAAAATGGTATAATAAGTAAAATCCGGTGGTTAAAAGTGGCGAAAAAAAGGAGCTTGTCAGACAAGCTCCTTTAATATTTTGCAGACCTTATCAGGCACGAGACTCTGATAATCCTTTTTCTCGATTATCCTCTCATAAAGTGCGGTGGAGCTTATATCCTCATAGCCCTTTTCGGCGCAGAGAATGACCGTGTCAAGCATTGGATTTCGATTGCGGTTAAAGTGAGCCATATCCATTTCATATTCGAAATCTACGGCTGAGCGCGCTCCCTTAACGACGGCGGTAATGCCTTTTTCCTTGCAGTAATCGGCAAGCATACCCTCGTTTTTGTCACAGACGACGTTATCAAGCCCCTCGCAGGCGGCACGTATCATTTCAAGGCGCTTTTCAAGCGGAAAGCGGGAGGTCTTCTGCGCATTTATAAATACGGTCACGTATACCTTGTCAAACATAGTGCAGGCTCGTTTTATTATATTAAGATGCCCGTTCGTTATCGGGTCAAAGCTTCCGGGTACAAGTGCGACAGTCATACTGCTATCTCCTTTTTCTTAAGCAGACAAAGATGTACTCGACCGTATTTTGCCTGCTTTATGATCTCAAAGCTATCCGAAAGGGCGTATTCCTCCAGAGTCAGCTCTTCTTCGGATTCACATACTATAATTCCGCTATCGGTAAGAATATCAGCCGCGTGTATCTTTTTAAGCACCTCGGGCAGTATTTTCTGCGCGTAGGGCGGGTCTAAAAAGATGAAATCGAATTTATATTTACCTGTTGCCGCGCGGATATATTCCTTGTAATCCATAGTGAGCACACGGCATTTTTCAAAAAGACGTGTTTTCTGAGCGTTAGCCTTGATTATAGCGGTGGCATCGCTCGACAGGTCGGTAAATACCGCCCTTTCTGCGCCGCGGCTCAATGCTTCGAGCCCGAGCTGACCGCTTCCCGCAAAAAGATCGAGCACGACTGCGTCCTCAAGGTCAAACTGTATCATGCTGAAAAGCGCTTCCTTGACGCGCTCTGCTGTAGGGCGTGTTGCCTCCCCCTCAAGGGTCTGAAGCTTTACTCCACGTGCTATTCCTGTGATTATTCTCATATTTATCTCCGTTACTGCCCTTTTTGTTGAGCATTAAAGTATTTTACTATATTTCCGGCATCACTCTTGCTTATTCCCGCAACGCTTGCCAGCTCGTAGACTGCGGCTTTTTTTATGGCGGCAAGGCTCTTGAAATGAGCAAGCAGATTTTTTGCCTTTGTTTTTCCTATACCGGGGATTTCCTCAAGCGTTGACGTCTTTACCAATTTGCGCTTGGCGTTTGTCATACGTGTTATCGAGTATCTGTGCACCTCCTCTTGGAGCTTGTACACGAAGACGAAAACACTCTGCTCGCGCGCTATCGCTATCTCATTTTCTCCGTCTGTGAGTGCGCGGGTCTTGTGATGCTCATCCTTGACCATTCCGAATACCGGAATATCAAGTCCGAGCGATTCTGTAAGCTCGCGTATTACAGAGACGTGGGCTTTGCCGCCGTCGAGCAAGATAAGGTCGGGAATATTTGCAAACGAGCCCTCAGTGTCCGAAAGATGGGCGAGCCTTCGTGATATTGCCTCACGCATAGCTGCATAGTCGTCCTGTGCGCCTGTGGATATTTTGAAGGAGCGGTAATCGTTTTTGATCAGCCGTCCGTTCTGAGCGACTATCATTCCTGCTGTGATGTTATCGTTGCCGAAATTGGATATGTCGTATGCTTCTATTCTTTCGGGCACTACCTCGAGCGCAAGGAGAGAAGCAAGCTTCACAAGTACCGAATTGTCGTGCTCACTCTGCTTTTCGTAAAGCCTTGCGTTCTGCGCGGCATTTTCGTAGACCATATCACAGAGAGCCTTCTTTTCACCCTTTTGAGGCAGGTGGACGTATATACGTTCGCCTGCGCGTGCGCTCAAAAATTCTTCAAGCATATTCTTTTCATCGTCTGCGAGCTCATATGCGAGAAGTATTTCTTTGGGTATAAATTCACGCGCGGTATAAAGCTCACATAAAAACGAGCAAAGAGATTCGCTGTCTATGATCTGATCTGCGTTAAAGATATGGTTTTCATTGTCAACAACACTTCCGGAGCGTATAAAGAAGACCGAAAGACAGGAGCAGGTCTCTCCCGGATATATTGATATAACGTCCTCGTTAAGTTCCGGCGAGCCGACCACCTTTTGCCTTTGCCAAAGGCTTTTGAGTGAGGCAATACGGTCACGGTATCTTGCCGCCGCTTCGAACATAAGATTTTCTGCCGCCTCTTCCATTTTTTCATTTAGTGATTCCTCGGCTTCCTTGTACGAGCCCTTGAGGAACGATATTATCTCCTTGAAGACAGCCTTGTATTCCTCGCTCGAGATTTCACCTGTACATGGAGCCATACAAAAGCCTAAATGACTGTTAAGGCAAGGACGGCTCTTTTGTATATCGCGCGGGAAGCTTTTATCGCACGAGGCAACGCCGAAGGATTTCTGTATCGTCTGGATAATCGAGTATACGGCGCTTGCGCTTGAATAAGGGCCGAAGTATTTGGCGTTATCATTTGCGCGGCGGCGTGTCATTGTTATCTTCGGATATGGGGAATCAAGATCGATCTTTATATACGGATAGCTTTTGGCATCCTTCAGCTTGATGTTGTATTTTGGGGTGTATTGCTTTATAAGACTGTTTTCAAGCGTGAGCGCTTCCATTTCGGAATCGGTCAGGATATAATCAAAGCTTGAAACGCTTGAAACCATACGCTCGCATTTTATATCCTTTTGCGAATCGCGGAAATACTGTGACACGCGGTTTTTAAGCGCGCGCGATTTGCCGACGTATATTACCTTGCCTGTCTTGTCGCGCATAATGTAAACGCCTGACGAAAGCGGCAGTGTAAGAGCTTTTTCTAAAAGCTCACTTCTTTTTTCGTCCATATCAGCACCCCCTTATATTATTTGCAAAAACAAAAAGGACGAGTCGGGAATATCACGCTTACCGCGATAGCTTCCGCTCTCGTCCGATACATATCTTGTGCGACGCACTACTTGTGCTTATTCGCCGAAGCAGGAATCTATAAGCTCGGCAAGACCTGCGAGTGCCTCGTCTTCATCGGGACCCTCTGCGGACAGTGTAACTGTCATACCCTTAACAACTCCGAGTGAAAGCACACCCAAAAGGCTCTTGGCATTAACACGCTTGTCGTCCTTTATTACGGAGATGGAGCTTTTATAAGTATTAGCCTTCTGGATGAAGAAGGTTGCGGGTCTGGCATGAAGTCCTACTATATTCTGGATGGTAACCTCACGTGTTTTCATAATAATGCATTTCCTTTCTGCTGATCTGCCTTCAATGGCACGTATTGCAAGTATAACCGGTGTATAAGTCCACTTTTCTATTTAAAAGTATACCAAAAAATTTACGATAAATCAATAGTTAATTTATATCCGTTTTCACCAAAAATATTTGCAAAAGCGCTGATTTAATCGACATTTTGACAAAATAGCACAAAAGTCAGGCTATGGGAGCCACTTCGGTGATGATTACCGTGACTTCTACGTTGTTGCTGTATACGGCAAGCTCACTGCCTGCGGCAATGTATTTTGTTCCGCTGAGAAGAAATTCTCCGCTGTCGGCAAAACGGCCGTCAGCCTTCAGTGTGCCGAACATATCGCTTCTGCCGTTTGCTGCGGTAGTCTTTACGTATTTGCCGTCGCTTCTCATATTATACTGTGCGGCGGGCTCGAATCGGAAGCCGGAAAGTAACGTTCCAAGCTCTATATCCTCATTTGCAAGGTAGAAGGTATCGCCCTCGTTAAAGTAGTTTTCGCTTGTTGAACGGATGTTGCTGAGGTAGAAGGATACGTTTGCACCGTTGCTTTCGCTTTCGGAGTGAATAACGTTTATAAGCTGGTATCTGAGAGCGAGTCCGGCAATACAGCCTACAACAAGGATTATTATAACAAGATCGATCGCGTTAAAGCGGAGCTTTGCTTTGTTTGACATATTCTATTTCCTCCTTACTTGGTTATCTCGTTTATTTCAATGCAGTATGACGTGCCTGTGTAGTAGGGTAAGCGCACGTATACGCGTGAGCCTACCGAAAGCTCAAAGCCGTCGAGCATATATCGGTTTGTGTCCGCCTCGCGTTTAGCCTCTGCCTCTACCACGAAATAAAAGTTTGAATGCTCCGGATAATCGGAGGTGGTAGCCTCACCGGTTTCGTGAGAATAGGTGGAAAGTACCGCCGGCTCTGTGTAAAACTCCTTGACTGTGCCGAGAACGAATTTTGCCGCCGCGTCTATAAGCTCCTTATCCACGTTTTTTGCTGCGGATTCGGTGAGCATATCATAAGCGTCCTTCACTTCGAGAACATACTGTATCGTTACGGTATCGTCACCTGCTGTTCCGAACGAGCTGTTGAAGACGAAGATATAAGCCAAAAATGCTATCACTACGAGTATTATCGCGGTGATAAGAAGGTCTACTACGTTAAATCTGCGTTTTTTGTTATTCTGCTTGATCATATTTTTTGTCCTTTCGTTAAGTCCTTGTTACTCTGTGGCATCTGCGGGTGGCTACTGTAAGTCCTATAAGAAGCCAGAATATGAGATATACTCTGTAATTGTACCATATATAATCTGTAAGTCCCTGCAACAGTACGGCAAGAATTCCGCACATCATCGCGCTGACTACAAGCTTTGTTTTTCTTGTTTCGAAGCGTTTGAAGGTGAAAACGCTTTGTACGTACAGAAGAATTATAACAAAGAAAAGTATCAGGGCAAGCAAGCCGTGCTCGACCATTATCTGTAAGAACAGATTATGTGAGTGAGGCGCAAGCTCGATTCCGGAAAGTGCGAATTTCGGATATACCATTGAAAAGGCCGGCTCACCCGTACCGATGCCGGTAAACCAATGCTCACGAAGCATCGACGTAACGCCCGTCCAGATGTGGACTCTGTATGACGTTGAGGAATCTGCGAGATTTCCTATGCTTAAGAATCTGTTTGTTACAGATTCGGGCAGAACAAAGGGGAGTGCGGGGATAAATACAACGCATCCGAACAGAAGCGCGAGTATCTTTTTGCTGTAGGTCAGAAGCAATACGAGCATACCGAAAATAAATCCGAGCCATGCACCGCGTGACCAGGTAAATATAAGACAGAGTGCCGCGCTTGCGAAGCATACGAGAGAAGCCGCCTTAAGCTCGCGCTTTTGCGATACTATCATCATTGCAAATGCGAGCGGTATGAACATAATAAGGTATTCTGCAAGCACGTTCGGGTTTTCAAAGGTTGAAACCACGCGTCCGGAAATGTCCGAGAACATTGATTCATCGTGCCACGTGGAGGCGCCGAAGCCGAAAACGTACTGAAGTATTCCGTAAGCAGATACGACAAAGAGCGAAGCACAAACACCGTAAAGGCATTTGGTAAGCCATTCCTTTGTGCGGATAAGATTTGCGCAAAGGAAATATACGCATATAAAGATCGTGTAGATAAGCGCCGGCTTGATGCTTCCGCTTATATCGGGAGATATCACTCCGCCAAGAATTGTCAGAAGCATAAAGGTGGCTATCATATAGTCATTAAGGCTGAAGTTTAAGGACCTTCTTCCGCACAAGAGCTTTATCACAAAGCATACAGTAACGTAAGCGGTGAGCCCTGCAAGAAGCATCGTGGGAGCGAACGGCGCAAAGGTTACTATCATGAATACGCCGAATTCGGGGATCTTGAGTATAGCTAACGCCATTATGAAGGCGATAAGCGCTACAATGATAAATAGCGGTTCAAATGCGAAGCTTAAAAGACCGAGAAGCATTCCGAGTACAAACGGAATGAGCGCCATATCCTTAATCTCGATATTTTCAGAGAAGCTTTCTCTGCTTGCGCCTATAATACCGAAAACGAAGAACGATACAAGCTTGCTTTCAAGCACCGATTGCGCCAGCGTTTTTGTGGAAAACAAAAGCGGGAGCGACATAATGAGAAGAGTAAGTCCCACCGTTGCGGGGACAAAGTCTATGTCCTTTATATTGTCAATATAAAGCGCAGTCTTTACTATAAAGGCCATCTCGATATAAAGTCCGAGCGTTACGAAAAATACACCGTACAGCCTTTGCTTGCAGTAAAGTAATGCCTTAAGCATATCGGATATCCAACCGAGTATCAGGCTTTGCTCGAGAGAGCGTGCGATAGCCTGCTTTGCGGGGCGGGATACTCTTTCCGACCATTTTAGCTTTTTTGTCACCCTGCATATCGCGCTTGACTGTGCCGCCTTGTTTTCAAAATCGTACGAGGTGGCGATCCTTCCGTAAAAGCCGCGGTCAAGCTTCTGATAGATTATATCCGCAAGCGCGAGCAAAAAGGTAATGATCGCGCTTGATTTTATAATATCAAGCAAGCTCTTTTTGTTTTTTGGAGTGTTGTTATCCAAGATCGGTCTGCTCCTTTCTGTTATCGCTTAAAAGATCGGGACGCTTTTCTTTTGTAAGTAAAAGCGCCTGCTCTTTTCTCCATTTTTCAATGTTTTCGTGATGTCCGCTGAGTAAAACGTCCGGAACCTTTCTGCCGTTGAACTCGTATGGACGGGTATATTGCGGGTATTCAAGAAGCCCCGAGGCTATGCTTTCGTTTTCATAGCACTCCTTGTCCGAGAGAACACCTTCTATCATACGTGAGACCGAGTCTACGAGTATGCAGGCGGGAAGCTCACCGCCCGTAAGCACGTAATCTCCGATGGAGATTTCTTCGTCTACTATCTCATCGATTATCCTCTGGTCTACTCCCTCATAGTGTCCGCACAGAATGACGAGATTGTCATATCCGAGTAGCTCGCGTGCCTTGTCCTGTGTAAGCACGCTTCCCTTGGGGGACATATATATTACCCGTCTTTTGCAATCTGGCTTGTCGGCCATTGACTCAAGAATCGATCTATAGCAGTTATATATCGGTACGGGGCTCATAAGCATACCCATACCGCCGCCATACGGCGTATCGTCCACACGTCTGTGCTTGTTTTCCGAAAAATCGCGTATGTCGTGCGTGTGTATCTCAATAAGTCCCGATGCACGCGCACGTCCGATTATGCTTTCGGAAAGCACCGTTTCGACAAGGGACGTAAAAAGAGTCATTATATCAAAGCGCAAGAGAATATCCTCCGTTAATCTTCAAACATACCGGGAATAGGGGAGATGAAAACTCCGCGGTCAAGATCTATTTCGTCTATAAACTCATCAACTCCGGGCACCATTACCTCTTTACCCTCGTCGGTCTTTATAACGTATATATCCGAAGCCACGCTTTCGAAAATGTCGGTAAGCTTGCCGAGCCTTTCGCCGCTTTTTGTGTTGAATACGTCAAGCCCTATCATATCCACGATAAATACCGCGCCCTCGTCTATCGGGATAAGCTCGCGGTCTGCATAGACGATCTTGTTTTTGAGAAGCATTGCCGCATCCATATCGTCAACACCCTCAAGCTTTACAAGTGCGCAGCCCTTGTGTACCGAGGCACTTGTGATATCGTATTTCACAAATCCGCTTTTCTTTTCAACGTATATGCAGGGAAGTGAGCAGAAGACTTCAAGTGAATCGCACCAGGATTCGATCTTGACGTTTCCTCTGACTCCGTGAGTATTTATAATTTTTCCGCATTCGAGATATTTTTCTTTTTCTGCCATAAAAAGGTTTCCTTTAACTGTTGTATAAGAATATTTTATCATAATTTTGATAACGCAAGTGAGAAAAACACATACTTTGCCCTGCTGTGTGCATAGCTTTTGACCCACTCGGCATAAATATTATTTACAAGAATAAACACAAAGGAGTTAGTATGTCTTCCAAAATCAAAAGAAAACTGATCTTAAAGCTTGCGCTGTTTTCGATAGTATTCGCCGTTATAGCCGCAATGCTCGGATATACCGGCTACACCATAGGCAAGCGCGATATTTCACTTTCGGCATCTGCGGGGGAGGTGAAATCAAGAAAGGTTATAATAGATCCGGGTCACGGTGGGGAGGACGGGGGTGCTACCGGTATAAACGGCAGACTTGAAAAGGAATTGAATCTTGAGCTTTCAAAAAAGCTTGATGCTGTTTTTGCTCTAATGAACGTTGATGCGATAATGACCCGCGAGAGCGATGTTTCGCTCGGAGAGGATGCAGAAAAGGGGAAGCGCAAGATGACCGATCTTAAGCGTCGGCTTGAGCTTGCGGAAAACAATCCCGACGCCCTGTTTTTGTCTGTCCATATGAATAAATTCCCCCAAGAGGTCTGCCACGGTCTTCAGATATGGTATTCACCAAACAGTGAAAACAGTAAGAGACTTGCAGATATTGTGAGAAACAATATAAGCACGCGCTTTGAGATAGGAAATATGCGCGAAAACAAGAAAGCAAGCTCGTCGATCTATTTACTTGACCGAATGAAAAACACGTCCGTGCTTATCGAATGCGGTTTTATTTCAAATACCGATGAGTGTGAAAGACTGTGTGACTTTGCCTATCAGCAAAGGCTTGCCGCTTGCATTGCCTGTTCGGTGCTTGATTTCTGTTCAAACGTGGGATGATTATTTTACATAAGGAAGAGCTTCGAAAATGCTCTTTACGGGGATAAGCTCAACGTTGCCGTATTTTTTGCCCTTGAGCTTTTCCATGTTGCGATAGGGTAAAAGTATCTTTGTAAAGCCGAGTCGGGATGCCTCGGAGATGCGCTTTTCTATTTCGCTGACAGCCCTTACCTCACCCGAAAGTCCGACCTCTCCGATAGCGATAAGTCCGCTTTCAACCGGAAGATCGCGTATGCCCGAAATTAACGCAAGTGCCACCGCAAGGTCGGATGCAGGCTCGTCGAGTCTGAGTCCGCCGATGACGTTGAGATACACGTCGCTTGTATAAAACTTAAATCCCAGTCTTTTTTCAAGCACGGCGATGAGTAAGCAGGCACGGTTGTAATCGACACCGTTGGAGGTGCGCCTTGGAGAGGGGAATGCCGTAGACGTGACAAGTGCCTGTATTTCCGCGATGACCGGGCGCGTGCCCTCCACAACGCAAACGGCACAGCTTCCCGAAACGCCTTCTCTTCTGTCTGAAAGCAGCATTTCGGAAGGGTTGGGGACTTCGGCAAGACCCGAATCGGTCATTTCGAAAAGTCCGATCTCATTGGTTGAGCCATAGCGGTTTTTGATGGCGCGTATCATTCTGTAGGAGCGTATCTTTTCCCCCTCAAAATAAAGCACGGCGTCAACCATATGCTCAAGCACCTTCGGGCCCGCAATAGAGCCCTCCTTGTTGACGTGACCAACGAGGATGATGGATATGCCCTCGTTTTTCGCCTTGTTTATAAAGGAAAGAGCGCATTCGCGTACCTGTGCGATGCTTCCGGGAGCGGATGCTACGGCTTCGCTGTAGATTGTCTGTATTGAGTCGATGATCATAATATCGGGGGATAATTTATCCGCCTTTTCGATTATGCCGGATACGTTTGTGTCGGTAAGGAGATAAAGGCTTTTTGCATCCTCGACACCCTCAAGGCGCTTTGCCCTGAGCTTTATCTGATCGCGCGATTCCTCGCCCGATACGTACAAAACCTTTCTTCCGCCGCTTGCGAGGGTTTTGCATATCTGCAAAAGAAGCGTTGACTTTCCGATACCCGGCTCACCTGCGAGAAGCACGACCGAGCCTGCGACGAGTCCGCCGCCAAGCACACGGTCAAGCTCTCCCATTCCGGTGAGCTCGCGCGCCGTGTCGCCGACCTCATATTCATCGAATTTTACGATCTCGTTTTCGTATACGGGAGCAACGCGCTTGATCTTTGCCGCTTTTTCAGCCTTTTCAAGCTCCTTTTCGGCTTCCACAGCCGAATTCCACGCACCGCATACTGTGCATTTGCCAAACCATTTTGAAAAGCTTGCACCGCATTCGGCGCATTCAAATACAGTTTTGTTGTTTTTCATAATCTTGTCCAAAGTAAATTATTTTTTGCTTATCTCGGCTTCTCTGATGTAGGGAAGCGTGAAAGTAAACTCACAGTATCTGCCGTATTCACTCTCTACGCTGATGCTTTCCTCGTGAGCGTCGATTATTGTCTTTGCTATATACATACCGAGTCCGACGCCTGTCTTGTCAAGACCGCGGCTCTTGTCGCTTTTATAAAAACGCTCGAATACGAAGGCGAGCTCCTCTTCCTTGATACCCTGCCCCTCGTTGTATACGCTGACGTATATTTTCTTGTTCTTTTCGGTTATGGTAATGCGGTATTTTGCGCCCTCGCCTGAGAATTTCACCGCATTGTCGCAGATATTGTAAAGTATCTGATATATCGCATCCCTGTCTGCCCAAGCAAACATTTTGTCATTGTCGCAGATAAACTCGACGTCAAGCTTCTTTTCTTCAATCTTTTGCTCAAAGCCTATGAGGATGATACGCGCCATTTCGCATATGTCAAATGCAGATTTAGTGAATTTGCGCTCGCCCGCCTGTATTCGTGTGATGTCAAGAAGTGAGCTTACAAGTCTTGAAAGACGTCTTACCTCGGTCCTTATAACGTCAAGGTAGTATTCGTGCTTGTCTTTAGGGATGGTGCCGTCGATAATTCCGTCAATGAATCCGGATATTGTCGTCATCGGTGTCCTTAAATCATGGGATACGTTTGCAAGGAAGGATCTGCGCAGCTCATCGCTGTTTGAAAGTGAGCCTGCCATGGAGTTGAATGCGATCGCAAGATCGGAGATCTCGTCCTTGCCCGTGACCGGCACGCGCACGTCGAAGTGTCCGTTTGCGAAGCTTTTTGCGGCGCGGTTCATATATTTAAGCGGCCTTGTAATGCGCTCGCTTATGAAATATACCGCGATCATCGTAGCAAGAAGTATCCATAAGCAGGTCATGATTACGGTTCTTATCATGCTCCTGTTAAGCTCGGGAAGTGAAAAATTTGAGGTGCAGACAAAAAGCACACCGCAGGTAGGATTTGAATAATTGCTTATCGGCAAGGCGTATATCAGATGCTTGGGTGAGTTGGCTCCCATCAGAGTGCCTGTGCCGGAAAACGAGCCGTTTTCCTTTACAAGCTCAATGATATCGGCGGGAAGCTTTTTGAGTGAATATTCGCTCTCGTCGTGCTCGGAAAAGCTTTCGTTTTGCAAAAGTACGTTTCCTGCCGCATCGGTTATATATGTGTTGATATCTTCGGTGTACTCATCAAGCGCGTAGATTACGCCGAGTAAGGTTTCACGGTTTTCCTTTATATAATCGTTGAAGCTGTTGACCGACAGGGAATCACTTCCGTTTCCGTCACGCCAGTACATAAAGCCAAGCACAGTGTCGGCAACCTTTACGATTGAGTCTGATTTCTGGCTTTGCGCGTAATTATTTACGGTAGAGCCTAAAACTGTCGCAAGTATTGTAAAGCTCACGAAAAGTATCAGTATAAAGGCTGAAATATATTTTGTGAATACGCTTTTGAACATCGTCATTATCTCCGGTTTATAACTATACATAACATATTGTAGCACAAAATCTTCATTAAATCAATAAATATACGCAAATATATAAAAAAAGAGGAAACGGCAGCCCCGTTTCCTCTTTTGCCTTGTTATTTTAATCGTGTAAAAGCTCGAACTTGTAGCCGACGCCCCATACGGTGCGAAGTGTCCACTTATCCGAAATCCCCTCGATCTTTTCGCGGAGCCTTTTGACGTGAACGTCAACGGTTCTGGAGTCGCCGAGGTAATCAAAGCCCCATACCTTGTCAAGAAGCTGATCACGTGTGAATACGCGGTCACAGTTGGATGCAAGGAAGAAGAGAAGCTCAAGCTCCTTGGGGGGGATATCTACGCTCTTGCCCTTGAGCTTAAGCTCGTACTTTTCGAGGCTGATCTCGATATTGTCATACTTGACAACAACGAATTCATCCTTGCTTTCGTGCGAGTTGCAGCGTCTGAGTACAGCCTTTACTCTTGCCGAAAGCTCTTTTGTTTCAAAGGGCTTTACGATAAAGTCGTCGGCACCGAGTTCAAGACCGAGCACCTTGTCGAAAACCTCGCTCTTTGCTGTGAGCATAATAATCGGCTTCGAGGAGATCTCTCTTATCTCGCGGCATACCTGGTTGCCGTCCTTCTTGGGGAGCATGAGGTCCAAAAGCACAAGATCGGGCTCGAAGGTCTTGAAAGCGTTAAGTCCTTCCTCGCCGTCGTTGGCAATTTTTACATCATATCCCTCGTTTTCAAAATACATTCTGAGCAGATCGCAAATGTTTATATCATCGTCGATAACAAGTATTTTTGTTGCCATTTTTATACGTCC
This sequence comes from Clostridia bacterium, assembly GCA_017646005.1. Taxonomy (GTDB): domain Bacteria; phylum Bacillota; class Clostridia; order Oscillospirales; family CAG-272; genus UBA4717. The sequence goes on along the minus strand of JAGCNJ010000075.1, from coordinate 31,311 downwards.
TTTCTCGTAAATAATGAATTATAAATATTAACTTTGACAAAAATATGCTTATGTTCACATTATAACATATCCATTCGCCGTTGTCAATAGCACCTGTCTGAATTTTACATGAAAAAGAGGTGAAACCGGCGCGAAAAAACAAAGATGTTCCGATTGTAGGTAAATTACTTTAAAATTGTCAAAAAATTGTTTATTTTGATATTGATTTTATCGGAAAATTGTTATATAATATAATGTATCTTTAATTTTTGACTTGGTGTGCCGCAAAAGCGGCGGAATGGAGCATTAAATGAAGCTTGGTATAGTCGGACTTCCCAACGTCGGTAAAAGTACTCTTTTCAATGCGTTGACCGGTGCAGGTGCGCAGTCTGCAAACTATCCCTTCTGTACTATCGACCCTAACGTGGGTATAGTATCGGTGCCGGATAGCAGACTCGATTATCTCAGCGATATATATAATCCCGAAAAGTATACTCCCGCAATAATTGAATTTGTGGATATTGCAGGTCTTGTAAAGGGTGCCTCTCAGGGGGAGGGGCTCGGAAACAAGTTCCTTTCGCATATCCGTGAGGTGGATGCTATAATCCACGTTGTAAGATGCTTTGAAAATGACGATATCATCCACGTGGACGGAAGCATTGATCCGGTGCGCGATCTTGACATAATCAATATGGAGCTTATCCTTTCGGATATTGAGATCGTAGAGCGCAGGATAGACCGTACCACGAAGGCTATGAAGGGCGATAAGACTCTTGCGGGTGAGCTCGAATTCTTAAAGCGTGTGCTTGAGGTGCTTTCAAACGGCAAGAGTGCAAGATCTGTTGAAAGAAGCGACGAGGAAGCACTCGTTATGAATGAGTTAAGACTCCTTTCGGACAAGCCTGTGATATATGCGGCAAACGTGTCCGAGGATGATGCTGTAAACGGATGCGATGCAAACCCCTTCTATAACGCTCTCAAGGCGGCTGTTGCGGATGAGCACGCGCAGATAATGCCCGTATGCTCCAAGATCGAAGAGGAAATTTCAGAGCTTGAGGCTGATGAAAAAAAGATGTTTCTTGAAGAGCTTGGTATAAACGAAAGCGGTCTTGATAAGCTTATCAGGGCAAGCTATTCCTTGCTTGGACTCATCAGTTACCTTACCGCAGGACCCAAAGAGGTGCGCGCTTGGACTATTACCGAGGGAACAAAGGCTCCTCAGGCGGCAGGAAAGATACACAGCGACTTTGAACGCGGCTTTATCCGCGCCGAGGTAATAGGCTTTGACGAGCTCGTTGCCTGCGACGGCTCTATGAATACCGCAAAGGAAAAGGGACTTATCAGGAGCGAGGGTAAGGACTACGTTATCTGCGACGGCGATATCGTACTGTTCAGATTTAACGTTTGATTTTCGGAGGCTTATATTGAAACACGTTGATATATATACCGACGGCGCGTGCAAGAATAATCCCGGTCCGGGCGGATACGGAGCTATACTCGTTTATAACGGAAGAGAAAAGGAAATATCCGGCGGAGACAAGCATACGACGAATAACCGTATGGAGCTTTTAGCCGCTATAAACGGACTTAAAATGTTAAGGGAACCCTGTGAGGTCACTTTGTATTCGGACTCCAAGTACCTTATAGACTCGATTGAAAAGGGCTGGGTCTATTCCTGGCAGAAAAACGGATGGCGTAAGGCGGATAAATCTCCTGCGCTCAACGTAGAGCTGTGGACCGAATTGCTTGCCTTGATCGATTACCATAAGGTAAGCTTTGTGTGGGTTAAAGGACACGCGGGACACATATATAATGAACGCTGTGACAGACTCGCGGTGGCGGGAGCTGAAGCGGCGGCGCTGATGTGAAATCGGCGCGCAGATCTGTTTAATCGAAAGGCATGGTCATATAAATAATGGAAAAAAGATTTGTTTATGCCGACAATTCGGCTACAACGCCCGTATATCCCGAGGTGCTTGAGGCTATGATGCCGGCGTTCGGAGAGCTTTACGGTAATCCTTCAAGCCTTTATTCAAAGGGCAGAGAGGCAAAGCGTATCGTAGATGCTTCCAGAGAAAGGATCGCAGAGGTGCTCGGATGCAAGCCGACCGAATTCTTCTTTACCTCATGCGGAACGGAATCGGATAACTGGGCTATAAAGGGTGCAGCTCGTGCAAACGTATCGCGCGGCAAGCACCTTGTTACCACAAAGATCGAGCATCACGCAGTGCTTCATACGATGAGAGCGCTCGAAAAAGAGGGCTTTGAGGTAACCTACGTTTCGCCCGATAAGGATGGTATTATTTCGCCCGAAAGCATCGTTGCGGCACTCAGAGAGGACACCACTCTCGTTGCGGTGATGTATGCAAACAATGAGATCGGTACGATAGAGCCGATACGCGAGATAACAGAAGCTGTAAAGGCTTATGACAAGAGAATACTTGTCTTTACCGATGCAGTACAGGCGCTCGGTAACGTAAAGATAAATATCCATGAGCTTGGAGTGGACATGCTCAGTCTTTCGGGACATAAGATCCACGCACCCAAGGGCATCGGCGGACTTTATATCAGAACAGGCGCGCGTGTTCACACGTTCGTGGACGGCGGCGGGCAGGAAAGAAGTCGTCGCGGCGGTACCGAAAACGTAGCGTATATAGCGGGGCTTGCAAAGGCTATTGAGCTTGCTGATAAGAATCTTGCAGATGTACCGCGTATTGAAAAAATGAGAGACAGACTTGTGAAGGGAATAGTTGAGAAGATCCCATATACGAGAGTCAACGGCACGTTTGAGCACAGGCTTGCGGGTAACGTAAACGTAGCCTTTGAATTTATTGAGGGCGAAAGTATGCTTCTGCTTCTCGACCGTGCAGGAATAGCGTCGTCGACAGGCTCTGCGTGCTCGTCAAATTCGCTTGAGCCCTCACACGTGCTTCTTTCAATCGGCGTGCCGGTCGAGGTGGCTCACGGCTCGCTCAGACTTTCGCTCGGACGCGATAACACCGAAGAGGACGTTGATTATATTCTCGAGGTATTGCCGGGTATAGTACAAAGACTCAGGGATATGAGCCCGATATATCCCGGAAAATAATATAATAAAACGGAGGTAAATATATGTACAGCGAAAAGGTCATGGACCATTTTTCCGATCCCCGTAACGTTGGTGAGATCGAAAATGCGGACGGCATAGGTGAAGTAGGCAATGCCGTTTGCGGAGATATAATGAAGATATTCCTTAAAATTGAAAATGACGTGATAGTTGACGTGAAGTTCAAAACATTCGGATGCGGTGCGGCTATAGCTACAAGCAGTATGGCTACCGAAATGATAAAAGGCAAGAAGGTATCGGAAGCGCTTGAGCTTACAAATAAGGCGGTTATTGAAGCGCTTGACGGACTTCCGCCGGCGAAGATACACTGCTCAGTGCTTGCCGAAGAGGCTGTAAAGAGCGCAATCGCCAACTATTACGACAATAATGGAATCAAGCACAATATTAACGTAGGATGCGACGGACATTGCCACAGCTGCGGCAAGCATGACGCATAATACAAATATACCCGAAACAGACCGCGACAGGCGCAAGGAACGCCCGTCGCGGTTTTGATTTTTGTTATTTGTGCAAATTGCGCATATGTAGAAAAAATATCATCAAATTTGTGCATAATGACGAAACACAAATATGGAAAAAGACGGAAAAATCTTAATTTTTTTCTTGAAAAATAGTAAATAATAATTACCAAAACGTATTTTGCGAGAAAAAATACCAGAAAACGCTGGTTAAACAAGAAAAATGAGGTAAATTTTAATTACTGACAAGGTTTCTTGGTAACATTTCAAAAAACGTCAAATGTGACAAAGAGAAAAAAAGGCCAGATAAAACATCGGAAAGTGTGTACTTTGTCGCCTTTCGGCGAAGTGTGGCAGATTTAATATCTTTTGTTTGTATTGACATTTATTTTCCGATGTGGTATTATAATAATATGTAAATCAAGTATGCTGACAAGCTGTGCAAAAACGGCTTTGCGGCGAAAGTGAAAAAGCTTATCTCATATGTGCGAAATAAGCCTCGGGAAATGCACGTGAGATTGGCTTTTGTTTTCTGCTGTGAGGCAAAATGCAGGGACGGTCGTGTACGAGTGACACACATACGCGCGTGTGCGCGATGTCCGGACCGGCTTGGTATATTTGATTTCAAAGTTTGACCAGATTCTCTTCAAAGTATCTTGGCAGGAGGAATTTTTATGAAAAGAACGAGATTAACACGGTTAATCGCCGCGATACTCTCACTTCTGATGCTTGTTACCTGCTTCAGCTTTACGGCTGTTGCGGACGAAACCGAGCAACCGGCGGAAAAGGTTATGTCCTACGACATTGAAGAAGTAAAGGCGCTTCTCAATGCGCTTACATATACCGAATATACCGCCAGAAACGCAAGGGTTCCCAAGGCAACGAGTACAGTTGTGGTTAACGCGGTCGATTACGATGCAGAATTGACCGACGCTGCCGTTGAGGTCGTCAAGGACTATAACGGCGAGGACGGAGAAGCACTCTTCCTTCCGTCTGACGGCTCGGTAACCTGGAAGGTCAATTTCGAAAAGACCGGTAAATATGCTGTAAGAATTTATTACACTTCTACCGGCAATCAGAAATCGACATCCATTGAAAGAGCGTGCCTTATCGACGGCGAGTATCCCTTCAAGGGACTCAGATACCTCACGCTCACGAAGAACTGGGTTTCCACGGTGTTCGATCCCGAAACGGCACTTTCCGAAACAGAAAACGGACTTCGTGTTGCAGAGGACGGCTCCTTCGTTTTCCAGACCGATATCAACGGAAACGATATCAAGCCTAACCTCTATGAGGCTCCCGAATGGAAATATTACACCTTCAACGACTCTACAGGATATGACGTATATCCTTACGAAATCGTATTCACCGAGGGTGAGCATACCTTTGCACTTGAGGCGGCAAGAGATGAAATGGTTGTAAAGACCATCGAATTCTTCCCGCTTGAGAGCGCAAAGAGCTATGTTGAGGTAACCGAGGAATACGCAAAGAAGGGTTACACATCCGCGGCAGGCGAGGCTATTAAGATCGAAGCTGAGCTTCCCGATGCGGTTTCCGACAGAACTATATACCCGGTAAACGACAGAACGTCTGCCATCACCTCGCCTCAGCATGCAGCTAAGACGAAGATGAACGCTATCGGCGGTACAAAGTGGCAGTCTGTAGGTCAGTGGATTGAATACAGCTTCACCTGCGAGGAAAGCGGTCTTTATTACATTGCTCCTCGCTTCAAGCAGTCCGACCTCAGCGGTATATACGTAACACGTCGTCTTTACATAAACGACGAAATACCCTTTGACGAGGCAAATTATTGCCAGTTCAACTATGTCGACGAGTGGCAGGCAGCACCTCTCGGAGACGGCAATACCACTTTCCAGTTCTACTTTGAAGAAGGTAAAGAATATACGCTTAAATTTGAGGTTGCCCTCGGTCATGTAGGCGACATCCTCGAAGAAGCAAGTAACTCCATGAGCTCGATGAACTCGGATTACCTTAAGATCCTCCAGATCACAGGTGCCGACCCCGACGTTTACCGTGATTATAACTTTAACGTCCTCATTCCCGAGATAATCAAGGACCTTTATAATCAAAGCCAGGTGCTCACAGGTATTTCGGATACGCTCGTCGAAATAAGCGGCGAGAAGAGCAGTAACTCCGCGTCGCTTGCAAATATTTCGCGTACACTTTATAAGATGGCTACAGATGAGGATGAGGTTGCAAGAAACCTTTCCACAATGAAGAGCTATATCGGTACTCTCGGTACATGGATCAACAGCTCTCAGAACCAGCCTCTTTACTTTGACTATATTTCGATCTGCCCTGTTGATAATGAAAAGGGTATGCCCAAGGCAAAGGCAAGCTTCCTTGAATCTGCCGGCTATGAGCTTTCATCCTTCTTCAACAGCTTCTTCACCGACTACAGTAACCTCGGTGCAACAAGAGAGATCGATAAGGATGACGTCGTTGAGGTATGGATCTCGGGCGGTCGTGACCAGGCTCAGATAGTACGCGGACTTATAGATAATAAGTTCACAAACGAAACGAATATCGGTGTAAACCTTAAGCTTATCGCGGCAGGTACACTTCTTCCCGCAACGCTTTCGGGCGCAGGACCTGCTATCTCGCTTACAAACGGTCAGGGTGACCCGATCCAGTATGCGATCCGTAATGCGGTAGTAAAGCTTAATGATTTCGATACCTTTGACGAGGTCGTTTCGAGATTTGATAAGGCTGCTATGGTTCCGCTTACACTTTACGGCGACACCTACGGTATCCCGGAAACGATGTCCTTCTCTATGATGTTCTACCGTAAGGACGTATTCGCAGAGCTCGGACTCGATATCCCGCGCACCTGGGATGAGCTTATGGCTATAGTACCGATCCTTCAATATAATAATATGGAAGTCGGAATCCCGTCATCGTCAGGCGGACTTAACCTCCTTCTTTATCAGATGGGCGGTGAGGTTTACGCGGACGACGGTATGAGAATCGGATACGATTCAAACATTTCGCTTGAAGCATTCGATACAATGTGCTCATACTTCACAAACTACGGCTTCCCCGTAACCTATGACTTTGCTAACCGTTTCAGAACGGGTGAGCTTCCTTTAGGCTTCTCGGATTACGTAGGCTCTTATAACCAGCTTACCATCTTCGCAACAGAAATACGCGACCTTTGGGAATTCGTACCGCTTCTCGGATATGAGGATGAAAACGGTGTGATCCACAACGATTCGCTTACCGCAGTTGCACCTATGATGATGATGGCAGGTATCAAGGATGAAGAAACCAAGCAGAAGGCATGGGACTTCATGGATTGGTTTGTAACAGCTGATATTCAGGCTGCTTACGCAAACGAGGTCGTTGCAACGATCGGTCAGGGCGCGATGTACGCAACCGCTAACATCGAAGCACTTGAATCGCTCCCGTGGGCAACCAGCGATTATAATAATATTATGGAACAGTTCAAGAGTCTTTCTGCTGTACCTGAGTATCCGGGCGGATACATTATTGCGCGTTATACGAACTTCGCGTTCCTTGACGCATACAATAACTCGGCTGACCCTGTTGAAGCGTTGCTCGGTTATATCGACGACATCAACAAGGAAATCACAAGAAAGCGTGAGGAGTTCGACCTCGAAACGCTTGAGCTTGGTGAAACTCTTGCAGAAAAGCGCGCAAGAGAAGCGGCTGAAGGTACAAAAGAGTAAGCTAACTGACAGATATATTATATAAAGGAGAAAAACACATGTCACAGAATACGGCGGCCGAGGTAAAAAGGCCGGTATCACGTAAAGACATGACAAAATGGCAGTGGACAATGAAGGAGATCAAGCGCAACAAGACCGCTTATCTGATGGTCGCGCCCTTCATGATATTATTCTTCATCTTCACAGTCCTGCCTGTCGGAATGTCGATAGTCTTGAGCTTTACAAGATTCAATCTTCTCGAATTTCCGGAATTCATCTTCATGGATAACTATATAAGACTGTTCCTTGACGATGATATCTTCCTTATCGCTTGTCAGAATACACTTGTATTCGCTGCGATTACAGGACCGGTTTCATACTTGATGTCACTCTTTATTGCGTGGTTCATCAACGAGCTTTCCCCCAGAATAAGAGCTATCGTAACTCTTATCTTCTATGCACCGAGTATTTCGGGCTCGGTATACCTTATCTGGAGCGTGCTCTTCTCGGGCGACTCCTATGGTTACGTTAACGCTTGGCTTATGGAGCTTGGCTTCATAACAGCCCCCGTGCTCTGGTTCCAGAACGCAGAATACGTTATGGGTCTCTGTATCGTAGTTGCTCTCTGGACCTCGCTCGGTACATCCTTCCTTTCCTTTATCGCCGGTCTCCAGGGCGTAGACAAGAGCCTTTATGAGGCAGCGGCGGTTGACGGAATCAGAAACAGATGGCAGGAGCTCTGGTACGTAACGCTTCCTACGATGCGTCCTCAGCTTATGTTCGGTGCCGTAATGTCAATTACAGGCTCGTTCGGCTTTGGCGGTGTCGTAACAGCGCTTGCAGGCTTCCCGTCTGTTGACTATGCAGCGCATACAATCATGCACCATCTTGAAGACTACGGCGGACAGCGTTTTGAGGTAGGTTATTCCTCTGCTATCGCTGTTGTGCTCTTCGCGATAATGGTCGGCGCTAATATGGTTATTAAAAAATTACTTTCGAAGGTGGGTGAATAAGATGGCTAAGCTCAGAACGAGAAAACATAAGGTCGTTCTTAACCGCTCTGCAGGCGGTGACGCGGGCATTGCAACCCTCCTCGTATTAATGGGCGCGTTCATGTTCTTACCGATGCTTTACGTCGTTATGCAGTCGCTCAAGCCCCTTGACGAGCTTTGGATGTTCCCCCCTCGTTTCTACGTTATAAGTCCTACGCTTAAGAACTTTGGTGACCTCTTTAAGCTTATGGGCGACTCATGGGTACCTTTCTCAAGATACATATTCAATACCGTATTCATCTCGATACTCGGTACAGCCGGTAACCTTATTCTTTCGTCACTCGCGGCTTACGCGCTTTCGAAGATCAAGTTCCCCGGCAGAAACTGGATGTTCCAGATGGTTGTCCTCTCGCTTATGTTCCACGCTACCGTAACAGGTATCTGTAACTTCATTACGATGAGTACACTCCATTGGGTAGATACATATCTTGCTATCATTATTCCGTCCTGGTGTACGAGCCTTGGACTTTACCTTATGAAGCAGTTTATGGAATCGAACATCACAGATGCCGTTCTTGAGTCTGCAAGACTTGACGGCTCAACAGAGTTTAATACGTTCTTAACGATTGCGATGCCGATGGTTAAGCCTGCATGGCTTACACTTATCATCTACTGCTTCCAGGGGCTCTGGAACACAGGTGCTTCGGTATATATCCAGTCCGAACAGCTCAAGACATTCAACTACGCTATCGGCCAGATCCTTGCCGGCGGTATTCAGCGTGCCGGTGCAGGTGCGGCTTCTACGGTTGTAATGATGCTCGTTCCGATCACGGTATTCGTAATTTCGCAGAGTAACATCATCGAAACGATGGGCTCTTCGGGTATGAAGGACTAAGGAGGTAAAGAATAATGAAAAAATTTGCAAGAATACTTGCCTTTGCCGCTTGTCTTTTAATGCTTCTCGGAAGCATCCCGGTAAACGCAATCACTCCTTACAGCACGTACACATATTCGATCGATGGCTTTGCTCTCGTATCGCCTGATGCATACGTGCCGGACAGAATCATTGATTCTACAAACATTTATTACGACGGAGACCCCGTTGAAATCGTTGACCCGAGAGATATGTTCGTTGATAAGGATAAAAACGTATATCTCGTGCTCGGATCATCCAACCAGGTAGTGGTTATGAACAGCTTCTTCAACGTAAAGTTCATAATAAGCACCTTCACAAACGAACACGGTGTTCCCGACTCTCTTGCCGGCCCCTCCGGTGTATTCGTAGCAAAGGACAAGATCTACGTTGCTGATACAGATAACAAGAGAATCGTAATGTTCAACATTGACGGCAGCTTCTATAAGACTATAGAAGAGCCCGACGCAGACGTTTTCCCCGAAGGCTCTATCTACAAGCCGGTAGCGGTAGCAGTAGACGATTACGGAAGAATTTACGTAGTATCGTCCACAACCTACATGGGTGTCATCGCTATCAATGAGGACGGCATATTCCAGGGATTTGTCGGCGCACAGCAGGTTTCGATCAGCGCGCTTGATATCTTCTGGAGAAGATTTATGACCGCTGAACAGCGTGCTCAGTCTCAGGCTTACGTTTCGACAGAGTACAACAACATCACGATGGATTCCAACGGATTCATCTACGTTACCACCTCGAGTATTGCCGAAAGCTCTCAGCAGGGTGCTATTACAAGCAAGGAAAGTAAGTATGCTCCTGTAAAACTTCTCAATACCAAGGGTAACGATATAATGAAGCGTAACGGCTTCTTCGGACCCGGCGGTGAGGTTAACGTATCTAACCTTTCCACAGCAACTATCACCGGTGCTTCGCGTATCATCGACGTTGCAGTAGGTCCTGAGGGTACATGGTCGATCATCGACGAAAAGAGAAGCAAGGTTTATACTTATGATAATGAGGGTAACCTTCTTCACATCTTCGGTGACTCGGGTACACAGCTCGGTAACATCTCTTCGATCGAGGCGATTGCTTACCTTGGTGACGATATCCTCGTTCTTGATAAGAGCGCAATGAATATCACCAAGTTCAGAAGAACAGAGTACGGTGATCTCCTCATCTCGGCTATCAAGAACACAAATGAAAGAAATTACGACCAGACGATCAACTACTGGCGTGATATCCTTCAGAGAAACAATAACTTCGACTCGGCGTATATCGGTATCGGTAAGAGCCTTTACAGAAGCGCTGACTACGAAGAATCGCTGACATATTATAAGTCGGCTTACGATACCACGAACTATTCTGATTCCTATAAGGAACTCAGAACTCAGTGGATGTCCAAGTTCTTCGTGCTTATCCCGATCGGTGCAGTGATCCTTATTCTTCTTATCGTATTCTTTTTCAAGTATGCAGGTAAGGTCAATAAGGCGACGGCGCTTAAGGTTGGACGCAAGAGCTTCAAGGAAGAGATACTTTATACCTTCCACCTGATTTTCCACCCGTTCGACGGCTTTTGGGATCTCAAGCATGAGCAGAGAGGCTCGCTCAGAGGCGCGTTCTTCTGGATCATCGTAACAATTCTCGCATTCTTCTATCAGTCAATAGGTACAGGATATATCTTCAATCCGCGTGATACCTATTCGACAATATTCATTCAGATAATTTCCGTAATAGTACCGCTTGTACTCTGGACAACCGCTAACTGGTGTCTTACAACACTCTTTGACGGTGAAGGAAGCTTCAAGGATGTGTTCATCGCAACCTCCTATGCTCTTGCACCTCTTGCAATGTTCATCGTACCTGCGACGATCTATTCAAACTTCGCTATCGAGAACGAAGGACTTATAATCAACCTTCTTATTTCGATCGGCTTTGTCTGGGCGGGAATGCTTATATTCTTCGCATCCCAGGTAACACACGATTACACCTTCTCCAAGAACATTCTTACCACACTCGGTACGATCGTAGGTATGGCTGTAATCATGTTCGTAGCATTGTTGTTCTCAACGCTTCTTACCAAGATTATGAGCTTTATCGCAGACATAATCACGGAAATAGCGTACAGATTCTGATTTAAGGAGGGAAATGATTTATGAAATTCAATAAAAAGCTTACAGCATTTCTTTCCTTACTGCTGATTATCTGCACAGTAGCAACGCTTCCCGCGTTTGCGGCTGAAGAGGAAGAGATCGATTATCTTTCGATAAAGAATGCTTCGGAGATCGAAAAGGTTGAATCAATGGAGCTTATCCTTGAAAAGAATGGCAGTCAGCTTTATATCGACCGCGTTTCGGGCGAGATTGCCTTCAAGGATACTGCAACCGAGCAGATACTCCTTTCCAACCCCTATGATATTGCAAGCACTGCAGGCTCGGATAATATCAAGAATCAGCTTATGAGCCAGCTCATCATTTCGTATGAGGAAAACGGCGTTGAAAAGATCCTTGACAGCTATTCCGCAGCTGCAGTAAGAAATCAGATCAAGGTTAAGAAAACAAAATCCGGTGTCCGTGTTGAATATATCATCGGTGAGCAGGTAACACGCCGTCTGGTGCCTTACCTTATAGAAAAGGAAAGCTTTGAAAATAACATCCTTGCTCATATGACCGATGATAAGGTAGCGCTCGACTTCAGCGTTTACTATTCGCTTAAGGACCCGTGGGGCGAAGGTCTTACAGACCGTCAGCTCAGAGAAATGCGTAACACATGGCCTATCACAGAGGAAATGGCAGTTTACGTATTCGACCCGAAGGCAACGTCCAAGGAAAAGGACCGCTTTGAAAACTATATCAAGGAGTACGCTCCTTCCTATACGTTTGAAATGCTCGACGCAGACCATGAGCTCACCAAGTATGAGGGAAGCGAAAAGTCGCCCCCCTTGTTCAGAATGGCTCTTGAGTACTCGATCGACGATGACGGAAATCTTGACGTAAGACTTCCTGCAAACGGTATCAGATTTGACGAAACCGTTTACTCGCTTACAAACGTAAAGATCTTACCCTATTTCGGTGCAGGTACAACAGAGCACGACGGTGAGATCCTTATCCCCGACGGAAGCGGTGCAATAATCCGTCCCGCTCAGTTCGTCGGAGAGGCTATTACTCTTACCAACACGATCTACGGTCAGGACTACGCTTATCAGAAGGTAAGCGGTGCTCACCAGGAGATCATGCATATGCCTGTATACGGTGTCGTTCATAACAATATGATAAAGACAGAGTATCAGGTAGAGGAGCTTGATAAGGTAGAGGTTATTGATGAGGAAACCGGACTTTCCTCTCTCGTAGAGCAGATGGTAACCAAAACCTACGTTGAGGAAACACCTTCGGCAGTCGGCTTTATCGCAATAATCAATGAGGGCGACTCGCTTGCAAACATTACTGCTGAAAACGGCGGTACTCTCCACGATTACTTCACAGCGTATACAGCATTCGCTCCCAGACCTAAGGATACATACAACCTTTCCGAATCGATCTCGATCGGCGGTAATGCTATCCATACAATCGTATCAGACCGTAAGTACACGGGAAGCTACCGTATCAAGTACATTATGATCAACGATGCAAAGGTCGCAGAGGAAAAGGGTGCAAAGGATACGTACGAGGCAAGCTGGGTAGGAATGGCTCACGCTTACCGTGATTACCTTGAGGATACAGGAGTTATCTCCCCCATGACCAAGGATGACGTAAAGAAGGATATTCCTCTCTTCATCGAATCCTTCGGTTCTGTTGAAACGACCAAGCGTATCGCAACTCTTCCTGTAACAGTTCTTGAAGAGCTTACAACCTTTGATGACCTTGTAAATATGAACGAAAAGCTTAATGAGGCTGATATCACCAACATTAACTTCAAGCTTACAGGCTTTGCTAACGGCGGTATGGTATCCACAGTTCCTTATAAGGTCAAGTTCGATAAGTCGGTTGGCGGAAACAACGGCTTTAAGGAATTCCTTGAGTATGCAAACGAAAAGGGAATACTCGTATTCCCCGACTTCGATTTCGTATACTTCAAGAAGGCGGGAAATTCCGACGGTATTTCCAACAAGGATCTTGTAAAGACCATGGATAACCGTTATACCTCCAAGCGTTATTACGATTCGACTCTCCAGAGCTACGAAAAGACAACAACGCTTGCAATCTCCCCCAAATCCTTTGAAAGACTTTACGATAAGTTCACAAATAACTATTCCAAGTTCGAAAATCCCTCCGTGGCTCTGTCTACACTCGGAAGTGATCTTAACTCGGACTTCAACAAGAAGGATCCTTACAACAGAGAGGATTCCAAGGAGCTTACAAAGAACGTTTTTGAAAAGGCTTCGACCGATTACGAAAACGTACTTTCAGATTCAGCCAATGCATATTCGCTCGGCTATGCTGACTACTATCTCAACGTACCGCTTGACTCGAGTAACTATTTAAGCACAAGCGAATCTGTACCGTTTATGGGAATGGTGCTTCACGGCTACAAGACCTTTACCGGTACAGCAACGAATATGGCAGGCGATATCAACTATCAGATACTTAAGTCTATCGAAAGCGGATCCTCAATCTATTTCGTGCTTTCTGCGCAGAATACAGGACTTCTTAAGGAATCCGAGGATCTTAATAAGTACTACTCGGTTGGCTTTGACATCTGGTACGACGACCTTGTAAGCGTATACAATACGGTTAACGAGGCGTTAAACGACTGTCAGACCGCAACGATCGATGATCATGAGTTTATACTCGGTGAGCGTGTTCCTACTGCTGAAGAAGCAGAGGATGACAGACTCGAAGCAGAAGCAGCAGCTGAAGCAAAGGCTGAGGCAGATGAGGCTAAGTATCAGAAGGCTCTCAAGAGACTTAAGCTTGAGGCTCGCAGAAACGGTCAGAATCCTGAAACGGTAACCCTTAATAAGGAAGAATACCTTGCATCCGAAGAAAAGCCTGTTGAAGAAACTGAAGGCTACGTAAGAACAAAGTATACTACCGATGAGGGTAAGATCGCAGTCGTAACCTATTCAAACGGCGTTAAGTTCATTCTTAACTTCAACAGCTTTGATGTAACTGTCAAGTATGACGGTGTAGACTACACTGTTAAGGATCTTGGCTTCATCAAGATAAAGTAAGAAAGGAGATGTATTAAAGTGAATAAACAGGCAAATCTTTATGATGATATTTACAATAAGAAAAACATCGGAAAAAAGAAAAGCCGCGGTGCATCTCTTGACAAACGAAAGGCACGTGCAGGTTACATATTCGTTCTTCCGTTCATTATCAGCTTTTTGATCATTTATCTTCCGATCATATTTGATTCTATCAACTATAGCTTCAACGTGATCAAGATAATCCCCGGCGGCGGATATTACCTCGAATTTGTCGGACTCCAGAATTATCAGGAGGCATTCTTCGAGGACCCGAACTTCGTTCAGACTCTCAGCTCGGGTATTCAGCAGCTTATCTTCGATATACCCGCAATCGTAATTTTCTCACTGTTCATGGCAGTTTTGCTTAACCAGAAAATGGTTGGACGTGCCGCATTCCGTGCGATCTTCTTCATCCCGGTTATTCTTTCAACCGGTATCGTAGAAAGTATTGATACACAGAACAACACGTTCATGAACTACATGAACAGCGACGCTTCATTTGAAACGGGTGCTTCAACAGGCGGTGTAACGCAGATTATTTCGGCGGTAGACTTCGAAAACCTCTTCGCAAATATGAAGGTGGGTACAGAGCTTGTTGATTACGTTATAAATCTTATCAATAACATTTATAACATCATCAACCGTTCGGGCGTACAGATGCTTATATTCCTTGCCGGACTTCAGTCCATTTCGCCGGCTATATATGAATCCTGCGAAATAGACGGAGCAACCGCATGGGAAACCTTCTGGAAGATAACGCTTCCTATGGTAAGCCCGATGATACTTGTAAATACCGTGTATACGGTAATCGACTCGTTTACATCTGAATCTAACAGCGTTATGCGTTATATTCAGAACGTATATACACAAAACGACGTTCTTTCAGGCGCGATGTCCTGGGTATACTTCTTGCTCGTATTGCTTATAATCGCTGCGGTATCGGGTATACTTGGTGCGTTCGTGTTCTATCAGAAACGTGATTAAAGGAGGGGAGAAAAGATGAATGCTCAACAGGCACCTAAGGTGACAAAAGAAACAAAAAATAAGATCAGAGTTGAATTCGAAAGAACTCCCCTGCTCGAAAGAATCAAGGCAAAGTATTTTACGCTTAATTTCCTTACAGATGTGGTATGGACAGTATTCAGATTCGTGTTGCTTATAGGTATCGCGTATGTAATACTTTATCCGTTCTTCTCCAAGATATCCGGATCGTTTATGAGCAAATCAGACTTTGTAGACGTTACGGTAAAGCTTATTCCTAAGTATCCGACGCTTGATACCTACGCACAGATAATTTCACAGAACGGATATATGTCGGCGTTGTTCAATACGTTGACCCTTTCCGTACTTTGCGGTGTTGTGCAGACCTTTATCTGCTGTGTAATCGGTTACGGTCTTGCTAAGTTCAAGTTCAAGGGCTCCAAGCTTATATTTGCGCTTGTTATCTTAACAATGGTTGTACCGCATAAGACACTTCAGCTTTCAATGTTTATGCACTTCAAGTATTTTGATATTCTTGGATTGTTTAACTTCTTAGGCGGAGGAGTATTCGAAGGCTTTAAGATTCTTAACTTCTCGTCAATCAACCTTCTTAACTCCTACTGGCCGCTTGCCCTTCTCTCGTTCGGCGGTCTCGCGTTCAAGAACGGTCTTTACATCTTTATGATGCGTCAGTTCTTCCGCGGCGTTCCGGATGAGCTTGAAGAGTCCGCTTACATCGACGGAAGCGGTGTGTTCAGAACCTTTATTCAGATCATCCTTCCTCTGTCGATCCCGATGATGATTACGATCTTCCTCTTCTCATTCTCGTGGCAGTGGACAGATAACTTCTATTCGACAGTATTCTTCACCGGTACAGGCATCAAGCTTCTGCCGAGTATCGTTAAGATCCCCAAGGGTATTGATACGGTATACGCAGGACAAGAGCTTTATGAATCGGCGATCAGAAATACCTGCGGTCTTCTTATCATAGCTCCGTTGGTTGTAGTATACCTCTTCTGCCAGAGATATCTTATCCAGGGTATCGAGCGTTCGGGTATCGTCGGATAAACACAAACAAAAAACGCAACTGCATCTGCAGTTGCGTTTTTTTATGCTTGCCGTGTTAAATTGTTGCGAGTATTTCCTCGGCGTCGGTGTCCGGCTTTACCTTGCTTTTGACTGCCTCAATATAGCCGTCTTCGCTTATGATAAACGTGGTACGCACGATACCAAAGCTTACTTTGCCGTAAAGCTTCTTTTCCTGCCATACGTCGTATGCTTTTATGGCTTCAAGACCGGGGTCGGAAAGCAAAATGAAGGGAAGAGAGTATTTTTCGGCAAAACGTTCGTGTGATGCCACGCTGTCACGGCTGATTCCGATTACAACAACACCCTTTTCTTCAAATTCTTTATAGATGCCCGCATACGCGCAAGCCTGCCTTGTGCATCCCGGGGTGTTGTCCTTCGGGTAGAAGTATAATACGACTTTTTTGCCCCGAAAATCAGACAGGGATACCTTGTTCCCAAATTTATCTTCAAGGGTAAAGTCCGGTGCTTTCATTCCTGTTTCCATAACGATCTTCCTTTCAATAATTCGCCTTTTTATAATAGTATACCATATTTTTTGGTAAAATCAAGCAAAACTAAGTAAATAAATTCCTTTTACCCTCTTGAAAGGGCAAGATAATTGTGGTATAATTCTTACATACATAACCATAGCAGGAGAAAGACAATGCATATCACAATGGCAGGCAAGCTCGGAAGCGGAAAATCTACCGTTGCCCGCTTGCTTAACGAAAAACACGGATTTGAAATATATTCAACAGGAAAGATTCAGCGCGAGCTTGCAAGACAGTTTGGCGTGAGTACGCTTGAAATGAATCAGATGATGTCGAAGGACACCAAGTATGATCATATGATCGACGACGAGGTAACACGTATCTCGGTCGACAGGGCGGAGGACAGACTGCTTTTTGATTCGAGAATGGCATGGTACTTTGCAAAGAATACCTTCAAGGTCTTCTTTACCATAGACCCACAGATAGCGGCACTGCGTGTTATGAAGGATCCGAGAGGTGCCGAGGAAACCTACGTAAGCGTTGATGATGCGAGAGAAAAGCTTATACTCAGAAGCCTTGTTGAAAACGAGCGCTTCAAGCAGATATACGGTACCGATAATTTAAGCTATGCAAACTATGATCTTGTGGTAGATACTTCTTACGAAACCCCCGATAATATTTGCAAGCTTATCTACGATGAATATGAAAAATTCTGCGCTTGCCCCGAAAAATATGACAGAAAGATGTATTTTTCTCCTAAGTCGCTATATCCTACAGCAGACAAGGACAGCATCGGTATGATGCAATCGGAGAGCTCGAAAGCGAGCGTCGAGGTTGTATGCGCACGCAACTATAACTTTATTATAAGCGGTCATGAAGCGGTGTTGAACGCGCTTGTAAATGGTGCGCCGTTTGTATGCGCAACGCTCCCTGCGCTTAATTTTGCACAGATAGAAAGCAAGGTAACGGCAAGCTCACTTGAGGGAATGAAGGATTTTGAAAAGCTCGGAGGCTTCAACTATCCGAGTTATCCTGAAATATAAAAACAAAAGTCCAATCCAAAGGACTTTTTTACTTTTTCTTTGCTTTTGCAGACGTGAGCCTGTGGCTCATCGCAAGTAAGGATTTTATAGTTTCATTATCCACGCTACCGTCAAGCGAAAGCGTCAGCCAATGGGTCTTGTTCATATGATATGCGGGGAAAATACCGTCTTCCTCCCAAAAGGTGTCGATTATTTCAGGCGCGCATTTGATATTGACTACGTCAATCTTTCCGCTTTTGTCAGGCATCAGCTTGCTTTTGTCTATCGTCATAACGATGGCAAACCATTTTTTGTTGTCGATGTGACGGAATACTGTGGTGATGCTGTCGCCGGAAAACGGATGCTCGGCAGGCACGTTGTACGTGCGTGTGACGAATGCTTCAAAATCTTTTCTGTTCACTTGATCTCTCCCATGTGAATAGTTTACAACAGTATTTTAATCCTTTTGCGAAAAAAAGTCAAGAGCATATCCCTTGCGCAAGCCGAAAAGATTGACATAAGCACGCGTATCGTGTATAATATTTAAGAGGTGAAGGCTGTGGCAGAGATACTTAAAAAAGAAAAGATAAATGAAATACTTGCACACTATTTTGAAAAGCATTACGGAGAGCGTGACAGTGTTGCCTGGTATGAACAGCCCGCAGTAAACGTGTGGGTGTTTGGCAAGGGTGAGGATATAATTGCACTGCAATGTCAGATGCTGACCGGCGAGGTCACTGAGCATTTTTACAAAAAGAAAGCTTAAGCACCGTTTTTACATATAAGGATATATAACGTTATGAAAATGAAAACCGAAGAAATGTATGCCGCAATGAACCCGTGGCGATTGTTTTTTATTGTGGCTATGCCCGGTATGATAAGTATGTTCGCAATGTCGATATACAGTATCGTAGAGGGTGTTTTTATAGGGCAGATACTCGGCGAGGGAGCATTTGCCGCCGTTAATATTGCGATGCCGCTTGTAATGATAAATTTTTCGCTTGCCGATCTTATCGGAGTCGGCGCAAGTGCGCCGATATCCATAGCGCTCGGCAGGGGAGACAGGGATGAAGCGAACAACACCTTTACCTGTTCGGTTATAATGATATTTTTGGCGTCCGTATTTATGGGAAGCATAATGTTTTTTGCTGCAGAGCCTCTGTCGCGTATGATGGGTGCGGATGACCTGTTACTTGACACTGCGGTAAGATATCTGCGTACTGTTGCTCTTTGCAGTCCGCTTGCGACAATATTTTTTGCGATGGACAACTATCTTCGTATAAGCGGGTTTGTTAAGACGAGTATGTTTATAAATATCGGCTGCAACCTTTTGACAGTGGCATTTTTGAGCTTCTTTCTTTTGGTCTGCGGGATGGACGTTGTCGGCTCGGCACTTGCGACCTCGCTTTCTATGTGCATCAGCTCGTTTGCGGCAATGATACCGTTTGTGGCAAAAAAGGCGCTTTTGAAATTCACAAGACCGAAATTCAATTTCCCGATGATAAAGCAGATTGCGGCGTGTGGCTCGCCGATCTTCTTGAATAACGTGTCGGGGCGCGTTACGTCGATACTTATGAATATCTCACTTATGACGCTTGGCGCGCAGATGCTCGGTGAGGGAGGTGGTCAGACAGCTGTCGCAGTATACGCCGTGCTGATGTATTCAAGTGATATGTGCTGGCCCCTGCTTTACGGCATCGCCGATTCGCTTTCGCCTGCGCTCGGATATAACTGGGGCGCAAAGAATTACGGCAGAGTCAAAAGAATTGCCAACTGCGCGTATACGGGAACAGCGTTTATCGGACTTATATCTACGTCGGTGCTGTTTTTTATCCCCGGAACGATAGCGTCCTGGTTTGTCAAGGCAGAGGACGTAAAGCTGCTTGAAATATCCACACACGCGATAAGACTTTTCTGCTTTGCATATCTGTTCAGATGGATAGCGGTCACCACACAAAGCTATTTCAGCGCGATCGGAAAGCCGCTTCAGGCAACGCTTATGTCGGTTTCGGTGGCATTCGTGTTCCCGGTAGTGCTTTTAGGCGCCTTGTGGCACTTTGAGCTTGACGGAATATGGTTTAATTTCACCGGCGTAAACGCCTTTGCCGCAGTTCTTGCCGCGATCCTTTTGCAAAGGCTCTCGCGCGAGATAAAACAAAAGGAGAAAAGCGATAGCGAACTCTGATGGTGGCGCAAAGACAAAGTAAACTGAGACATAAACAAGCGAACAATTGTTAGTACAGTCTTGACTCGAGGTTGGGACTAAATATATCAAATAATAAAAAGGAGTATAAAATGAAAATTATTGTTTGTGTAAAACAGGTTCCAGGATCAAGTAATGTTCAGGTGGATCCGGTTACAGGTGTATTAAAAAGAGATGGGGTACAAAGTAAAATGAATCCGTATGATTTGTACGGCATTGAGTTAGGATTATCATTGGCAGAAAAATATAACGGTGAGGTGAAAACCATTACGATGGGACCACCGCAGGCGAAAAATGTGATTATAGAATCAATTTGTATGGGAGCTAAGGGCGGAACAGTTATTTCTGACCGTAAGTTTGCAGGTGCCGATGTTCTTGCAACTGCATATACGATATCTCAAGGAATAAAAAAATGCGGAGATTTTGACATTATTATCTGCGGAAAGCAAACAACTGACGGAGATACTGCACAGGTTGGAGCAGAGGTTTCAGAATTTTTAGGCATTCCTAATGTTGCAAACGTTATTTCTGTTGAAGAAATAACCGGTGACAAGGTATATCTAACTGCGTCACTTGATGATAAGGTTGTGAGAATGTCGGTAAAAATGCCCTGCCTTATTTCTGTAGACGGAGATATAAATTCGCCAAGATTACCCTCATACAAGGTTAAGCAGACGTTAAAGGATGATATAGTGGAGTTTATATCATTTGAAAATTTCGATGATCAGAACCCGGATAATTATGGACTCTCGGGCTCAGCAACGCAGGTTGAGAGAATATTTCCTCCTGAAAAAAATAATGAGAAGCATACCGTCGAGGGTGATGCGAAGCAACAGGCTGATGAGTTGTACGGATTGATCCGTGACTGTAAGTTAATATAGGAGGACATAAGTATGGGAAGAATAGTTATAAATCATGATAAGATTACTTCTAATATGGCGGAAAAGCTTGTAAATGTCTGTCCGTTTGGTGCAATATCGTACAACGGTAAGCTCGATATTTCCTCCGCTTGCAAGATGTGTAAGCTGTGTGTAAAAAAAAGTGAGGGCGCTATTGATTATGTAGAAGAAGTCAAAGAATCTGTTGACAAATCACTCTGGAGAGGAATATGTGTGTATGTTGACCATTGCGGTAACAAAATTCATCGTGTTACATACGAGCTGTGCGGAAAAGCACAGGAGCTTGCAAAGGTTACAGGTCACCCTGTTTATGCACTGGTGATAGGTAATAACCTTGGTGACAGCACAGAAAAGCTTTTACATTATGGTGTGGACAAGGTTTTTGTATATGATGACCCTGCGTTTGAAGATTTTAAAATAGAGCCATATACCGCAGCTTTCTGCGATTTTATCAGCAAAGTCAAGCCCTCATCAATTCTGGTAGGAGCCACAAATCTTGGAAGACAGCTTGCTCCGAGAGTAGCTGCAAGATGCAGGACTGGTCTTACTGCAGATTGCACAGTGCTTGAAATGAAGGAAAATACCGACCTTGTTCAGATAAGACCTGCATTTGGCGGAAACATAATGGCACAAATAATTTCTCCTGATACAAGACCTCAATTCTGTACTGTCAGGTACAAAGTATTCAGTGAGCCAAAGCCCGATGAGAATGCAAGAGGTGAGATTATAAATATGGATGTAAAGAGCGTAAATCTTGAATCATCCATAGAAGTTATTTCGTCTAAAGAAAAACCAAAGGACATTGATATATCCGAGGCGGACGTAATAGTGGCACTTGGCAGAGGCGCAAAGAGCGAGAAACTACGTGACTTAGCAAAAGAGCTTGCCGATCTGCTTGGCGGCGTTGTAGCCTGCACAAGACCTCTTGTTGAAGAAAATATATACGATGCAAAGCATCAGATCGGACTTTCCGGCAGAACCGTCAAGCCTAAATTTCTGATATGTCTTGGCATATCCGGCGCGGTTCAGTTTGCTGCAGGCATGAAGTCATCCGATTGCATTGTGGCAATAAATACAGATAAAACTGCACCTATATTTGATGTGGCACATTATGCCGTCGTAGGTGATGTAAACGAAATAGTACCGCGTCTTATTGAAATGATAAAGGAGGCGAGAGCAGATGTATAATAGAGTTGATTCCAATGATATATCAAAGCTTAAAAATATTGCCGGAGATACAAATGTAGTATACGGCGATGATATAAATCCCGACTACGCGCATGACGAGCTTGGCGGTGTTGAAAGAATGCCCGAGGTGCTTGTAAGAGTACATACAACCGAAGAAATTTCTGAAATTATGAAGCATGCATACGAAAGATCGATTCCCGTAACTGTAAGAGGAAGCGGTACAGGTCTTGTTGGATCAGCAGTTCCGCTGGAAGGTGGGATTCTTCTTGAAACTACGCAAATGAATAAAATTTTGGAGCTTGATGCTGATACGTTAACGGTAACTGTTCAACCCGGTGTGCTTTTGATGGAACTTTCTGCATTTTGCGAAGAAAATGATTTTCTTTATCCGCCCGACCCGGGAGAAAAATCTGCAACGATAGGCGGAAATATCTCTACAAATGCAGGTGGTATGAGAGCAGTAAAATATGGTGTGACAAGAGATTATGTAAGAGGCTTGACGGTCGTTATGCCAAATGGCGAAGTAATGAAGCTTGGCGGAAAGATTGCCAAGAACAGCTCGGGATATAGTCTCAAGGACCTTGTGATTGGATCAGAGGGAACGCTTTGTATCATAACCGAGGCAATACTTAAGCTTGTCCCGCTTCCGAAGGTGTCGGTAAGTCTCCTTGTCCCGTTTTCAGATATGAAAAGTGCTATTGAAGCAGTACCAAAGATTTTCGGCTCAAAGGTAACTCCGACTGCAATTGAGTATATGTCAAGAGATACTATTCTTTTCTCGGAGAGCTATTTAGGCAAAAAGTTTCCTGATACAAAGAGTGATGCATATATACTTCTTACGTTTGACGGGAATACAGAGGAACAAGTTGAAAATGATATGAAGGCAGTTGCGGATTTATGTCTTGAAATAGGTGCGTTGGATGTGTATATTGTGGATACCGAGGAACGCAAAAAGGCAGTATGGTCCGCCCGCGGAGCATTTTTGGAAGCAATCAAAGCATCGACTACCGAAATGGATGAGTGCGACGTTGTTGTACCTGTTAATAAAATAGATGAATTTATCAAGTTTACACATTCTCTTGCAGATGAGATGAATGTGAGAATTCCAAGCTTTGGACACGCCGGTGACGGAAATCTGCATATCTATATATGCAGGGACGAATTGGATGATAAAAGCTGGAATGAGATTCTGAAAGCTTGTTTCGAACGTATGTACAAAAAGGCCGAGGAAATGGGCGGACTTGTTTCCGGCGAACACGGAATAGGTTATGCTAAAAAGGAATACCTGAAGAATCAATTCGGTTTGATGCAAATTGAGCTTATGAAGGGAATTAAAAGTGTTTTTGACACCAAAAACATACTTAATCCGGGAAAAATTTGCTTCTGAAATTAAATCATTTTCATTTCAGATTTTACAAAGCCTCCCTTTAGGCAAGGGAGGCTTTGGATTGTAAATCTCACATATATATCAAAAACCTTGACATTAGCACGGTTTTGTGGTAAAATAATCTGTAAAATTGTATAATAATAGTAGTAAGGAGTTTGCTATGAAAGATAAATTAGACGCTCTGCTTCGTGAGGGTACTGCCCGTATCGAAGCGGCTCAGTCCGAAGCCGAGCTTCAGGAGGTTAAGGGTGAGCTTCTCGGTAAGCAGGGAAGCATTACCGAGCTTCTTAAGGAAATCCCCAAGCTTGACATCTCCCTTCGTCCCGAAATGGGTAAGGCTGTAAACAACGTAAAGGTGTTGCTTACAGAGCAGATCGAGGGCAGACGTGAGGCTCTTAAGCTTAAGGCTTCTGAAATATCCCCCGATTTCGACTGTACAGTTCCCGGATTTGAACCCAAGATCGGTGGTCTGCATCCTATTACACAGATGTGCTACGATCTTAACGACGCATTCCGCTCAATGGGCTTTGAGATATTCTCGGGTCCCGAAATCACGAGCGAATATTATGCGTTTGACAACCTTAATTTCCCGCCTAACCATCCTGCAAGAGAAAGCATGGACACATATTGGCTTGAGGGTCACGACTCCGGCGAGGCTAACGACAAGCTTTGTCTGCGTCCCCACCTTACGGGCGACAGCGTGCGCTATATGCTCACACACAAGCCCCCGTACCGCTTCGTATATCCCGGAAGAGTTTACAGAAACGAAACTACAGATGCCCGCCATGAGCGCGCATTCTTCCAGTATGAAGCACTTATCGTTGATAAGGACTTCACTTATACCGCGGGTAAGGTAATGATCAAGAGCATTCTTTCCAAGGTATTCGGACCAGACGTTCCCGTGCGTATGAGAGCAGGCTTCTTCCCGTTCGTTGAGCCCGGCTTTGAGATCGATATGGGCTGTCTTGTATGCGGCGGCAAGGGCTGCAGCGTTTGCAAGCACGTAGGCTGGATAGAGATCATGCCCGGTGGAACACCTCACCCGAACGTACTTCGTGCGGCAGGACTTGATCCCGACGAATACACGGGCTTCTATGTAAATATAGGTCTTGACAGACTTGTTATGATGCGTTACGGTGTTGATGACGTTCGTCTTTTCCACAGCACTGATCTGCGTTTCTTAAAGCAGTTCCATTAAGGAGGAAAGAAGAATGAAATTATCACTTAACTGGATAAAGGATTACGTAAAGCTCCCGGATGATATGGACCTTTCAAGGCTCGCGTATGACCTCACTATGTCAACCGTTGAGGTTGAGGGCGTTGAAAATCTTGCAGAGAGATTTGATAAGATAATCGTTGGTGAGATCAAGGAGGTTCTTCCTCATCCCAATGCGGACAAGCTCCGCGTATGCCGTGTAGATATCGGCGCGGGTGAGATCAAGGACATTGTATGCGGCGGCTCTAACCTTGAAGCAGGAATGAAGGTAGTCGTTGCCCGCCCGGGCGCTATGGTGCGCTGGCACGGCGAGGGCGAGCCTGTTGAGATCAAGAATGCAAAGCTTCGCGGAGTTGAAAGCTTCGGTATGATATGCGCCTCTGTTGAGGTAGGTCTTGCAGATCTTTTCCCTGCGGCTGAGGAGCACGAGATAATGGACGTTACCTCGCTGGGCATTGCGGCAGGTACACCTGTTGCAGAGGCTCTTGAGCTTGACGATATTCTCCTTGAAATCGATAATAAATCAATGACAAACCGTCCCGACCTTTGGGGACATTACGGTATCGCAAGAGAGCTCGCAGCTCTTTACGATCTTGAGCTTGTAGAATTTGATAAGTACACTCCCGACGTTACCGATACAGTTGACGTAAGAATAGCTGACACCGAGCGTTGCCCGAGATACATCGGCGCGAAGATAGAGGGTCTTTGTGTTAAGCCCTCGCCCTTCAAGATGCAGAGCCGTATCTGGAGAGTTGGTATGCGCCCGATCAATGCACTCGTTGATATTACAAACTACGTAATGCTTGCAACAGGTCAGCCTACTCACGTATTTGATTCCAACCATATAATCGACCACATTGAGGTAAGACGTGCAAACGACGGCGAAAAACTACAGCTTCTCAATGATAAGGAGCTTGCACTTTCTACAGACGATCTCGTTATCGCGGACGCTGAGGGTGCGGTTGCGCTTGCAGGCGTAATGGGTGGAGCCAAGGATTCGGTTCTTCCCGAAACCGAAAGCGTTATCCTTGAGGTAGCAAACTTCGAATCGCGCGGCGTGCGCAGAACTGCGCTTCGCTACGATAACCGTACCGAATCCTCCTCGCGCTACGAAAAGGCAGTTGATCCCGAGCGTTGTGACCAGGGTCTTTCGCTTGCGATGAAGCTTTTTGCTGAGCTTTACCCCGAAATGAAGGTTACCGCTTTTAACGATCAGTACGTAAATAAGCTTGAAAGAAAAGAGATCGACGTTGAGTTTGACTGGCTCGACAGACGTCTCGGAAAGCGTATTCCTCAGGAGATCGTTGCAAAGAAGCTCGGCACTATGGGATATGACGTTACATTCACAGATGTGGGTATGCATATCGTCGTTCCTACATGGCGTTCGACAGGCGACGTTTCGATCAAGGCTGATATCATGGAAGAAGTAGCGCGTATGTACGGCTACGAAAACTTCGAGGCAACGACTATCACGACCTCGTTTGACGGCGCGATAAATCAGCTTGAGGTCGATCTTGTACGCAAGATCAAGGAGTATCTCGCTTTCCGTTGCAACATGCAGGAAATATTCACCTATCCGTGGATGACAGAGGAATTTGTAACTGCTCTTATGCCCGATACAAACGGCATACTTGCTCTTGCAACTCCCCCCGCACCCACAGAAAAATATATCCGTTGTTCACTTCTTCCCAACATCTGTAAGGCGATAGTCAAGAACGAGCGCAACTTCGATGAATTTGATATTTTCGAGGAAGCACAGGTATTTCTTGACAGCGATTACACAAACGAGTACAAGGGCGAGAAGCTTCCCGCACAGAAGAAGCATCTCGGATGCGCATTTGTAGGCTCGTCGGATAATATACAAGAGCTTTTCCGCCGTGCAAAGGGCGTTATCGGCTCGATGCCGAGATTTACGCATATGGAAGGCTTCACGTTTGAAAAGAACGAAAAGCCTTATTGGGCAGACGAGACCGTATGGCTAAATATTATGCTGAACGGTAAAAAGATTGGTGATCTCGCGCTCCTTTCAAAGAAGTCGGCACTTGCCTGCGGCATCAAGGTGCTTTCTGCGATACTCGTAGAGCTTGATATGGATGCTCTTGCACCCTTCAAGTCGAGAACTAACCGCTTCGTTCACACTCCCGAATTCCCGATAAACGAGTATGATATTTCATTCCTCGTTGATTCGGCTGTAAAGTGGGATGAGATCTACGCCTGCGTTATGAATAAGAAAAACGAGCTTATCCGCGATCTTCTTTTCGTTGACGAATATAAGGGTAAGCAGATCCCTGCTGGCAAGAAGTCCATTACACTCCGACTCCTTATCGGCTCTGACGAAAAGACGCTTACGGGTGCTGAAATCGAGGCTGTTGCAAACAGCGCGCTCAAGAAGCTTAACAAGAACATCGGCGCGGACATCCGTACCGTATAAGAAAACAACAAAAGGCAACCGCACGGTTGCCTTTTTTATTATTTCCCGTATGTTCCGGTAAGTGGGTCGTTGAAAATAGCGAGTTCAGGTGTTCTGAAGGTAAACAGTACGAACATGACGGTGATTACACAGAGCAACAGCAGCGAAAATTTGGGATTTTTACAGGAGAGATCATTTGTGTTAAGCTGATGTGTTTCCCAAATATAAGCGATCGCCGCAGATATGACGAATATCGCTATGTTAATAAAATCGGGAGACTTTCCTATAACACCGTTGTAGGTGTAAAATAATACGGGAATAAGCGTAAGTCCAAGCAGGCTGCCGCGTAATTTTATGCACCAAAAATTATTTTGATCACCAAAGAAAAAGCTTTGCACGATGGCGAATATAAACATTGGCCAGAATAAAAGCTTCATATGTTCCCACGTGGATTCGTTTATGGCGGAAAACGGTGCTATCCAAACAGCCTTGCCGAGCAGGGCGTAAAGAAAATGTAAAAGTGTGCCACCGAGTACACTCGTCGCAAAGCCGCCGATTTGCCATAGTCTTAGCTTTCGTTTCATAATGTTCTCCTGTAAGTATTATTTATGTAAAGCATATTCGGGTGAATGGAAAAATATTACAAAGTTAACAAATAATGTACTGTATGTTAATTGCATATTAATAATTGGATGATATACTATACCATTATAATGGTATAGTAGCGTTATTGTGCTAAAAAACATTTATTTTGTCAGGAGGACGTTGACAAGGATGCTGAGGCATTCTGTGGGCGGAGAATACTATGGATAAGCTGTTAGACTCAGTAAAGGATTTTTCAGCAATTAAGAAATATCTCGCGGCAATCAATCAGACAACAGATGACTATCTGATAATGTATGATATACCCAATGACAAAGTACAGTTTTTCAGATCTGTTGATGAGTATTTTGACTTTGAAGGTAACGATGATCAATCGTTCACCTTTGAGGATATTATTTCTATTGTGCATCCTGCAGACTGCAAAGCGTTTTGTGCGGATATTGATGCTGTCCGCCTTGGCAAAAAGGATAATCACGATATGAACTTCCGTATGTTCAAGAAATCGGGAGTTACTGTCTGGGTAAATTCCCGCGGCAAGGTGATTCACGATGAACGCGGAGCGCCTTATGCTATGATCGGACGCTTGTCCGAGGAGGCACTGCGCCATCTTTTCAATCCTGTAACAGCTCTGTGGAACAAAACAAAGCTGCGCGAGGATCTTAAGAGTAAGCTTTCTGCCGGCAAGGGCTGGCTTGTAAAGCTTGGAATACCGACCTTTGCGGATATCAATCTGACTCACGGAAAAAACTTTGGCAACAAGCTTCTGTGTGAAATGGCGGATATCCTTGAGCATATTGACTTTATTGAGGAATCCTATCACGTTGACAGCAATAATTTTGCTATTATTACAAATGAGTGTGACACGGAAACGATCGAGAAAATATACGGGCAGATCTGTGCGGAGCTGAATGAGAAGTGCACTGTTTTCGCGGGTGCGGTTCCGATAGATAACAGCATATTCATAGACGTCTCACAGCTTTTGGATTCTGCAAACATTACCCTCAGTGATGCTGTCCAGAATCTGAATACAAGTGTTGCGTTCTTTTCGGCAGAGGAAATAAAGCAGAGAATAAGCGAGCTTATGCTTCTTGAAGAGCTAAAGGAAAGCGTTCAGAACGGTTTTGAAGGCTTTGAGGTGTATTATCAGCCGCAGATCAAAAGCGGAAGCTATGAGCTTTACGGTGTTGAAGCGCTTTTGCGCTACGATTCTCCAAAGCGCGGAAGAGTATTTCCCGATGAGTTTATTCCGATTCTCGAGCAGTCCGGACTTATTGAGCCTGTCGGAATATGGGTGCTTGAAAGAGCGCTTGCTGAATGTAAGGAATGGAGAAAGAGCATACCGGAGCTTCAGGTAGCGGTTAATTTTTCTTCTGTTCAGTTTGACGACCCAAGACTGGGTGAAAAGATTATCGAGGTGCTTAATTCGTATGAGCTCCCGGGAAATGCACTTACGGTAGAGCTTACCGAATCGATCAGATTAAATGAAAACAAGAATTACTACGATATTATCAAATACATAAAATCCCACGGGGTTCGATTTTCAATAGACGATTTCGGTACGGGATATTCCAACCTCGCTTATCTGAAGCAGCTTGACATAAGTGAGATCAAGATAGACCGCAGCTTTGTTACGGATATTGAAAAGAATACCTACAATTATCACCTTGTCAGCAACGTAATCGAATTTGCAAGAACAAACGAAATACACGCATGCTGTGAGGGCGTTGAAACGGCAAGGGAGCTTTCGGTGCTCGAACCGCTTCAGGCGGATATTTTCCAGGGCTATCTGTTTGATAAGCCGTGTACGCCGGAGGAAATAACACAAAAGTATATCCATAGCTTTTCTGATAAATATAAGGCGAGAATGGAAGCGCTTGAAGAGATATATCGCTTCAAGGAGCAGTTCGGGTCTATACATTTTGACCCTAAAAATATTCTGCACGAAAATAATATCGGGCTCTGGATTATCCGTATTGATGAGAAGAACGGAAGATATGAGTTGCATGCGGATGACGTAATGGAGCGTGTTCTCGGCATTACGGAAAAGCTTTCGCCCGAACAATGCTATGAGCATTGGCATAGCCGTATTACGCTTGATGACCTGCAATATGTGGATAACGCAATAAATCTGATGATAAACGGAGGAAAGGCTGTACAGCTCGGATATCGCTGGTGTCATCCGAAATTTGGTGAAGTAACCGTTCGCAGCAGCGGAATACGTACACAGGACGATAGTACAATGGTGGTGCTTGAGGGGTATCATCGTATACTCACCGGGGTAGAGGGAGTATAAAGTAAACAGTGTAACGGAGATATAAAAAGGAGTATATGTAATGAAGACGATTCAAAGTAAAATACTGTTTGTAGTTATTATTGCATTATTGGTTATAACCGCACTTGTTACGATTATTTCAGTTACAATAACACACGAGATAATGCACACGGATGCTGACAGAATACTTAATAACGTTTCCCAAAAGGAAGCGGCACAGATAAATGAGATGCTAAACGATTTTGAAAAATCGGCGGCGATTATCAGACATTACGCTGCAAATGAGATTGAAAATCCCGAAGCTCTCTTGGATGAAGCATATCTTGCCAAGTATACTGAAAAGATTCGTCATTTGTTTGATGAAATAGCGATAAACACATCAGGCTCATACTCATATTATCTTTGCCTTTCATCGGAACTTACAAAAGTTACAACAGGCTTTTATTCTCAGTTTGAAGAAGATGGCAGCCTGCATAAGCTTTCTACAAAAGAGTTTTCAGGTTTATCACTTCTGACAAATGACGAGCTCATAGCTTACAGTAATTCAAGCGGAACAGCAACAGGTGAATGGGTAGCACCGCATCCGAGCCGTTTTACCGGGGAGTCGGTTATCTCCTATGTTACACCCGTTTATTTTGAGGATACATTTATTGCTATTCTTGGCTTCAATATGAAGTTTGACTATCTGCTTGAACGCGTAAACAGTATAACGGTTTATGAATACGGTACCTCTTTGTTGCTTACAGAGGATCAGCAGAGTTACTATAATTCCGAGCAGAGCCTTGACCTTGAAGGCGAATATACAAAAGCCGTAACCCCTCTTGTAAACGGAATGAGCCTTGAGCTTCGTGCCGCATACAAGGATATCCAGCGTGGCATACGCCCGATGCTTACCAACATTGTTACCGCCTTTCTTATAGTGTTTGTTTTTGCAATACTTTACACCTTCTGGGTGACAAATAAAATAGTAACCCCCCTTAAAAAGCTTACTGTTGCGGCGAGCAGCATTACCTCAGGACAGCAGGACGTAAACCTTATCGTTGATTCAAACGATGAGATCGGTATACTTTCTCGTGTGCTCAGCGAAACTTATGAGAAAATACGCGAGTATTCAAGCTACATAAACGCTCTTGCGTACAGAGATTCGTTGACAGGTATAAAGAACAGTACAGCGTATGCTGAGGCAATCGATGAGCTTGATAAGGAAATTAATCTTGATAATCCCGCGTTCGGCGTAATAGTTGCTGAT
>JAGCNJ010000074.1 GCA_017646005.1 Clostridia bacterium | reverse complement strand
TACAACAAAGTAATATTTTTATCGCTAACTTATTGGAGTTTTCTATTGCAATTTGAAAAAAATATGGTATAATTAAATATAGTATAACTATATTTATATAATTTTCACCGTAGAGTCTGCTTTGCGGTAATGTAGCTTTTCAGAGGTTTTATGAAAAACAGATACGAAAACAAGCGCAATGACCGCCGTTTTGAGGATAATACGCCGGACGAGAATCTCGTTATAGGCAGAAATGCCGTAAGAGAGTTGCTCAAAAGCTCGCGCAGCGTTGATAAGATATTCGTTTCAAAGGGCGAGCGCGAGGGCTCGATCACAATGCTCGTCGCAAAGGCGATAGAGCTCGGAATACCTGTGGTCGAATGCGAAAAGCAAAAGCTCGATCAGCTTGCCGCGGGGGTAGTGCATCAGGGAATAATCGCTATGGCTGCGGCGAAGGAATACGTTTCTGTTGAGGAGATCGTTCAGATCGCCGAAGAGAGAGGCGAAAGTCCGCTTATTCTTATTGCCGACGGCGTGGAGGATCCGCATAATCTCGGTGCTATTATAAGAGTCGCCGAGGGTGTTGGTGCTCACGGACTTGTTATCCCGAAGCGCAGAGCTGTAGGTGTGACCTCGGTGGTCGAAAAGGCATCGGCGGGCGCTCTTGAGCATCTTGCCATAGCCAAGGTTTCAAACATAGCCTCTGCTGTAGAAAAGCTTAAAAAGCTTGGCGTGTGGATATACGCGGCTGAGGCGGGAGGCACAGCTTATTACGAAACCGATTTTTCGGGACCGTGCGCGATAGTTGTCGGAAGCGAGGGCTTTGGAGTTTCAAAGCTTGTTAAGGATCTGAGCGATTTTAACGTATCTATCCCGATGTACGGCAAGGTAACGTCGTTCAACGTAGCCTGTGCAACCTCGGTAATTATGTGTGAGGCAGCAAAGTGCCACCACAGGAACAGTAAGTAATCCAAGCTTATCTTTATAAATCGAAAGGAGATATTAAGATGCCCTATAACAACGGTGATCTCGGCGCTGATGAAAGAGATGCCATAACGGCTGACCTGCTTTTGAAAAAGTTAAGAGCAGGGCTTGACAAGTCTCCCCAAAAGACTGAAGAAAATACAAAGGTAGAAGCCGCGCATATAAGTGATGAGGCTATGAAGCAAGCGCTTTCGGAGATCGTTTACGGAAATCTTGAGGAATACGAAAGCGATAAGCTCAACGGCGAAAGCTTAAGTAAATACGTCGACATAATCGACGATGATGAAGAGGTTTTTGAAGAGCCTGTCGATGAGGAGATCGGCGAAGCGGACGAAGAAACGCTTGTGCAGGATGATGACCCTTGGTTTGATGATGAACAGTCAGCGCTTTCAAGAACGGCTATATATGAGCCGATCGAAGACTCGGACGGTGAGGATGATAAAAAGGACGATGATCCGACCGATGCCGAGCCTGCGGAGATAAGCGACGAGGAAGAGGCGGATATCGAAAGAATAATTGCTGAATTTGAAAATTCAGGCGATGGACCTGCGTCTGCTTTTATACATAACAGTGAGGATGATATTATCGAGCCCGAGCAGGATGATATTGAAAATTCTGAAGATGCCGAGGCGGTAGCCGAGGTGTCGGAGGATATCGATAACGGATATCTTGCACAGATGGCAAGTATGATAGAAAACGGCGAGGATGTCTATGCGCCCGATGCGGCGGATGGAGAGACTTCTGATGAGGATGAGTCGCAAGAGCTTGATTTTGACGAGCTTGCTCCGATAACCGATGACGGTGCACGTGAGTATAAGACGATAAACGGACTCCCGTTTGACACCACAGATATGACATTGCTCAATCTTTTTGCAAACCGCAACGAGCTTGTTGAAAAATATGGCGAGGAAACGGCAAGTGAAATACAAAAAGAGAGCGATAATCTTCAAATGCCCATCGCGCCCAAAAAGAAGAGCCTTTTTGAAATGTTCGACTCTGATCTTGAATATACCGATGCCGAACAGAGTGAGGAGATAAAGAGCAAATATACCCGTGCCTTCAAGGGCGCGAGCATAAGACTCTGGCTTGGCGTTATATTCGCCGCGCTTCTGTTCGCTTTTGAAAACGCCGCGCTTCTCGGAATTAAGCTTCCTAATCTTCTTACGGTTTCGGTCTATCCGACCGTATGCGCGATGATAGATCTTCAGCTTGTGCTTCTTTGTGCGCTTATGTATATGGATAAGATCGCAAATGGATTTGTAAAGCTTTTTAAGCTTAAGCCGGGCTTTGAATCTGTCTTGTCAATATTACTTGCCGGCTCGGTTGTATATACTGCTGCGCTCACGTTTGTTCCCGGTATCAGAGGCGCAATCTTCTATAACTTCCCGGTTGCACTTACGTTTGTGATAGCCTTACTTTGCGAGGTGCTTGATCTTAAGCGTGAGATAATGAGCTTTTCGGTAGTATCTGCTCCGACCAAGAAGTATGCGATAAGACGAATTACCGATGAAGAGCGCGAGGGTAACGCTCAGCTCTTTGATCAGTACGTTTCGCCCGATTCACCGATGTTTGCGGTGACAAGAGTGAATTTTGCGGACGGATTTTTCTCAAGGATCCGTTCAAGAAGCAAAAAGGGACATCTGCTTGCGCTTATGTTTATAGTGCTTGCGGAAATCCTGCTTGCCGCAGGTCTTGGAATCCTTATGAAGGCAAGCGCGTACGAAACACTCACAATGGCTTATCTTGCACTTGTGCTCGGACTTCCCGGAACGGTGATTATCGCAGGTGCGTATCCTTTCTACCGCGCGGCAAAGATGTCGTATGAGGGTGAAAGCGCGATAATCGGAGAGGGCTCGCTTGATGAGTATTCGGATGGCTCGGTCGTATTCTTTGACGAAAAGGAGCTTTTTCCGGCAACCGGCGTTAAGATAAACAGCGTTAAGGTCTACGGCGAAAATCGTATCGACGGAGTTATCTATTACGCGGCAAGCATATTCTCCAAGGTAGGCGGACCGCTTGCGGATGTTTTCGGTCTTGCGACCGTTGAGATAGGTCACAGCGAAAACACAGAGCTTCTTGAATGTACGGATAACGGAGTTCATTGTAATGTGGATGGCGAAAGCCTGTATCTCGGAAGCAACGACTATATGAAATCGCTTGATTTTGAAACACCGTACGGTGAAAACGATGAGGCGATGGAGAAAAACGCAGGCTTAAGACTCATGTATGTGGCAAACGAAGAAGAAATTCTTGCAAAGTTTTACGTGCAGTATACTGTCGACCGTGAGTTTGAACTTATATTCAAGCAGCTTTACAAGGCGGGAATGTGTGTCGGAATAAGAACGCAGGACCCCAATATAGATAATGAATTTATCATAAGAAAGCTTGGTCTTGACGCTGACTACCCTGTAAGAGTAGTACACGGAAAGCCGGGCATGGAAATGCCTTCAAGGCTTGAAAGAGCGGATAGCGGAGTCGTATGCGCATCAACTGTAAAACCTTTGCTCCGCGCGCTTTCGCTTTGCGACAGGATCAAATATATTTCAAAAATACACAGTATCTTTGAAATTGTAAGCACCGTGCTCGTGCTTGTTGTAATATACGCGGTAGCGGCACTCGGTAAGCTTGGACTTGGCTCTGCATACGCGGCGCTTTATCAGCTGTTCTGGCTGATACCGATAATGTTCATTACCGTTTTTACAGAGTAAGGTGATATACCGTTACGGTGAAATTGCCGTAACGGTATTTTTACGAGAAAGGAAATGGGTAGATGGAAAATAATATCCCCTATGAACGAATACTGAAGCGAGTTGAAAAGCCCGGAAGATATGCGGGCGGAGAATTCGGTCAGACAATAAAAAATAAGGATGAAATCAAGGCGAGATTTGCCTTTTGCTTTCCCGACACATACGAGATAGGTATGTCCAATCTCGGAATGAGGATACTTTACGGCTCGCTTAACGAGCATAAGGATATCTGGTGTGAGCGTGTTTTTGCTCCGTGGTCGGATATGGATGCGCAGATGAGACTTCATAATATTCCTCTGTGCGCGCTTGAAAGCGGAGACCCTGTGCGCGATTTTGATATAGTCGCGTTTACTTTGCAGTATGAAATGTGCTATACGACGGTTCTTTATATGCTTGAGCTTGCAGGCCTTGAGCTTCTGGCGTGTGACAGAGAAGAGAATGATCCTGTCATAATCGGAGGCGGTCCCTGCGCATATAACGCCGAGCCTATAGCCGACTTCTTTGATATTTTCAGTATAGGAGAGGGCGAGGAAGCACTTGTTGAGCTTACCGAGCTTTATATAAAAATGAAGGAGGACGGAAGCTATACGAAGAGCGCGTTTTTGCGCGCGGCGGCAAAGCTTGACGGCTTTTACGTCCCCTCGCTTTATGAAATTGGGTATAATGACGATAATACTATAAAATCAATCACACCGAAATATGACGACGTTCCCGCGAAGATCACCAAGCGTATCATCAGCGATATGGATAAGTCATATTTCCCCGATAAGTTCGTGATGCCTTATATTGAAACGGTTCATGACAGAATAACGCTCGAGGTGTACAGAGGCTGTATACGCGGGTGCAGATTCTGTCAGGCGGGAATGATATACAGACCTGTCAGGGAAAAATCGCCCGAGGTTTTGAGCGAGCAGGCGAAGAAACTTTACGATGCCACGGGATACGACGAGATATCGCTTATATCGTTAAGCATAAGTGACTATTCAAAGCTTCGTCCTTTGTGCGAACAGCTTCTTGAGTGGACTGACGATAATATGGTTAGCCTTTCACTGCCGTCACTTCGTGCGGACAGCTTCTCGAAGGAGCTTATGGAAAAGATATCGTCGGTTAGAACGTCGGGGCTTACCTTTGCTCCCGAAGCGGGTACGCAAAGGCTCAGGGACGCCATCAACAAAAACGTAACCGAAGAGGATCTTATGAATGCCTGCACGGTAGCGTTCGAGGGTGGAAAAAGCCAGGTCAAGCTTTACTTTATGCTCGGTCAGCCTACAGAGACCTATGAAGACCTTGCGGGTATAGCCGAGCTTGCCGATAAGGTCGTGGATAAGTTCTTCGAGCTCAAGCGTGAGCATAAGGGTGAGGGAGGATTCAAACGTCCGCCGTCTGTTACGGTAAGCGTGTCCACCTTTATCCCCAAGCCGTTTACGCCATTCCAATGGGAGGCGCAGGACGAGCTTGACGTGGTATATGATAAGCAAAAATACCTCGAATCGAAGATGAATAATAAATTTGTAAAGTTCCACCATCACGATGCAAAGGTAAGCCGAGTTGAGGCTGTGCTTGCGCGCGGTGACAGACGACTTTCAAGGGTGCTCCTTGAATCGCGTAAGCTTGGAATGTGCTTTGACGCATGGGATGAGTTCTTTGATTACAGCAAGTGGCTTAAGTGCTTTGAGGCGGCAGAGATCGATCCTGCGTTTTATGCTAACAGACGCTTCGGAGATAATGAGATACTCCCGTGGGATATGATCGATTGCGGCGTGACCAAGGAATTTATGTTAAAAGAAAATAAAAAGGCGCACGAAAATATAACTACGCCTAACTGCTCGCAGAATTGCTCTGCTTGCGGAGCAAATAAGCTTGGAGGTGAAAGATCGTGGTGCAAGCGAGACCTGTAAGACTGGGCTTTACCAAAACGGGAAAGCTTCAGTTTATATCCCATCTTGATTTGGCCCGTACAATGTCGCGTATTATGGTGCGCGCCGGTGTACCGATATGGTATACCGAGGGCTTTAATCCCAGACCCAAGCTTGTGTTTTCGCTTCCGCTGTCGATAGGCACCGAAAGTGAGTGTGAATTTGTTGACTTTAAGATAGTTGAGGATATGCCGCTTGATGAAATCGCATCCCGCATATC
This sequence comes from Clostridia bacterium, assembly GCA_017646005.1. Classification (GTDB taxonomy): domain Bacteria; phylum Bacillota; class Clostridia; order Oscillospirales; family CAG-272; genus UBA4717. The sequence continues at coordinate 1,775 of JAGCNJ010000074.1, read as the reverse complement.
CGCACAGTTCCCGCCAGAAATGAGCGTAACAGGCGTATGGTATCCGGATCATAAGATAGCCGAGATAGCATGGGCGGAATATGAAATAAGAATAAATTCGTCTCTTTCCGATGAAACGCTTGTGAAAAAGTCAAACGAGCTTTTAAGCAAGCCGCTCGTTATTACCAAGAAAACGAAAAGCGGCGAAAAAGAGGTGGATATAAAGCCACTTATAAAGCATAGCGAGGCGTCTCTTGACAGAGGTGCGATGCTTGTGAAGGCTATGCTTTCCTGCGACAGCGCCGATTATCTCAATCCGGAGTATATCGTAAAGGCAATTGCGAGTGATGCGGGTATTGATTTTGAAAAGGTTGAAAGCGAGTATTACACGATACTGCGTAAGAGCGTAAAGCTTGCAGACGGTGTGACCGATTTCAGATAAGCTATAGAATAGTTTCGTGCGAAAGCTTGCCCGAAAAGCTGATGTGAGAAACTGCGTGCCTGAAAATATCCTTTGCGGCGATAAATTCGCTTTGATTATTAGTCCGTGCATAGACCGATATGAGCGATACCGAATTTATGACCGACTCGGTTTCTGAGTGCACTACCGTAATCGAAACGAACGGCTCGATAGCCTCCCATTCCTTTTCGAGAGCTTTGGCATTTTCTATTTCGCGCAGCGGATCATCGCTCATTGCTTCTACCTTCTGAAGCAAAGAATCGGCACATCTGTCAAGCACTATCGCGTTGATCGTGAGAAGTACGACTATGGTGAGCAGGATAGCCGATGAAATTATCATATTTTTCATTATATATAACCTTTCGTATAAAGCGCGTCATATATCGGCGCGCTTTATTAACGTTTCATCTCCGATATCGTTGACCGTAAATATAAAAATGTCGTCGATCATGCATCCGTGAGCCTTTAGCCGCTTTTCAAGCCAGGCACGGTTCTTTCCGGCAACGGAAAGGTTTTGCTCATTGATGCTTCCGTCTATAATTATCGCGTGTGCGATGCCTTTTTCTTTTACCTCGACGTCAACGTCTACAGGAGAAAGCGGTTGTACCTTTGATTTCGTTATGACCGAAAGCTGACCGTTTTGCTCAAGTATGGCGTACTCTACCTCATCAAGCGACACAATGCTTTTCATGCGCAGCTGGCTGAAAAGCTCCTCTACGGTTATGCGGTTACGCTCAAGCTCCTTTGTGTCAAGCTTGCCCTTGCATATTATCATAGTGGGGTGACCTATGAATATTTTTTTGAGCATGTTGCTTTTAGTGACCGCATAAGCTCCGATCACCTCGATCGCTACAAGGGTGAGTATGGGCACGATTGAAAAAAGAAGAGGAATTCCGTCATCTGTAATAGGGAAGGATGCAAGTTCGGAAAGCAAAAAAGTGGTCACAAGCTCCGAAACCTCAAGCTGACCTACCTGCCTTTTGCCCATTATTCTTATTGCAAAAATCAAAACAATATAGGTGATAAGCGTTCTTACAAATATTGTGGTCATATAAACTCCATATTATGGTATTGCGCTAAAGTGCGCTTTGGCTATAAAAACGACCGTTTGAGATTATGATTTGCACATTTTTGATAAAGATGCAATAAAAATGAGATTTTTTCAAAAAATACGAATTATTGTTCAAAAGGCACAAATGATATATACGATACAATAATTATTTCCCTATTTTTGCCCTTTATTCACTCGATTTACATTTTTTGCGGAGGTTATTTTGTCAACCATATTTATAAGAACCGTCATTATATATATTATACTCATTGGAACCATGCGGCT
>JAGCNJ010000073.1 GCA_017646005.1 Clostridia bacterium | reverse complement strand
TGCAAACAGTCCCATTTCGGCAATCTGTTCTACGGCATCAAAATACCAAGCCCCACGCGCAACATCGGCAAAGCGAGGTGCTTTTGGCTTTACACGGAAATAAAACTCGACCTGTGTTTTTGCCGTTACGCTTGCTATGGTAACGGTTTCATCAGCAGGATACTCTATGCCGTTTACTACTATCTTTTCAACCTCATAGCCTTCATCAGGCACTGCGATAACAGTTGCTGAGGTGCCGTAACGGACAAGCTGCTTTTCGTAGCCCTCTGCTATTTTGCCGTTTCCGCCTGCTACGGCTATAACTTCAACAAGCTTTTTATCCTTTTCGCCAACGATAATTCCTCCCACGGAGTGAGAATTATCATTATTCTTTTTGCCGTAAAGCTTAGCATTCTCGTATGCATATATTGCATTGACAAGCGTCGTTTCCGCTTCTAAGAATTCATCGGAAAAAGTTGCATAAGAAAGCACCTGTCTGGCGTTCTCTATTGCTCTTTCGAGCGCATCATACGTTTCCTGCGACACGGTGAACGCCGGATATACAAGCTCTCCGTTCGGATTCATTATCGCCAAGTCAAGCTGCTTCTGTGCATCTTCAATGCTTTTAGCAAGGCTTTCTGCGTCTGCAACCATTTCACCTGTACCAATACTGATATCAAGCTTCTGTGTCGATGAAATGATCGGTCTTGCGCCGGCTTCCTTATCGGTAATGATCATATCGGAAAGATAGCTTGAAGATACACCGTCTTTAAGCGTTTTGAAGGTAAACTTTGCCAATACAAACTCTGATCCTACATTTATTCCCGAAAGTGATGAACCATCTGCCTGACAAAGAAAGCTGAAGGTAACGCGTCCGGTTGATGCTTCGTTTTTATAAATCATATTACCGAAGTGAGCCGGTTTTGTTACGTTTGTCAGGTTAAGCAAAAACGAGTTGTAATTAAGCGCACCGTTAAAACCATATACGGGTGCAGAAAGCTCTGGTGCCGGGTTTCCCATGATATCCATTGTGGAAACGGCAACTGTTAATGTTACCGTTTCCCCTACGGAATACGTTTCTCCGTTTACAGGCGCGGATGCCTCTATTTTGAGAGAATAACTCACCTCGGCATCAGTCTCAGCCGCTGATGTCACTGTAATTAAGGACAAAAGCATAAACACGCATAGAATTAAACTAACTATTCTTTTCATACAATTCTCCTTATTCAGTGATTCTGTAAATAAGCATCAGCTGTGCATCGATGATATTGATAATACCATCACCGTTTACGTCACCGCGTATGAATGCATCTTTACCAAGTCCGTAATCATTTGTTCCGTGGAACATATCGATTGCCAGATTCATATCAGTGCCGTTTACAAGTCCGTTTCCGTCATAGTCTCCGCGCAAGAGCTCTGTCGCCTTATCATTTTCACTTGAGCTCTGTACTATCTTAAGTGCACCAAGTACAGCTTCTTCATCAACGCTGGTTTCAAAGGATGCAACGTAGGTATTATCTCCTGTGTGATAGAACACTACTTCTTTATCTTCAACTACGGTTGTTACAGAGGAGATATCGTTCTTATCAATGATAAGCGCGATCTTTGAATAGCTTGCATAATCGGTTCTTACCATATCAACGCTTACATCGTCCTCTCCGCCGTCAACGCCAATCTTACGTTCGGTTACCTCAATTACGATAACGTCGGTAAGAGTGCTCTTTTCGATCTTACCGTCAAGTTCGAAAGAGGCTATCTCATAGATAACACTTATAGCAGTTTCTCCGGGAACAAGTGCTGTAAGTACGCCTTCGTTGAAGTTTATGATGTTCTGCTCATAAAGTATCTTCCAGGAAACGTCATCACCCTCAAGCTCGGTTTCTTTTGCATCGTATATACCAAACGCGCTGAGATTTACAGTCGTTCCGACAGGAATTGTTATCTTCTTGACATCGTCAATTGTTGCAATTTCCTTATCTGCCATGAGTTTGACAGAGTTGAAATTGAATAATGACGGAGCGACAAGATGTATAAGAAGTGTGGTCTTATTTCCCGCTTTATCCTCTGCAACAAGCTCAAGCTCGGTCTTGCTTCTGTCTGCACTTATCTGACGGTTTACAGTAAACGAACCGTTCATTTCCAACGCAATACCGTCTGTTGTGCCGTCAAGCGTCAGAATTGCATCCGGATCGGTCAGTCCGCTGAAGCTTATAGTTCCATCTTCGCTGACAAGTACGTTCTGCATACTTACAGCCGTATGTTCCTCGGGATTTTCAACATTCTCCGAGGTTGTCTGTCCGACCTTAAGAAGCGGAGCTGTTGTATCCACCACAAATGCAAACGAGGCTTCTTCGTGAATGGTACTGTCAGTAGTATCATATTCGGGTGTAACCGCATAAAAGTCTATCACATGGTCACCCTCGATAAGCGGAACGCTTACTGTATGTACCTTCTTACACTCGGTCGAATAAGATTTGGTAAGTGTATCTGCAACAATAAAGAGATAAACGTCTCTGTCAAAGGTATAGGTTGCTTCAAAGGTATCTATTCCCTGCAATGCCGCGTTATCATCAATGTTACTTTCAACATCAAGAAGCACGGGTGTTTGCTTTTCGGGCATTAAAAATCCTTCGGAATATACAGTGTCATTACTATAATAACGCTTGTCATCTTCGTATCTCACGGTATCAATAGCAACGTAGTATGTATTTCCTGCACCAAGTCCCTGGTGTTCGCCAAAATAGTAGACTTCATTTTCGTATTCGCCAAGTTCTTCATTGTAGATCTTGTCGAACACTTCCTCCTCGAAGATAGCGTCCTTTACAAGCTCCATGTTTTCGTCAAGGATACGGATGACATATGCATTATAATCAACCTCGTTCTCGCGCTCGATTTCAATACGGAGATCGCCGTCACCGCCGTAGGTCACTTCTATACCGTCAATATTATCGGGAAGAATATCATTTACAAACGTAAAAGTATCTTCGCTCATAACCATTGACATACCGCCGACATCCTGTGAAAGCATACACAATACGTAATATTCGCCGTCTGTGAGTGTATCGGGTATATCAAGCACTGCGCTTCCGTCCTTCATCTCTTCAAGAGTTATACGTCCGAGTGAAATGAGACCTGTATCGGGACTTGCTACGTTCTGACGCATATCAGACATCGCATCGGGATTCTCGGTAATATAAACGTCAAGTGCTCCGGGGACGTCACTTTCACTGCTGATGTCATAATTTACTATTAAGCTGTAAGGCTCATCTGCACTGTAATCATATGTTACGCCTTCTATATCAGGAAGATCATCAACGCCGTTTACCTCAAAGTCGGAAACTGTCACTCCGTCTGTTATGATGGAAAGCGACCATTCGCCTTCTTCGAGAAGCTCCTTATCGGTTATGGTAATATAAACGTACTTCTTTTCATTTTCTCCGCGGTCATTGATAAGGAAGTTGCCGCCGCCCTCTCCGTCGTCGGGAATCATTTCAATCTGTCTTCCCGAAGGAGTTATGAGAATGATCTCCTCTGCGGCAGGAAGTCTGACTCCGTCAAACGGTACTTCGAGCAAAAGCGCATCCTCATTTGAGGGATCAAACTCCTTCTTTATGAGCAGTCCGCCTGCCCTGCCGCTTTCAACCTTGGTTGATGTAAGTCGGCGTAAATTTGTACCGTAAAGTGCTGTACACTGTACATAATTACCGTCTTCGTCATAGTAAGAGGTGTCTATCGCCTTTACAGCATCTCCTCTGCCCGAAAGATCTATGCCCTGACCTATATGGAAATCACCGCCCCAATAATAGATAAATCCGAATTTGATTCCTATTATCTTAAGGTTTGCGCCGATAAAGTCAATTGAACCTGCAGCCTCAACGCCGCCAAGCTCCATTCCACCGATCAAAGGTACAGATTCGGGGACACCGAAGGTTGCATAATAATATACGTAGAAATAATCCTTCTGAACGGTTATGGATATACCGCCCTTCATTAGTCCCTGAAGTAATGAGCCGTTTCCGTAAATACTGATATTTACCGCCGGCTTCCAGCGCACGTTCACGCCTGCTTCAACCTTGAGTATCTTTCCGTCATCATCATTATTGAGTGTAAGCTCACCTGTTATAGAAACGTATTCCGAACAGAATTCTCCCTCAAACTGTCCGCACAACAATTCTGCAAAGATGAGATCAAGACGCACATGGATGGTAAGCGGAGCTATTTCCTCTCCTTCTTCCTTATCCTTAAGTGTATCCGAAAGATTTGACACGCCGCCTCCGATACCGGTTACAAACGTACCGGGTACACCGAAGAAGGGTATTCTCATAAAGTCGCCGCCAAGATAAAGCTTGATAACGTCGGGATAGTACCTTTCAACGCTCTTTCTTGTGATCTGTTTGAAGGCAAGGTTGATTTCACACTCAAAGGCATCCTTTACATCTACACCAAAATCGATGCCGAATTCCTTATCAATCGTGTTGAGCGATACCGTCGCCTCTACTCCAAACTTGTTCTTGAATACGCCACCGAGAATATCGGCAGGAAGACTGACTCCAAAGGAAGTGTTGATTCCGACAAATCCGGTTTCATATTCTCCGGTTTCCTCGTTATAGGACTTGTGGCCGAAAATTATGTCTTCAATTTCAGCAGATATTTCTCCGTCGTCCGGCTCGTCTTCTATCGTACCAAGACTGTTGATATATTGTCCTGCCTTGGAATCGGATGTTGAAAGCTTAAGTTGGGGAGGATTATCTCCGGAGGGCTTTGTAAAGCCTACCTTATTGCCACTATCCGCAGGCTTATTGCCGCTATCCGCAGGCTTGTTGCCGCCGTCCGCAGGCTTATTGCCGCCGTCCGCAGGCTTATTGCCGCCGTCCGCAGGCTTATTGCCGCCGTCCGCAGGCTTGTTGCCGCCGTCCGCAGGCTTGTTGGAGTCGCCTGAGGGCTTATCACTCGAAGCCTTTTTATCGTCTTGCTTCTTAGCCTTTATCGGTATAGTGACCTTACCGCCGAAGCTGATTCCATAGAGATCATCATCTTTTGTAAGCTCACCGTACTTAAGATCAATCAAAAGTCCGCCAATGTACTGTACTATCGAGCCGCCGACGCCAAGCTGGAGCACAAATGCTTCATCATCCTCGCCGCCGAGAGTATGCATTTCTCCGTCTTTACCTTCAAGGCTCCAGCCATTATTCCATACGGTTATCGAACCGATGACCTTGAGTCGTCCGTCACCTGCAATAGTGGCGATATTATCGTTCTGTGTACTCCACCAATCTCCCTCGATTGACATTGTAAGCGGTTCTGCTCCGTCATAAACGAGAAGGTTATTGATGGTTACATCACCGTCTGTGGTATTCGCCTGATAGAAGACTCTGTCGTCCTCTTTCATAACGCGAATCTTACCTCTTACAACTGCCATTATTTCGCTTGTATCATCAAAGGCAATCGCATCGTGCTTAAGTCCGCGCGCAGTAATCTCTCCCTGTTCGAACTGATTAAGCTCCTCTTCGCTTATAAACGATACAAAATCATAAGTCGGATAATTATTCTCTTCAAAACGAACCATTGCTACAAGGCCGTAGCTCTCTGAACGGAAATTCTCATCATCACATACAGTAAGCACCTCTGCTGCAATTATCTTGCTTGTAAGCTCATCCTTTAACTGCTTATCTGTAAAATGCAACTCAATTTTATAGTCACCTAATGAAAGAACTTCATCGGTCGAGAAGGTCATAGTCTTATAGGTTTCGTTCGGGAATGCTATGGTGCTTTTATCAATTCTTATCTTATTCAATCCCTTGACAAGATAAAGCTCCCATCCCGTTGATGCCTTTAACGCCTTAAGGCTTTCCATATCACCCGAAACGGTGATATTCTTTTCGCCCTCGGTATAGACCATTTTCGGCGATATCGATGTCATCTTTACATCCGGAAGCATTCCGTCAACGCCGGGAACAAGCACATTATTCTGTGTTGAGTATGTAGCCTGAGTCCACTCGGTATCAGACACATATTCTGTTGCCGAAACGTTTACGGTAATATTTTTTGACGTAAGATTTGCCTCGGGTGCTACAACAACAGTCGTCTTGATAGTTTTGACCATTCCTGCAGTTATACCCATACTGAGAATCTGGTCGCCGAGTATTTCACCGTACGTATATCTTGCCTCGGATAAACCGGAATCCTTAAAGGTAAGTCCCTCTTCAAGGAAGATATCTACCTGTGCGCTTATAATGTCGACAGCTCCGTCAACGCTGTTATCCACCGTTACGATAAGCTCTACTTCACCGTTATTCTGATATCCCGTACCTGTCTCGTCAAGCTTTACGGAAGGTACATTTATGCTGAGTCCGAGATGCTCGTCGCTTATATCGGATGTAAAGTTACCGATACCGTAAAGCATCTCCATCATTCTTAAGCTGCCTGCCGGTACAATCTCTTCGCTCCAATATATCGCAGTTGCGGTATCGGGTACTCTGTATGCATTTGAATAGTTCGAAAAGTCACAGTTTACATCAGCAACATAGTCGTATCTTGTATTGGCGAGATTTGCCCAATGACCTACGATCACCTTATCGGGCGTTGTGTCGCTCTCGCCGCTCCAGCCCTTGAGCATAGCATACGCCATTTTTTTGCAGTTCGCAAGTGAATCGACGTACGAAAGCTGGGCGGGCATATTACCTGCCTTGTCCGAATATTCGGTTTCAACTATTGTCGGTGAGAAAATCTCGCCATTGATAACGTACGGTGCATCCACCCTTGAATCAAGCGCGTTATCAAGCAAGAGTCTGACACCAACCTCACCGGGGGTATCATTCATATTTACTACCGTATAACCGATACCTACGTTTCCTGCAAGGTCGCTATCCTCTATCTCGGAAATGATGACGTTCTGGGTAACAAGATATCCTTTTACTCCCCATGATACACTCATCATTCTTCCGCCATTCGTAATTACAGGTGTATAGAGATCGGTTTCTATACCGAAATAACTATAGTCCTGTCCGAATATGTAATCCTTGCCGTCAATACGTACCGTCGTATAGGACGTACCGTTGCTTCTTGCCGCTGACTCGTTATAGAGCAACGGTATGTTATTATCAAAGGACTTTTGCGGGTGTCCTTCTTTGGTTTCTACGGAAAACGCTCCTGTATCCGCATCGTATACGAAGCGGACGTAATCGTTTGCAATCTTATATACGCTTCCGCTTACAAGCGACTCTATCCCTATGGCTGCAACGCTTTCGGCAAACATAGGCATAATCATAAGGATTACAAGCAGAATTGATATAATTCTTTTAGTAATATTCATTTGTTACTCCTTTCACTGAGCCGCGTCAACATAGACCGTGATGGTAAAGTAATCGCGTTTATCGGTCTGTACAAATACGGTATACCAGCCGTTTTCAAGATCTCGAGAAACAAATCTGCCGTTATACGCATTTACCGGCGTACCTTGTGTCTTCATCTGACCCATTGTGTATATGCCCTTTGCAAGCTTAGCATACGCTGTACCGCCAAAGTTCTTAAGGCTTATTTCTATATCATCGGTATCAACGGTAATAGCATTTGCACTATTTGGCATTTTTCCGTTAATAAGGGCAATAGTATCGTAGAAGCCTATAAGTCTTACGGTTCTGCGCAGTTCAGTCTTATTACCCGCATCATCGTAAACTGTGTAGGTTATATTATAAGGCTTTGTTCTGTCAAATACGTTTGCGCTTATATCATCGGGATTAAATTCCCCAAAGTCAATTACAACACGGTCGGTAAGATCAGTACGCACGTCCTGGAATACATCGTACGCCTCAAAATCATAGAATCTCGACTTGTCGTATGCAAATTCAGGATCACGTCCGTTTGTCATACCTTCGATGAAAATAAGCTCATTTGCACCTTCAAAGGTAAGTGTGGGAGCTTCCTTATCTATGATCTCAACATCAACACCGTAGGAGGATACTGTGCCGTTTATAGCCGCAAGGTTGAAGGTGAACAGTCCGTTTTCAGCATAGATCAGACTATTTGCCTTGCTCTTTATATCGTTGCTTCCGAGAATAGAGGTATCCTTATCGGTAACGATCGTAACAGTTACATCTCTGTTAGTAATGTTATGGATATCGGGACCTACCGTATATCCGGCTTCCGTTCCGCTGGTATCCTTACCGATCTCAAGTGTCTTTTCAAAGTACTTCTCTTCCCATACACCACCGTTTTCCTCAAGGTACTCATAGCTCCATGATACTGTCTTTATCACGGGGGCACGGTCATCTATACCCGTTACGGTAAGGTTTATTGTCTGTGCTGTTCCAGACTGATCGAAAACGGTAAATTTATAGTCGCCGTTCTGCTTAACTGTAAATGTCTTATCTGTTGTATAGGTCACTCCGTCGTATACTACGGAAAGATCTGACAATTCACGGTATATATCCACGGGCATTCCGTTTTCATCGAGTTGTTTTACAAAGGATATTTCTACGCTAAGCTCATCCTCTGCAAGTGTTGCCACTGCTTCAAGTGCAGGCGGTTCTGTATAAATATTGGACACGCTTATAACGCTCGCGCCCTCATTACCGTAATCATCAACGTAGAATACGCTTACATATCCGCTTTTCTTGAATCTTATCTCGGTAGCTCCGGGGGTATAAACTATGTCGTACTGACCAAGGCTGTCGGAGCGTTCGATTCCTGTCACGGTCACGTTGGATTTTGAAAATTCCTCTATCTTCACAAGCACGCTTCTCGTTGTTATTGTTGTGGGAGGCACGCTATATGAAAGCCTTGTGATTTCAGGCTTTACGGTATCTATGTTGGATACCGTGATCAGAGTTGAAAATTCATTTCCTGCTGCGTCGTATGCAGTTACAGTATAGTTGCCCGAAAGAGAGATCTCTAAGCTGTATTCGTTTCCGAGCACCTCGTCCGACCATTCAATAAGCTCTCCGGCTGCATCTCGAACCTCGGCATAGACTATTTCGTTTACACCGTCCTTATCCGCGATAGTTACGAATGCGGTAACAGGCTTATTGGTCTTATTATAATTTGAAAGTGACCATTCGATATTACCGCCATCATTATCATAAAGCTCATATGACACGTCTTGTGTTGTCGTATTTCCTGCACTATCGGCTATTTCAAAGGTAAACGAGGACTTTTCCTTGGTAAGTATCGTTTCTCTTTGTGTGCCGTTATTTGTTACAGAAAGCTCTTTATCTGAATCTGTGAATCTGATGATCGCCTTTACCGCACGGTAATAATTTCCTTCGTTTACAGGCTTCCATCTACCGAGGTAATTCTCGTAGTAATAAGAAACAGTATAATGCTCGTTCTCGGTTATAGGTGTTTTGTCAATATTCGTTACGGTATACGTTTTTTCATAGCTCAAGCCAACGTTATTGGTAACGATGTAGGTAACGCTTCCGTTTTCTTCAAACTCGATACTGTCTTTAAGCGCCTCACCGAGCAACTCATAATCGCCGTCGTCAACAATTCTTTCAACAGATGCGATACCGCTCTCGGCATCGCCGAAGGTAGCGTTTACGGTAACGTTATTATTTGTTGGAGTGTCATTATCAATATCCGCGTTGAAGGAAATTGTCGGTGCTGTTTCGTCAAACACAAGCGTATTTATAAGCTCATCCTGATAGCGCTCGTCCTCGTTACCCTCTGCGGTATAGGATCTGAAGCTTACGCTCTTTTCGGTCGATCCGTCATGAAGCGCATCGAAAACAAGCTTGGTATAAACAGGATCACCGTCAGTTTCTTCAACATCTTCGGGAACGTAGATCTCGGATTTTTCCGAGTTAAATATGTATCCGTTGAGCACTGCTTTTGAAATATCAAATGTCTGAAGCTCATACTGTGGGTTAGATGTTACTACAAGCTCTATATCATCTTCCTCTTCGAAGGATATAAACGAGCCGTTTTCAATAATCTCACCGTTCTTATAAAGCTCATACACAAGCTTAAAGCCTTCAATAAACATCGCATCGGAAGCAAAGGTCAAAGTATACGTTCTGTTTGCTTCATCAACCGCGTATATCTTTTGCTCAAGGTTATCACTTGCTGTCCTTGTGATCGAGCTTACGTAATTTCTTACGCTCTGATTTGCTGCGATCTGCTCGTTTTCGCTGTCATCATTTCCTGTTGCAAGCGTAGGATTCAAGACTGACAGGGGTACGTTGAATTCAAGCGACACAGTAGCGATCGATTTTGTTATCTCGGGAGCGCTTACGTTCGATACAATGCTTGCCGTTGCATCAACGATATCAAAAGCATTATTTTCAGGACGGAGCACAAAGGTATTTCCGAGCATATCGGTACTCATTACACCAATACCGTAATTACCGTCAAGTCCGCGAAGGATAATATTATATTCGGTAGCTCCGTTCACCGTGCTCTTTTCTACGGTAAACTTGGATTTATTCTGATTATAGAGATTAAATGCATCCTCGTCTATAATGCTGTCCGAATCGGGATCCTTTACAAGCGCAAAGTTCGTTATTACCGAATTTGCGTCCTCAATGATGATCCTCATATTGACGTCTGTACGTTCGCCACTTTCAAATGCTTCGCTTTGTGCAAAGATCAGGGGCGCGTCCTTATCGATACAGGTTACGCATACGGGTACGTTTACTTCATTTCCTACTATGTCGGAAAGAACTGCGTAAGTATCCACGTTGCGCTTTACTGTCAGTACATACTTGACGTCGCTTTCCTTTTCAACCGTTATTCTTGAGTTGGAAAGTGAAAGCTCTGTAACACCGTTTGCATCGTTTGCCGTAATCGTTACTGTAACATCTTCTCTTGTGGGAGCAGAGGTGCTGTATTCAACGTCAAAGCTCGGTGCAGTCGTATCATAGATTATGCGGTAAGCGTATACGTCACTTACAAGCGATACTGCCGGCTCTGCGGTATTGCCCTTTTCTGCACAAGCGACCTTGAAATAAAGCGTATTCTCGCCTTCTGTCAATGTTACGGGCGATTCTATTTCCGCGTCTGATGAAATATAACTGTCAGAAACGTCCATCGGTACATCGAGAGTAGTCCACGGTCCGTAATTGATACCGTCTTTCGACACCTGATATTTTACGAATTGATCAGAAGCAAGCGAGTCTGCGCAGAGCATATTATCAAGCACCTGAAGATATACTGTATAATCCTGTGACGACGTTACCGAAATACCATCGTTCTTCACCGAAATATCATCACCGGCAGACGCTATGGTAGGCTTATTGGCACGAATCGAGAAGCTATCGGGTGCGGTATACACTTCTTTATCACCGTTTATATCAACTGCAGTTACTACAAGGTAGTAAACGCCGTTTTCCTTTGGCTGAAGCTTAATGCTTTCACGAACTCCGATCTTGCCGTCTCCGCTGACTGTAGGTGTAAGAACGCCCTCGCCGACAAGCTCATCATCATTTGTATAGATCTTATATGCCGCGTTTTCAACACCGGTCACATCTTCGATTACGATCGTTGCCTGCTGTATTCTCTGCGGCTCTGAATATACGCTCTCCCAAAAAACGTCTATGGTAGGAGCGAGGTTATCAAAGACATAGTTCTTTTCAAAGGTAACCGTATTGCCGGATCTTATTTCGGTTACTTTATATTCGAGCTTATACGTACCGTTGAGTATGACCTCATTTCCATCGTCGCCACGCTGTACACCTGCGCCGACGTCCTGTCCGTCATATACGATATAGCTCTGTGTTATAGGCTCGGCAGTTGCTGAAACGGGAACCCAGCGGTATTCGGTCTTATAAATACCATCGATACCCGAAACTGTTTCCTTAAAGGAAATATCAAACGATTTTGCCGGAACAAGATTAGCGCTTGTTTCGATCGTATCTGTTGTTTCAAAGTTATATATCTTGAGATCAGAGGCAAACTTTATAACCTGGGTAGCGTTTCCTACGCTATCCTTTGAAAGCAGATAAAGATCTCCTTCAAAGTTATCCTTAAGTCCTATCGAGATAAGGATCGTCGGAAGCTCACCGTTTTCATCAGCCTCTATGAAATTCCATCTGCCAATAGTTGTCGCGATCTCACCGGTTATAGTATCTGCATCAAATTCCGGAATCTCCTGTCCGTTTGGTACAAACACATAGTAAAGTCTTGACCATGAGCCGAGTGTATCCTTATACGAATTACACAGATCGGCAAGAGTGAAATTATACTCTACCTGCTTTATCTTCTGTGCATCCTGATATGACTTGCTTTCCACAAGGGTATATCTCGGAGCTACAGAGTCAATAAGAACGTTTTCTACCTTATTATTTGAAATAGGGTTGCCTGCGTCATCATATCCGTCAAATGCAAGTGTATAGACACCCTCGGATGCCGTTGCTGTCTTAAGCGTGATGGGCATATCCTCGAGTACTGCGGTAGATACCGGTACTGTTACGTTAAGGTAAGAACCGGTTGTACCGTTATAGTTATTTACGGGGATCTTTGTTCCGTCATAGAGAAGCGAATAATTCACAAACGCTTCATCGTCCGCAGGATGCGGCGCCGTATTTGACTTATAGAGCGTTTCGCTTCCGCTTAAATAGAAGGTATGCGTTCTTGCAAGTTCATTTGATATATCAAGCCCTATACCGTCTTTATCGGTTATGCTTACGGTAGGCTTTTGCGTATCTACCTTAAGTGTGGATATGTAATGATCCCACGTTGTACTGCCGCTGTTCAGCAGATACTTTACACCATTATATTTTGTAGAAACATTTGTAAGGTGGAGATTAACACCCGCGCCGTTACTTGTAAAGTTTGCGGGTACACTTCCCGTAAACACGATCTTCTTACCGTCGCTTGACGGTGCATAGCTCAAATCTGCAAGCTTTACGCTTGTACCGTTTCCGCTGTAAAGCTCAGCATTACAGCTGAAATTCGTTACAATCATTTTTATTTCCGAATCGGAAATCGAAGAGGAGCAATGAAGCTCTGTGGGAGATACTGTTATTGTAACGTTCTTCTTTGCGCTGTTAAGATAATCGTTATCCTTGCGCGCTGTGAACACAGGAGTTTCCGAGTAGCTTACTTTGCCGATATCAAAGCATTTACGGTAGATAACAACCTGTTCTACGTGTGTATGGTAAGAGTCCCCTTTATTGAAATGATCACCGGGATTTGAAGAACGAGCCGGAACAGAGAGAGTAAATTTGAGAGTCGCCTTACCGATTCCCTTTGCCTTCATCTCATTGTAAATCTCTTGATATGTAAGGCTCAAACCGCCGGCTTTATCAGATGTCGGTGCCTTGAAAGCGTTTATGAACATTGACGTTGTTCCGGTGTTGAAGCTGTTGCTGATTTCAAGCTTAGCCGGATCGTCATATGCAAAGATATTGTATGTACCGTACTGGTCGGTTACCGTTCCGTCCCAGCTCAGTGAGAAGGTTCCGGTAGTGTCATCACCAACGTAAATAGTGCCGTTTGAATTCGGACCTGCCCAATCCCACTTATTGAACTCACCCACAGAGGTGAAATTACGTCTGGTAAGCTCGGCTATGCTGAGCGTTTTTGTATCACCCTTCTCCATGGTTCCGGAAAATGTAACCGAGCCAACAGAGCTTCCGTTGTTTGTGAAAGGATTCTTTCGACCCAATGCAACATCAAGAACCGAGGAATTGGATGTAGTACCGTCGATCTTAGGCAACCACACCTTAACTCTGCCGGGCTTCCAGTCGGGAGCAATACCACCGCCGTTATGCTTCAGATAAACGTGTTCTATCATCCAAGGATAGCACTTGTGAGTCTGTAAATAAGAATCGTCGTCTCCCCTTTCGAAGTCGTTGTAATCAGATATATCACACTCTTCTTCATAAACTGTGCCGGTGTAAAGCTTGAAGCCGGCGTGTATTTCACTGTCGGTACCGGCATTCGATTCATCACGGGTTTTTATTTGAAGCTTATACCAATAGTCAGTGGCGGGTTCTGCGCTTACAGGTACAACCCCAAGCGTCGGCATCCATGCCAGAAGCATCACAAAAACAAGTACGACTGCCAATAATCTCTTTTTCATGTTATCCTCCGTTTGTTTCATTTATTGTATCAAGAACCGAAATAAGCCCTTCGGGATATTCAATTTCATTCAGAACGTTTCTTACATCTGCGTAGTCATCCTTACGCTTAAGCGGCAGATACAGTGCCATACCGCTGTATTTACCGTCTTTTGCACTTCGCTTATAGTAAAGCGTTCTTTCAAGCGCGACCGCAAGGTCACTTATATCAACATCAATCTTATCAAACACGCCAAGCAGGTCGTATTGATCGTATCCGTCATTATCTCCGTACGGGACAAGCTCTGCTATTGCAAGCCTTTCGGCTATTTTATTATCTGAAATCCTCTGTAGCGTACGGGCAAGCTCATCTGTAAGGATCGATATATTATCAAGCCTTATAACCGACATCATCACGTCTTCCCTGTCTTTAGGCGAATGGACTATAAACGAATCTACGATAAGCCGTGCAAGCTCCTCTGTTGAAAGGCTCATATCGTTTGAAAGCGAATTGAGCCATGTCGTATAATAGATACCCTCGGTAGGGGTAATATCCTCCGATGCCACAAGATACGTACATGTGTCGGAAAGCGCATATGCGCATTCTACCGTTCCCATCAGGCAGGCATCAAACACCACGATATCAATATTTTTTCCGAATGCTTCTATAGCCGATTTCATATCCGCAAGCGAGAGTGAGGCATTTTCATTTAACTCATCCCGCCCGAAGCCTCCAAGCGTTCCCTCTCCGTGATCCCACATAACGAGCACATATCTGTCGGCGATCACGTTCTCTTTTGCATAGGTGAGGAAATCTGTAAAGGTTTGACGATTACACATATCCGCACCATCAAGCACGTTGATATCCGAGATCCTATCGTCGGAAATTCTGAATCGCTGCGTCCTTCCGCCTTGAAGAAGTGTATTGCGATAATTCTTCGTTCCGCCCGTCTGCATCAGTATTTCAATATTCGCGGACTGCGCATCCAGTATCTCGTTTATATCCATCGACAACATACCGAGCTTGCTTTCAAGATCGGATGCAACTGCGTATATAAGAACCGCAGTTTTTTGATCTTCTCTCGGTAATTTTGCCTTTGCCGCCGCAAGATCACCTTGAGTAAATACCTTGTCGGACATCAGCTTTTTGGCGAGAGTTTTATTCGATCTGTGCATCGGTGCATTCAGCGCTGCATAGGTAAGCTTTACAAGCTCACCCCTGGTAAAGCGGTCTGCATCACACTTGAGTGCGAGCTTATGGGCGGCAAACTCATAGGCTTGTTCATAAGTAAACTGTCCGCCGACATCATCGGAATACCCGAGCACTCGAAGTAAGAGCGTTGAATACTGTTTATGGTCTATCATCAACGATGCTCCGAACTCTGTTGGAGATATCCCCTTTGCGATATTGTTTTCATAGGCGTATCCGATATACGCATCCGCCCAGCCTGCGTCGGCAAACGGATGCTCATGATCTCCGGATAGCGCTTCTTCCTCCTTGCCCAAGACTCTGATAAGAAGTGTTATCGCTTCTGCTCTTGTTGGAGGGCGCTCTAATTCATATCCGTTTCCGGTCCCCTTAAAAAGCCCGAGCTCTGCAAGTGCGTCCGCATACGGTTCATTTACATCCGTCGCCAATATCGGTATCGCCATAAGCATCACCAGACTCAGGGTCAAAAATATTACGATTTTCAGCTTTATGTCAGTCACTCCATTTCAGTACATCTTTTTGTCTTATACCCCGGATACCTTTGCAAAATCGTTAATGGGATGTCAGGCACAGGGTATCCGTAATTACAAAACCTGTATATTCTTCAAAATTATACCACAATATGTTGTGTGAAAATACACGAAAGGAACGAAATGCATCTTTTAAGGAACAAAATGTATTAAAGGGCGTTGAAAAATTTTTTTGTTTCTGTTATAATTGTATCATTGGTTGGTTTTGTATCGTTATTGTAAAGGGGGAAGTGTTTTCTTGCTTCGCATCGCGATTTGTGACGATATGTCACACTTTCTATCAGAAGTTGATTCTTTGGTATCAGAATGGAAAAAAGAATCAGAGGACGTTATAACAGAGCTTTTTTCTGACGGTGATTCACTTATAGAAGCTCATTTTAAAAATCCGTTCGACATCATTTTACTTGACATAGTAATGCCGCTTATAAACGGAATAGAAACCGCCGCACAGATACGAAAGATCGACAAGGCTGTAAAGCTTGTCTTTCTCACCTCATCTTCGGAATTTGCCATCGATTCATATTCGGTTCAGGCAAATGGTTATCTGCTCAAGCCTATTGACAAGGACAAGCTTTATTCGTGTCTTAGTCAGTTATATGCAAGCATTATTGACAACTCGAAATATATTATGATCAAGGATGCTCTTTCGGTTCACCGCATTGAACTCAGAAGCATTGAATACGCGGAGGCTCAGGGTAAGCACGTAGTTTTCTTTCTTTCAGACAATACACAGATCAAATCAAACGAGCCGTTTTATGTTTACGACAACAAGCTTAATGCAAGCGACGGATTCTTCAAATGTCACCGAAGCTACATAGTAAACATTTACCGGATAAGCAAATACACGCCCAAGGAAATAACGATGCGCTCAGGATGCCGCATACCGATTTCAAGAAATTCCCACAAGGCTTTCGAAACCGCGTACTTTGAATTAACTTTTGGCAAGGCAGGTGAGGTATACGATGATTGAACAAATTATGATTCTCATTCACGGATTTGCAGTTCTTCTGTTCGGTGTATTTTTGTCTGTCTCCTTTGCTGATATGCCTTTCACGAAAAAGAACATCCTGACAGCCTTTATTTTCTGTGCTATACTCAGCGCACTTCAGGCTATCCTGTTTTTTATATTCGGTGAGGCTCTGATCTGGAAGCTATACCCTGTTATAATACACTTGCCGCTGACACTCTTACTCATATTTCACTTTCACAAGCGCACGGACACTGCCATTATTTCTGTTTTTACAGCGTATTTGTTTTGTCAGCCTGCGAAATGGTTCGGTGTACTCGCTTATTCTATATCCGGAAGCAAGGTTGTTGAATACTACTCGCGAATCGCAGTTCTGATCATTGTATTTGCTATAACGCTTTTTTTTGTGTCTCGATTATTTTCGGCAATACTTAAGCAGAATGCGCTTAGCATTTTTATATTTGCAACTATTCCGACCGTTTATTACGTCTTTGACTATTCAACCGTTATTTATACGAGAATCTGGCTTGACAACAATCGAATCGCTGCAGAATTTATGCCATTCTTCCTTTCCATTGTATTTACCGTATTTACCATAGTGTACTACAAGGAAAACGAGAAAAAAAACGATGCCGAGCGAAACGAGCAGATTACTCGAATCACTGTTGAACAGCAGGCCAAGGAGCTTGAAACAATCAGACGAAGTGAACGTGAAATCCGTATGCTCCGCCACGATCTTCGCTTATTCTTAAGCACGCTTGCTGTATGCGTTGACACGGATGACAAATCAACAGCAAGAGATCTGATAAATTCTTATACCGAGCAGGTTGACGGCACAAAACCCAAACGTTTTTGCGCTAACGATACTATAAATTACGTTTTATCCGACTTTGATTCAAAATGCGAAGCTCATAACGTCAAATTTGCTCATTTAGTCATCGTTGACCAAATATACACAAATGAAATCATGTTTTCCTCAATACTGTCAAACGCGCTTGACAATGCTCTTAATGCTGTAACAGCTCTGCCGATTGAGCAACGCATCGTTTCGCTTATGCTAAAGGCTTCAGACGGAAAGCTTTTACTTTCGGTCAAAAACCCCGTAGACCAAACGCCGGAATTTACAAACGGGCTTCCCAAATCAAAGAAAGAGGGGCATGGATACGGCACTCAAAGCATACGCCACCTGGCTCAAAAGCTCGGCGGAAACTGTCAGTTTACCGTGAACGAAGGAATTTTCATAACCAGAGTTATCATAGACAACTCTCCTTCGGTTAACGAATAAGTACTCAATACCGTAAACTTAAAAACGGCTCTCTTAAGACCGCAAGTGGTCAATATACAAAGAGAGCTGTTTTTACTTGACTTTTTTGTGACTTTATAATACAATATTTATATACTTTTATGCCGCTTTTACGGCAGAACGGAGCTTTATATGCCTCAAAAGTCTGGTTTTATGCAAAAGTACACGGACAAGCTCATTATCCGCACAGATGCTATATCAAAAATCGATAATGTTGAAGCTGAAAGAAGCACTTTGCACGAGCATATCGAGATCAAATATTTTTACGAGGGCAGCTCAACGCTTATCATCGGCACAGAAGCCATATATGCAAATGCGGGAGATATTGTCGTTATCAATCCTTACGAATTTCATGCCACGATCGCGCACGGAAATCCCAAGGGTAAATACCATTTATTTATGATATCTCCGGATTATTTTGATTTTTCAAGAGAGCTTGACCTGCGCGCGATGCTCTTTGCACGAATGGAAAGCTTTGCCCCGATCTACAGGCAAAACTCACGTATGAATACTATTCTGACGAGCATTGCTGACGAATACAGCAAAAAGCTTTTGCATTATGAAAGTGCTATCACAGGACTTATGACCGAATTATTTGCTCTTTTTCTGCGTGGCGGAGTTATAAAAAAACGTGAAAACGCCATTAACAAAAGCATTCTTAATTCATACCGCGTCATTGAGCCTGCCATGCGTCACATAAGGGACAATTACCGTAAGCAGATCACGGTTGATGCTCTATCAAGTATATGCGGCATAAGCAAGCATTATTTCTGCAGGGTTTTCAAGGCAATAACGGGCAAAAGCTCCATGGAATACTTAAGAGATTACAGACTTGCCGTATGTGACACGCTTTTACTTGAAGCCGACAAAAGCATAAGTGAAATATCCGAGCTGTGTGGCTTTGAAAACGTAAACTATTTATACAGAAGCTACAAGAGCAAATACGGAATATCTCCGGGAAAAAGAAGAAAAGCAAAATGAACCGCCAAACGTGGCGGTTCTTTTCGTTATTGACCTGAATTTGACGTTTTTGCCGCACAAAAGTCAACCACGTGCTTTTTTTGTGTCAATACAGTTCATTGAAAAAAGCACTTGTTTTTGTCATAATTAGTGTATAAAGCTTGATCATTACGGAGGAAAACTCGTATTTATGAAAACTTCGGGTATCAAAAAGATCGATATTCACTCACACGTTCAGCTTTTTCCCGAATACATGCCACCGTTATACAACGGGAAAACGTTTGTAGGTGCAGAGCAGCTATTTAAATTATTCGATGAAATCGGTGTGGAAAAGAGCGTTTTATTGCCGCTAATTTCAATTGAAGGTCAGGTGAGTGTAAATTCCTGTGAAGAAGCAAAATACCTTTCGGAAAAATACCCCGACCGCTTTTTATGGTTTTGCAACATCGACCCTCGTTGTATATCAAATGACGGCAAGCAGGATTATTCTAAAATTCTTGAGTTTTACAAGTCTATAGGAGCAAGGGGCGTTGGAGAAATAACCTCAAACGTATACGTGGACAGCCCCGATATGGACCGCATTTTTTCGTGCTGTGAGGAGCTTGGTCTTCCCGTGCTTCTACATATCGGCGCAGGCTTTTACAGCTACGGTGTGGTCGATGATCTCGGTCTTCCCCGTCTTGAAAAGATGCTTAAGGCGCATCCTGATCTTATATTCTTAGGTCATTCCCAGGTTTTCTGGACCGAGATTTCGTCAGATAACACAGATGCTACGCGTGACAGCTGGCCCGCAGGAAAGGTCGACGGCGGAAGGATAACCGAGCTTTTGCGTGAATACGGAAATCTTTACTGCGATTTTTCGGCTACGAGCGGATCAAACGCACTTATGCGCGATCCTGAGCACGCCGCTCGCTTTATAGAAGAATTTTCCGACCGCGTGCTTTACGGCACCGATTATTGCCTTGAGGGACAGAGCTTCCCATATAAATTCAACGACTTTTTGAATGAGATGGTTGAAAGTGGTAATATTTCAATCGAAAACTACACAAAGCTTGTACGCACGAATGCAGAAAAAATTTTAGGACTTTAACGAGGTAAACAATGGCAAAATTAGCTTTACTTGGCGGCACGCCTGAGATAAATCAAGCAGATGTTCCCGAAAGCCTTTTCAAGTGGCCTATCATCACCAAGGAGGATGAGGACATTGCACTTGATATTATAAGAAACAACAGATTTTCGGATATCGATATTACAGAAAAATTTCAAGATGAATTTGCCGCCTGGATCGGCAGAAAGCACGCGGTTGCTTATTGCAACGGTACTGCTTCTCTTACTGCGGCGATGTTTGCTATCGGGCTTGGTCAGGGGGATGAGATAATCTGCCCTACCAAGACATATTGGGCAAGCGTTTCGCAGGCTATAAATTTCGGCGCATCGGCGGTATTCTGCAATATTAACGAGATGCTCAGCATGGATCCTGACGATATTGAGCGCTTAATTACCAAAAACACTAAAGCTATTATGGTAGTTCATTACTTCGCTTATCCGTGCGATATGGACAGGATAATGGCTATTGCAAACAAGCATAATCTTTACGTTATCGAGGATCTTTCCCACGCTCAGGGCGGTATGTACAAGGGAAAGAGGCTCGGCACATTCGGCGATATTGCCGCAAGCTCGCTTATGAGCACGAAATCCTTTGCGGCAGGCGAGCTTGGAATACTTGTTACCGACAACAAGCGCTTTTATGAGCGAGCTCTTGCATTCGGTCACTATGAAAGAAACAATGCAAGCTACATTACTGAAAGCGATGAGCTTAAGCCTTATTATCACATAGCGCTCGGCGGTATCAAGGGACGACCCAATCAGCTTTGCTGTGCACTTGCTCGCAACCAGCTTAAATATTACGATGAAAGATGCGCCGAAATCAGGCGCGCTATGAACTATTTCTGGGATCTATTGGAAGGTCTTCCCGGTATCAGAGCGCTCAGAGTTGATGAGTCTACAGGCTCAAATATGGCAGGCTGGTACTGCCCTCACGGTATATACAAGCCTGAGGAATTAGGCGGTCTTTCGGCAAAGCGCTTCTGTGAGGCTATCAGAGCGGAAGGCTTTGATTACTGCTGGGATGGCGGCAACTATTGCTTACATACTCACAATTTTTTCAAGAGCTTTGATCTCCAAGGCTCGGGTAAGCCATCGAGAATTGCTTATAACGACAGGGACGTTCGCGAAGATGACATCAAATGCAAGCCCTCCGAAACACGCGGATGCTTCACTATTCCCTGGTTCAAGCACTATGACAAGGAATGGATAGAGCGTTACGCAGGTGCTTTTCGCAAGGTTATAGAAAATTATGCCGAGCTTCTTGAAAGCGACTCAAGCAACACTCAGGGCGGAAGATGGTACGGTGCGGAAAATGAATAAGGATTATTTGAATTTCGGAATCGTCGGTTGCGGAACCGTTGCTTCAATTCACGCCGAAGCATTGAAAAGCCTTAACAACGCCCGATTTATAAGTGTGACCGATTCTAATCTGTCAAAAGCGCGCGAATTTGCTCAGAAACAGGGCGTATGGGCTCACGACAGCTTTGAAGATATGTTAAACGACCCTGAAATTGATGCTGTATGCATATGCACTCCAAGCGGTTTTCACGCTGAAAATGCTATACGCGCGCTTAACGCCGGCAAGCACGTCGTTCTTGAAAAGCCGATGGCACTGAATACCCAAGACTGTGAAAGAATAAAGGAAGCCTGCGCTAAAAACCGAAAGCTTCTCACGGTTATCTCTCAGCTTCGCTTTTCAAATGACGTTGTCACGGTAAAGGAAGCGATCGATTCGGGCAAGCTCGGAAAGATCGTAATGTGCAGTGCTTATATGAAATACTGGCGTTCACCCGAATACTATTCGGATGTAAGCTGGAGAGGCACGTTTGCCTTTGACGGCGGTATTCTTATGAATCAGGGCGTTCACGGCGTTGACATGCTTCTTTACCTTGCCGGCAACGCAAAGGTTATAAATTCAAAGGGCAAGAGATTATTTCACGATATAGAGTTTGATGACACGGTTATTTCTATGCTTGAATTTGAAAGCGGTGCTCTTGGTGTAATTGAGGCATCCACCTGCGCGTATCCCGGTCTTGAAAGGCGTATTGAAATTATCGGCACGACAGGCTCGGCGGTTCTGATCGAAAATATGATCGACAAGCTGATCATCGACAACAACACGGTGATAACAAAGGAAAATCTTTTCAAGTGCGGTTCCGCAAACAATCCCGCGTCGATCGATTATGTATGTCACGCAAGGCAGATAGACAACTTTATCCGCGCGGTCTTATATGGAGAAAAACTCTTTATCGACACCGAAGACGGCGCAAAAGCCGTTGCTCTTATTGAGAAGATATACGCCGCGGCATTATAATCAGAAATAAAATTGCACTTCGAAATCATTTAGCCGAAAGTGCAATTTTTTCTTGCAATTTTATTGACATCCTACCCTGCAGATACTATAATTAATGTTAGTACATACATATGGAGGATATGGTTATGAGATACAGATTTTTACGCTTTCCCGGTGGCAAGGCTAAGGCGATTACCTTCAGCTACGACGACGGATGCCCTGCTGACATTCGTATGTCCGATACATTATCGTCATACGGGCTTAAAGGCACGTTCAATCTTACAAGCAACAGGTTTATAAGCCATCTTTCAGATGAAGATATCCGCGAAAGGTTTCTTGATCGCGGTCACGAGATCGCCGTTCACGGCGCGTATCACCGTGCGCCCGGAAATATTACTGCCGTCGACGGCATTCGCGACGTGCTTGAATGCAGGACAGAGCTTGAAAGCCGTTTTGGTATGATAGTCCGCGGCATGGCTTACCCCGACACAGGTATTACGGTTATGAACAACGGCACAAGCTACGAAGTTATAAAGAATTACCTTAGCGAGCTTGGCATAGTTTACTCGCGCACGCTTGGCGGCGACAACAACAAATTCACGCTTCCCGCCGACTGGCACGCATGGATGCCAAGTGCACATCACAACAACGCGAACATTCTTACCTGGATCGACGAATTTACGTCAATGGATCTTTCGCCTGACGTTTATCACGCGCGCCGTTTCCCACGTCTTTTCTACATATGGGGACACAGCTATGAATTTGACAACAACAATAACTGGGAGCATCTTGACGAAATCTGCAAGCGCATCTCCGGCAAGGATGACATCTGGTACGCGACCAACATTGAAATTTATGAATACGTAAAGGCCTACGAGTCGCTTATTTTCAGCGCAAGCGGTGACATTGTTTACAACCCCACTCTTTATGATATTTATTTTGACATTGACGGAAAGCCTTATACAATTGCTCCCGGTCAGACACTTAAAATCGACTGAGAAAGCAAAAAAATCTTGACAAGGCTTTTCTTGAGTAGTATAATATTCCTGTTATTATCAAAGGAGATGCAAAACAATGACGATAAAAATTGCTATAGCCGGCTACGGTAATCTCGGTCGCGGCGTTGAAGCCGCTATCGGTCAGAATCGTGATACCGAGCTTTACGGTATATTTACAAGAAGAGATCCTGCCTCTGTCAAGACCCTGACAGGCGTTCAGGTATTTGATATTAAAAACATCCTTGACCACAAGGATAATATTGACGTTTTGATAATATGCGGAGGAAGTGCTACAGATCTTCCCACACAAACTCCCGAATACGCGAAGTATTTCAACGTAGTTGACAGCTTTGACACACACGCAAAAATTCCCGAGCATTTCGCAAACGTTGATGCATGCGCGAAGGCTTCGGGCAAAATCGCGGTTATTTCGGCAGGCTGGGATCCGGGTATGTTCTCGCTTAACAGACTTTACTCCGAGGCTATACTTCCCGACGGTGAAAGCTACACCTTCTGGGGCAAGGGAGTAAGCCAGGGACATTCGGATGCTATCCGCAGGATAGAGGGCGTTATTGATGCCCGTCAGTACACTATTCCCTGCGACGATGCGCTTGAAGCTGTAAGAAGCGGAAAGAATCCTTCTCTTACAACTCGCGAAAAGCACACACGCGAATGCTTTGTGGTTGCCGCTGACGGTGCTGACAAGGCTCGCATTGAGCGTGAGATCGTAACGATGCCCAACTATTTTGCAGATTACGACACGACTGTGCATTTCATAACTCTTGATGAACTTAAGCGTGACCACGCAGGTATTCCTCACGGCGGGTTCGTTATAAGAAGCGGAAATACCGGTATAAACGGCGAAAACAATCACGTTATTGAATACAGCTTAAAGCTTGATTCGAATCCGGAATTCACATCATCCGTGCTCGTTGCATACGCTCGCGCGGCGTACAGGATGAACAATGACGGCTTGTGCGGATGCAAGACCGTGTTTGACATAGCACCCGCTTACCTCTCATCCAAATCAGGTGACGAGCTTCGCGAAAAGCTTTTATAAGACACAAAAAGACGGCGAAATTCGCCGTCTTTTCTTATTTCATTTCTCATCGGGAGCAGGTGCGACATCGCTTCCCTTTTCCTTTTGCTCGGTGCGTATTTCCCAATGCACGATAAAGGCAAGCAGGGCGCGAATTATGATTACTACGCCCAGAATTGCAAGCTCCTCGAGGTTATGGATAACTACGGTTTTAATAATCTCTGCTCCCATTTTGAATTCAAGCGCAAGTGAAAGTGCCTTGCCAAGATCAACGACAACGTGAAACGGATGCTTTTTTACTACGCATCCGACAAGTCGTACAAGAGCGCGGCAGGATCCGAAAATGATTATAATAATACCGATAAGCTCGAGCGTGCTTGCCGATATTTCAGCTAACAGATAAAGCACTTCCTTATACTGCGCTATAAAGCTTTCAAGCATATTAGTCTCCATTCCGCCGTCACACCGACGGCTCAAATTATTCCTTCACGTAATCCGAAAATCCCGACGATACCGTCTTTTCGCCCTGCTCGTCCACCCACATTGCTTCAACTCCGGGCATTGACTCTATAAGCTCAATTCCCTTATCGAGCGGCAGGCAGAAAAGCGCTGTCGAAAGTGCGTCACCGAGACCTGAATCCTTACATACCACCGACACCGACGTAAAGCCCTCTGCGGGCATTTGCGTATCCGGGTGGATAATGTGGTGATACCTCTTACCGTCGACGATATAATAACGTTGATATGAGCCGCTGGTTACTACCGATTCTCCGTTAAGCTCAAGATACGCGAGGTAGTCCTCTCCGTTTGGTTTTTCAATACCGACAGTCCATTTTTCTCCGTCGGGCTTTGTGCCAACCGTTCGGATATTTCCGCCAACGTTCAAAACGTATCCCGTAACGCCCTTCTCTTCAAGCTTTCGTGCGACCATTTCTGTTGCATAGCCCTTTGCGACTGCGCCCACGTCAAGCTTCATTTGCGGGTCTGTTAGTGTTACGGTGCAGTTTTCTTCGTCTATCATCAGGTTAGTTATATCGGTGTGCTGTGCTGCAGCTTTAAGCTTATCTGTCGGAGGTAATGCCGCCTGTGCGGGGTCATCACCTCCAAGCTCTCTGTAGTCGTGCCAAAGCGACAGCACACTTCCCATAGCAATATTCACCATACCGTCTGTCAGCTCATACATCTCTTTTGCATAAATGAGCATATCAACAATACGTTTATCCACCTTTACCGTGCGGTGCGAGCCGTTTACAAGCTCGTTTATCGTACACAAATTCTCTATTCCGGCAAAACGGTGGTATATGGAATACAGTCGGTGATATTCGCCAAGTTCTGAGAGTATCTCATCCGCTACCGCATCGAATTTTTCCTGCGTATCTTCATATCCGACAATGGTTATCACGGTATCGAAATATTCCATGGAATAAGCGGTATATTTATTCTTTTGTGGATTCTTCTCACAAGAAGTAAGGAAAGAGCACAGCACAAGGCTCAAGGCAAGCGCAATGCAATATATTCTCTGTTTCATATTCCCTTTAGACAAAAAAAGGAGAGAGCTCTCCTTTTTTGCACCTGTATTAAATTTGTTTCGGTAAATCAAATCTTGGAAGCTGCCTTTACAAAGCCTGTAACGTAGATAGTGCAGCCTGCTGCCTGAAGGTCTGCAGCTCCATTGCCGTCTTCGCCTGCAAGACCTGCAATTTCACTTGCAGTCTTACCGATGCACGCTGCATCAAACGCTGCCGCCTGCTCAAACCATTCTTTTTCAGCTCCGCCGTATGCTACCATACCGTAGTTTTCGCCCTGATTCTTCTTTGTTACTACTTCCTTTGTTGTATCGAACGTGGAAGCTCCTGCCATATCAAAAGTAAAGGTTACCTCTGCACAGTCACTGGAAGCGGCAACTACCTTACCGTCTGCGTCAGTCGCAGCAGCGAAAAGGTTAACTGCAATTTTATTGTTTCCGTCCTTTTCCTCTGTTGCATCTGCAAGTGTCTGCTCGGTTGCCATTCTTACCTTGAGTACAGAATCTGCCTTCACTTCAACTGCAGCCGCACTATATGCCTTTTCAATTGCGCCTACAAACTCATTTACCATGATCGTGCATCCGGCATTTATAACCTCTTCAGTACCCTTGTTTGCATCAGCAACAAGAGCCTTTACTTCGTCGAGTGTCTTGCCTGCTACTACTGCTTCAAAAGCATCTGCCTGCTCGAACCATTCCTTTACGGCTCCGCCGTATGCTACCATATTATAGTCGTTTCCGAACTCATACTTGGTCTTGAAGCTTTCGTTTGCAACAGCCTTACCGTCTGCAGTAAAGTTTACTGTGTTGCTTGCGGTATCGAGATCGCATGCTACGATCTTACCGTCAGCATCAACAAGTACTGCCGCATAGGTAACATCGAGCTTTGCCGAGCCATCCTTATCCTCTGTTGCGTCTGCAACAACAGGTGTGCTGATGTATTCGCCTGCGCCAAACTTTACGGCAGCGTTAGCGTTGTTATTGCCACAGCCAACGAGAGCCATGGGAATTACCGTAAGAAGGCAAAGTGTAAGTGCTAAAAGCTTTTTCATAATTGTGCCTCCTTATTTATAAAATATTATTCAACATCGATATTATACTATATTTCGCCAACTTTGTCAACTATTTAACAATATTTGCTTGATTTTTTTGTGTGTTTGATAAGCATTGATCCGCACAGGCCGACAAGCACTCCTGCGATCGTTCCCGTAACAGTCAGAATCACCATATAATAGCCAAGCTCGACCGTTTCAAGAAGCAACATAGCCATAAGTATCTGACCTATATTATGGCAAACTCCTCCCGCTACGCTGACGCCGACCTCAGACATCAGATTCAGGCGTTTAAGCACTATCATTACGAGCATACTTAAAAATCCGCCTGCAAGGCTGTATGAAAATGCCATTACGTTACCAAAAAGTATACTTACAAGGACCATACGAAGAAACGATACCCATATAGCAGGTACTGCGCCGCGCTTATAAAGCAGAAATATAATGATTATATTCGGCAGTCCCATTTTTATTCCCGGTATAGTCGGGAACAGCGGCTGCAAAAGAAGCTCTACGTATGCAAGTATCAGGGCAAGCGCCGTACACAGCCCCAAAAAAGCAACGTTTTTTGCTTTATTTTTCATAACAATCTCCACTTACCGTACAGGCATACTGATTCTTGAAAGCGATCATATTCAGGCAATTATATCGGGAGAATCTCCGTCATTTTCTGATATAACCGTAACAACGACTTTATTGGGCAAGCACACTATACTCTCACCGTTTCTGAAAACGGGCGGATGTGCTACGCATATCCCGTCCGGACAGCTTGCGCTATCAACAAATGCTTTGCCATCCTTGATTACAAGTCGGTTGAGACCGCCATTGACTGTATGAATGTCCTCTGTTATATCCTCTGATAGCGAATAGATACCATACAGCTCTCCTCCACGAGTGACCTTTACGGTATTTCCGCTCTCTCGAAAAACGAACAGATACAGTATACCAACCACAGCCGCAAATAAGAGTACTGCAACAAAAATTATATCATTTCTGATTTTGTTCCGGTTATTTTTTTTATTATCTCCCATATTATTCGGAAAGTGACGCAAAATCGTAATCCGCGGGCAGATCCGGGAAAAAGACGGACTTAAGGCAGCCTGTGGGACATTCGCTTACGCAAAGTCCGCAGTTTTGGCATTTGCCGTAATCAATAACGGCTAAGTTATCTTTAACCTCGATAGCTCCGTGAGGACAGGTCTTTTCGCACTTCTTACATCCTATACAAGCATTTTTACAAGCTTTTTTGGCTTCTGCACCTTTTTGATTGTTTGAACACATAACCACAGTAGAAGTATTCTGCAAAAGCATCGTAATTATTTGTTTAGGACAAGTTTTTTCACACAAACGGCATCCGAGACATTTCGAGGTGTCGATATGTGCGATCCCGTCATCAAGGCAGATGGCATCAGACGGACAGACATTTGCGCAGTCCCCGTATCCGAGGCATCCGAAATGGCAGGCGTTTGTGCCGCCGTAAAGCATTGATGCTGCAAGACAGGTATTTATTCCCTCGTATTTTGCCACGTGGCAGGTTGCATCACAATGACCGTTACACGCGACGAACGCAACAACGTCCTCTACCTCTTCTTTTTCTATTCCGAGAATATTACTGATAGTATCAGACGTTTTCTGCGCACCGGGTACACAGAGATTGGTTTTAACTCCGCCCTCTGCAAGAGCCGCGGCATAATCGTCACAGCCCTTATATCCGCAGGCACCGCAGTTGATGCCCGGCAGACACTCTCTTATATCCTTTTCAAGCGGATTCTTCGCCACTGAAAACAAGCGCGAGAATACCAAAAGTAATATGCCGGCAAGCAGAGAAATCGAAAGTATTACGATAAACGCTGTTAATATATCCACAAGCAATACCTCCAATCCTTAAGCGAAAATATTTTCTATGATGCCGCCAAATCCCATAAACGCAAGGGATATGAAGGAAGCGGCAATAAGTGTTACTGCAAGTCCGCGGAAGGGGGTGGGAATATTGGCTTCATTGATACGCGAACGGATGCCCGAGAAAAGCACCATCGCAAGTAAAAAGCCAAGTCCGCATCCAAGCGAGCTTACCATTGATTCAACAAAGGAATAACCGTCAATTATATTATTGATTGTCACGCCCAAAACCGCACAGTTTGTTGTAATAAGCGGCAGATACACTCCAAGTCCCTTATAAAGTGAGGGAGAAAGCTTTTTAAGTAACATTTCAAGCATCTGAACGAGGGTTGCGATAATAAGTATGAAGAGGATATTCTGCAAATATCCAAGTCCAAGCGTATCGAGCACATAGCACTGTATTGGCCAGGTCACCGCTGTTGCTATAAGCATTACCAATGTTACGGCAACACCCATGCCGACAGACTGATTTAGCTTTTTGGATACTCCGAGAAACGGACAGATTCCAAGAAATCTGCAAAGCACATAGTTATCCACAAATACTGCGGAAAGGAGTATCACTATAAGAAGCCTTAATTCTTCCATCAGTTATTCCCCTCCTTTTCTCTATTTGCACATTCTCCCATACGGCAGGTTGACGCATTGGCGCATCCGCTGCAGGAGAACGACTTTTTAACAGGTGCGCATCCCTTTGTAAGAGCGTATACAAGTGCAATAAGGAGTCCGTAAACCAAGAGGCCACCGGGTGCTTTTGTGAGAAATTCTATCTTATATTCTTCAAGAAGCGGAATGGCGATACCTGCAAAGGATGCCGCTCCGAACACCTCACGCACTGTTGCCATCGCACCAAGCGCAAGGGTGAAGCCGAGTCCCATGCCTATACCGTCAAGAGCCGAGACAACGACGGTATTTTTGTTTGCAAACATTTCGGCACGGCCAAGGATTATACAGTTTACCGTGATAAGATCAAGATAAACGCCGAGCACTTCATAAAGTCCCGGGAAGAATGCCTGCACGAGCATTTTCACTACCGTTACGAAGCCTGCTATGATTACTATGTAGCAGGGGATACGCATCGTTTCGGGAATTATTTTACGAAGAAGTGATATGAAAATATTCGAGCAAAGCAAAACTACGAGTGCCGCAAGTCCCATTCCTATAGCTCCGCTGACGGTCGTTGTGGTCGCAAGAGTCGGGCAGGTGCCGAGAACAAGCACAAGCACCGGATTTTCTTTTAATATTCCGTTTGTAAGCACGGAAAGAGAGTTATTATTTTTCATTACGCTTCTCCTCCGCTTAATGTTTTTACTGCCGCAAATGCACGCTCTATAGCCTGCTTGTAGCCATCGGTAGTCATAGTTGCACCGCTTATGGCATCGATTTCGGTATAGTTTTCCTCGGTCTTGCCGACAAACTGTCCGTAAAAGCTCTCCGACGCACAAGCATCTCCGAGTCCGTCTGTTTCAGCCTCGGAAACGGTGAGGCAGTCGATGATCTTACCATCAGCCGTCATCGACACGCGCACGATTA
The DNA here is from genome assembly GCA_017646005.1 of Clostridia bacterium. Classification (GTDB taxonomy): domain Bacteria; phylum Bacillota; class Clostridia; order Oscillospirales; family CAG-272; genus UBA4717. The sequence continues at coordinate 5,393 of JAGCNJ010000073.1, read as the reverse complement.
TATATTCGCCCGATGCAGGATGATACTCGTTACCGCCCTTTATTCCGTAACCTGCGCCCTTTGTTTCCACGATATAATTGCCGGTTTCGGTCTTCTTTGCGGATACAACAGTTTTGGTCAGATCGGGATATGCTGTAATATCGATTTCTTCGATTACAGTTGACTGAATGAGTGCTGCTGCATCAGTTATCGCATCAGCATTTTCAACGTCCTCTGTTAGGACAGTTCCGTCTGCAAGAGCTCCGACATACTGCTCACCGATCACAAAGACGTAACCGCTTTCGTTTTCTGCATAATAAACGGCGTCGATATTTTCAAGCTCTTCAACAAGGAATGTCTTTTCAAACTCACCCTCGCCCTGCGGGAGTGCCGCTGCGAGATTATCGGCAAGGATTTGTTCCTCTGTACGGACATCTACGCTTCCTCCACCGAGGATTATTGCCGTATTAAGAGCATCCTTGACCGCATTTTTATATGCGGCGGTTGTTTTCGTCGCTCCGCCTATAGTATCTACCGCATCTATCGCGGCAGCATCTTTATTTATGAAATTTTCACCGTAGGTCTTTTCTTTGCTGAGTGTTTCGTTTGACGACAAGCATACTGCGCCCGTAACTACGCCGCTACTGTCAACTCCGCACATGATGACCATATCAGGTCCATATCCTGCGGTTGCAAGCTTTACAACATATCCAAGCCCTGAGGTTTCTCTGTAAGCCTCGGTTACTGTTGCGGGCAGGGTGTAATCCTCAAGCGCAACTGCTTCAAATCCGGTTCCGTCGGGCATTACCTCAAGCAGTGCCTTATTGGCTGAGGCATTCTGATTTTCGAGTATGATTGGGGCTGTGACCGTGTTTGTAAGTGCCAAAAGCAAGGTCATTACCGTACATATACAAACGAACACCGAGAGGTTCTTTATGCTGTTTTTCATAAGCTTGTTCCTCCCGAAGCAAAGATTTTATGCCTTGTCAGGCGGTTTATATAGGGATTGAGGATATTCATAAACAATATTGCAAATGATACTCCCTCCGGATATATTCCGAAATAACGTATCATACAGGTCAAAAACCCTGCTCCAATTCCGAATATCACCTTACCCCACGCTGTAAAGGGCGAGGTCACGTAATCGGTCGCCATAAATATTGCACCGATGAACAGTCCGCCCGCCATTGTAAACCCGAGTGCGGATACAAGGTCAAAGCCTTCGGTTATATAAGAAAATACGAACACCGTACCGATAAACACAGTCGGAATATGCCAGGTTATCACACGTCTTGCAAGCAGATAGATACCGCCAAGAAAGAGTGCTGCTGTACATGTTTCACCTATACTTCCACCGTAATTTCCAAGAAACAAAGTCATAAGCGAAGGCATTTGTTCTGCCGCAAGGGGTGTCGCTCCTGCTACCGCATCAACGGGAAATGCCGCAGTTGTAAGTGAGCCGAATGCTACGAGCATAAATACTCTCGCTGTTATGGCGGGGTTTACAAGGTTATTACCGATACCGCCGAACAGGCACTTTACTACTACGATTGCGAAAAGCGAGCCGACAACACATTGCCAGACCGGAATATTGGCAGGAAGATTAAGCGCGAGCAATAATCCTGTAACTGCCGCAGACAGATCGCTTACCGTTTGGCTCTTTTTTGTAATAAGGTTAAATACAGCTTCAAAGCCTATCGAACACACTAAGCAAACGGCGATAACGAGCAAAGCTCGCATACCGAAGATGATAACACCCGCAACGGTTGCAGGCAAAAGGGAGATCAAGACGTCCCTCATGATTCCGGCGGTATATCTTCCGCTATGTATATGGGGAGCCGCCATTACCTTGGTCAGATTATTCACGACTTTTTCTCCTCCCTCTTCTTTTCTTTAAGCAACTGCTTGGAAAGCCTGTTTATCTGCGCAAGCGGTCTGTTTGACGGGCAAACAAAGCTGCAACAGCCGCATTCCATACAGGTAGTTATTGACAATTCTTCAAGCGCATCTGTATCCTTCTTTTCGTATGCCTCGGCAATATTTGCTGGGGCAAGTCCGAAGGGGCAGGTATTTACGCAGGTTCCGCATCTTATGCAAGCGGTTGTTTTTGGAAGCCACGCTTCCTTTGCAGTCAAAGCCAAAACCGCGTTTGTATTTGACAAAAGCGGATAATCGGCATTCGGAACAGTAATTCCCATCATAGGTCCGCCGTATATGATTTTGGTCGGCTGTTCGGTCAACCCTCCGCAAAATTCAAACAGATCTTGAAGCGAAGTTCCGATCCGGGCAAGCACGTTCTGAGGATTCTTTACAGCTCCGCCCTCTACCGTTACACATTTTTCGACAAGCGGCATACCTGTTTTCAGATACGCCCCGATTGCAGCAAGGGTCGTACAGTTGAGTACCACACAGCCTACGTCGATCGGAAGCTTTCCCGTAGGTATTTTTCTTCCGGTAGTATGGTATACAAGCACCTTTTCTCCACCCTGCGGATAAAGCGTACGAAGTGCTCTTACAGTTACCTGAAAATCCTTTATGGAAGACGCCATCTCTTTCATAGAGGCTATTGCTTCCTTTTTATTATTTTCAATTCCGATAATTACTTTGCCGATACCAATCAGCCGGTTCAATTCAAGCAAAGCGTACTTCATATCATCCGCTTTAGTCATCATGGTTACCGAGTCACTTGTTATATACGGCTCGCATTCCGCGCCGTTGATAATGAGATATTCAATTTTTGAGGGATCAACATCGAGCTTGACATGAGTCGGAAAGCCTGCTCCGCCAAGTCCTACAATACCGCTTTCTCTGATTGCTGATACAAGCTCTTCGCGATTATTCACAACAGGTCGTGCGATTTCAGGATCGATAGTCATTTCTCCGTCTGATTCTATTACTACCGCCGTTGTCACAGAGCCGTCGGAGCCGAGATATTCCGAAAGCTTTATTACCTTACCCGACACACTTGAAAAAACGCAGGCTGATATTTTGCCGTTCGCATCCCCAATCTTTGTGCCGACCTTGACGGTATCACCAACCTTTACCGTGGGTACAGCGGGACGCCCGATATGCATAGACATGGGTATAGCCACCGACTGTGGTGCACTCATTACAGCCAACGGCTGTTTTATTGTATTCTTTCTGTGTGGGAGATGTATTCCCGTGAGAGAAAAAGCCATATTCAGTTACCTTTCTTCCAAATTTATTAAATATAATCCATTAAATTAAACAAAAATCAACCATCGTAAAGATTATACCTTAGCCTGTCAACATTGTCAAGTAAAAATAGTATGAACGTCAGTTAATTTTCGGATAAAATCGCAAAAAATGACGGCAATTAAATTTGCCGTCATTTTTAGATTTTTTATTTTATGCAAGCTCTGCGGGTGTGAACATATGCACGCCCTCTTTTTCAAAGAGCTTGGCTCCCGCTTCCCTGTCGGACAGGCGGAGTATAAGCACTGCATTATCCCCTGTATTACGGAAGAAAGAATAAAGATATTCTACTGCAATATTCTCACGCTCGAGCACACCGAGTATCTGTGCAAGTCCCGACGGCTTATCGGGTATTGACACGCAGATCACATGGTTTACATGTACAGAATAGCCGCCGTCACGCAAAAGCTTTGCGGCATCTTCTATCTTATCCTGATCAATTATAAAGCGCACGATACCGAAATTTGCTGTATCGGCTACCGATATTGCTTTAAGGTCAATTCCGTTATTACCGAGAAATTCGGTAAGGGTATAAAGTGTTCCTCTTATATTCTGCAAGAATACGGAAATCTGCTTGATATACATATTTTTACTCCTTTCAGGCTCAAAGCTTGCGGTTATCTATTACACGTCTCGCCTTACCCTCGAAGCGAGGAAGGGTTTTCGGCGGTACGATTGTTACCTTTGCCATTACGCCTACTACAGATTTAATCTGTTCGGTAATCTTGTTACGAAGCTCTTCAACATGGCTTACTGTATCAGATACAAGTTCTTCCTTAAGCTCTATCTGAACCTCAAGTGTATCCGACGAGTTCTTACGGTCTACTATAAGCATATAGTGAGGTGCTACGCCCTCCATTCCCACTATTACCGATTCTATCTGGCTGGGGAAAACGTTAACTCCGCGAACGATTATCATATCATCGCTTCTGCCGGTGATTCTGCCCATTCTTGCTGTAGTTCTTCCGCAAGCACACTTTTCTCTTGTGAGTGTGCAAAGGTCATGAGTACGGTATCTTATCATCGGCTGACCGGTCTTTGTTATAGTTGTGAAAACAAGCTCGCCCGTCTCACCGTCGGGCATATGCTCTCCGGTTTCGGGGTTGATTATCTCTGCGATAACATGGTCCTCGTTTACGTGAAGGCCGCATCTTTCTCTGCATTCAAACGCAACGCCGGGTCCGCCTATTTCAGTAAGTCCGTATATATCGAATGCATTGAAATCAAGAAGTGATTCGAGATTATCTCTCATTTCGGATGTCCAAGGCTCTGCACCGAAGCATCCGCTTTTAAGCTTAAGCTCGCTCGGATCTATTCCCATCTCTCGAATGGTTTCGCCGAGAAGCGTTGCATACGAGGGTGTACAGCACACCATCGTTGCGCCAAGCTCCTTGAGCATCATTATCTGACGCTGTGTATTTCCGCTTGACATCGGAATTACCGTTGCGCCAAGCTTTGATGCGCCCTGATGCACGCCAAGTCCTCCGGTGAAAAGTCCATAGCCGTAGGTTACCTGGATCGTATCCTCATCTGTACAGCCTGCCTCTGCAAGCGCACGCGCTACCATATTGGTCCACACGTCGATATCGTTCTGGGTATATCCCGATACGATCGGCTTACCTGTCGTTCCCGACGAGCCCTGTATTCTTACGATCTCCTTTCTCGGCACAGCGAAGAGTCCGTCCGGGAAATGATCGCGAAGATCCGGCTTATCCGTATACGGGAGCTTAGTTATATCACTTAAGCTCTTTATGTCCTCCGGCTTTACACCGAGAGCATCCATTCTTTCCTTATACATAGGCACGTTTTCATACACGTGCTTTACTGTTTCCTGAAGCCTTTCAAGCTGAAGTGCTTCAAGCTTTTCTCTGCTCATACTCTCATATTCGGGTTCGAGTATTCTGCAGTTTTTTGTGTCCTTTGGCATGGGTTATATCTCCTCTTGTTTTATTTTGGAGGGTAATAAAAACGCCCTCCGTCGTCTGACAGAGGGCGGAAATTCCGCGGTACCACCTCAATTTGTTACTCCCGGTACTACATACCGTTCCCGCTTTAACGCGCGGACGCGGCCAACTCTACTTAGTTTCAAGCGGCGGCTCACAGAATGAATTCGTCAGATCGGAGCGACTGTCTCACAGCACCGACAGCTCTCTGTACACCCTTTAGCTCTGCTTACTTGTTTCCGTTCATTGCCTTTA
>JAGCNJ010000072.1 GCA_017646005.1 Clostridia bacterium | reverse complement strand
GCTTGGCGGCGCATTTTTGTTTGATATTGCTGTAAAAAGTAAAAAAAATTAAGCTTAACTATTGTTTTTTCGGCTCTCCCGAAGTATAATAGAAATAAGAAACATACGAAAGGCTGGACAGCTATGAAAATCGGACTTTTAGGCTTCGGCTCAATGGGCAGAACACACACGTGGGCTGTGGAAAATATCAGATTTTATTATAAAAAGCCTCCGTTCGAGGCAAAGATCGCCGGTGTTTACACGCGAACCTTTGAAACTGCAAAAAACGCGTGCGAGCAATTCGGCTTCGATTTTGCCGCAAAAAGCGAGGATGAGCTCATTTACAATGATGATATTGATATAATCGACATTTGCACGCCTAATATCAGCCATTATGAAACGCTAAAAAAAGCGATAAATGCAGGAAAGCATATTTACTGCGAAAAGCCGCTTTGCGTAAGTGCGGCACAGGCGGACGAGGTATGCGAGCTGGCGTACAAAAAGGGCGTTGTCGGAAAGATCGTATTCAACAACAGATACTTAGCGCCGATACTTCGTGCCAAAGAGCTTATAGACGAGGGCAGACTCGGACGTATTTTAAGCTTCAGATGTGCATATCTTCACTCAAGTGCTACCGACATTAACAAAAACGCCGGCTGGAAGCAAAATCGTGACATATGTGGCGGAGGTGTGCTTTTCGATCTCGGCTCACACGCGATCGATCTTGTATACTACCTCTGCGGCCGATTCAAGGAAGTAAACGGAAGATCACAGATAGCGTTTGAAAGCCGCCGCGGTATCGACGGAAGTGATTGGAAAACAAACGCTGACGAGGCGTTCTATATGACAGCAGAGCTTGAATGCGGCGCGATCGGTACGATCGAGGCAAGCAAGGTTGCCGTTGGTACGAACGACGACCTCACGCTTGAAATATACGGCACGGACGGAAGCTTGCGCTTCTCGCTTATGGAGCCGAATTTCCTTAATTTCTACGACAACAGACACGAAAACCGTCCTCTTGGCGGCGAAAAGGGCTTTACACGCATAGAGTGCGTCGGCAGATACCCCGATCCTGCCGGTATATTCCCCGGAATCAAAGCTCCCGCAGGATGGCTCAGGGGGCATCTCGGCAGTATGTACGCATTTCTTGATGCGGTACACAGAAACGACACCGACGTGCATCCGAATTTTTACGATGCAAGCCATATTCAGCACGTTATGGAAGCAGGATATGAATCGGACAAGGCACGCAGATCTGTCATTATATAAACGGAGAAGCTATGATAAGAATAGGACTTACAGGACCGAGCGGTGCGGGAAAGGGTGCGCTGTCCGAAATATTTGAAAAATACGGCATCCCCTGCCTTGACACAGACAAGGTATCAAGGCTCGTATGCGCTCCCGGTGAGCCTTGCACGCAAAGGCTTGCCAAAGAATTCGGAAGCGATCTTGTTGATGCAAACGGCGTGCTTAACAGAAAAAGTCTTGCCGAAAGGGTCTTTTCGGAACCGGGCAGAGATGAAAAGCTGAAAAGATTGAACTGTATAACCCACGAACATATTCTTGCTTACGCGGACAAATGGCTATGCGAAAAAGAAAACGCGGGCTTTGCCGCTGCTGCAATAGATGCGCCCGTACTGTTTGAATCGGGCTACGACAAAAAGTGCGATTATATTATCGGTGT
>JAGCNJ010000071.1 GCA_017646005.1 Clostridia bacterium | reverse complement strand
TGTAACGCCCTTAGTTGTCTGAAGCGCGTAGGTCTGACGCCACTCGTCACCGCGTTTGAAAAATACGCCGTCACCATAAAGATATTTTGCATTATTTACTTTTTCGATAGTTTTCCAAGCTGTTTCAGGTGTAAGACCGTCATTTTCATCGTTACCGTCAGCGGCAACATAGTATTTCGTGCCCGTTATCTCCACCGTTGTGGGTGAATTTTCGATCTCGTTGATAAGCGCCTCTGTTTCGGCAATATACTTATCGATAAGCGTTTTGTCTGTTTTCAAAAGTGCCATGGTATTCTCCTTTTCCGCAATTGCGGATGATTATAATTTTCGGTCTGTGACCGTTTTTCACTTTGCTTCTGCGTATGCATGAGCCGCAAGCTCGTTTTCTACAAGTGCAAGCTCCTTTATCTTGAAGTATTCGGTATTCTTAAGTGCAACCGAGCTCTGTCCCCACGGGAAGATGCTTACGCTTAAATTATCTGCATATTCACCCTCAAGTGTTTCAAGATAAGTGCCGACGTTAAGCACGAGTGCACCCGATTCAAGCTTTGCATACGAAACGATACCCGTCTGCTTGATCGATGTAGTCACCTTGTCGATCTCGTCAAAGGTTGCAACAACACCGCCTGTTGCGAGTTCACCCTCAAACTTAACAACGATATACGGGTACTTATTGAAGTTGATCTCCTTGCTCAGAGCATCGAGAGCTCTTATTCTCGGAGCGCCTTTTTCAAGGAAGGGCACGAATTTTACGGTAGAATCAGCCTCAACGGTTGCTCTTACGCCCGTATTATCGAGCATCTTCTTGAGCGCGTCACCCTTAACCACTACCATTTCAGCATCTGCAAGAGCCTTTGCGGAATCTATAGGTGCATTGGTAAGATAGTTCTTGAATCTCTGGATCATCGTGGCAACCTCGGCACGTGTTGCGCTGTTCTTAGGCTTGATCGTGCCGTCCTCGTAACCGCCGATGATACCATTTATTGTACAGAACTTGATACCGTTCTTATATGCCTCGGCAGCACTTGCCATATCCTTGAAGTCCTTGGCAGATGAAAGATCGATGCTTCTGTTCATATAAAGCGCATATCTGTAAAGCATATCCGCAAGCTCCTCACGGGTTGCGTTCTCATCGGGTCTGAACTTACCGCCTGCGTTTACAATGCCTGCCTTTTCAGCCCACGCTACGCCCTGTGCGTACCATGCGTTCTTGTTGATATCCGTATACGTCTCATCAGCCGCATTTGCGCTTTCGCCTGCGATACGTGAAAGCACGGTTACGAGCATCGCGCGTGTCATTGTGCCGCTTGGAGCAAATTCATTTGCGCTTACGCCGTTGAAGTAGCCCTTAATAGCAACAAAGTCAACTGCATCTCTGCCCCAGAAGTTATCGGCGATATCGGTAAATACGTTAACTCCGTTTTCGGGAACATAGGTATCAAACATATCCTCATGGTAGAAATCGGGTGTTGTATAGTAGAACTTACCGCCCTTTTCAAAGCCGGATGCTGCCGCACGTCTGATATTGGTTTCGGTATAAGGCGTAGTTCTTTCCTTCATACCGCCCGTGCCCTGACCGGGGTTCGCGGAAACACCGCCGAGATAAAGGTCATTTTCCATAATATAGGTATTATCGTGGAAGTTATACTGATTAACGCCGGTTGCACCTACGTGTAATGCATTTGCGGATGCGAATACGTTTACGTTATTGCGAACGTGGTTGTTCGTGTAGGTTCCGCTCTGTGCGGGGCCTCCGTAGAAGAAGTTACCGTCCTTGTTAGGTCTCTGATGGCTCCAGCCATAGCCATTGTAGCGGGTGTAGTTATCGTGGAGATCAACGTCCTTAACGGTACCTCCGCCCTCCTGCCAGAATTCAAGACCCGAGTTGCAGTATTCGGATACGTTGTTGTAAACCTTTATATCCTCAAAAATCGTTGCCTGACCGAACTGAGCTGTCCAGCAGCAGTCGTATATCTGGGATGCGTAGTTATCGTGAATATAGAAGCTTTCCGCACTTCCGTATGCCTGTACAGCATTACCATAGCGCACGCCATAGTTTGCGCCGCCGAAGTACCTTGCCTGAACAGAGCCGCCTATCCACTTAAGTGTACAGTACTGTACGGTTATATTCTTAAGATTACCGCCCGAGATACCGTGTGCGCCGACACCGTAAATTTCAATATTGTCGATCACAATATTATCAGCATAAGACGTGCCTTCTCTGTTTACAAGTCTGATACCGTAATTCTTTTCAAGAAGCTCTATCGAGTTGAATCTTTCACCGGGGTTTCCGCTCTCACTGTAGAGGTAAAGTCTGCCTTCTTCCCAGTTATGATAGAATTCAAGGTCATTTTTAAGATCCTGTGCTCCTGCAAACGGACCTGTTACAGACTCATTCCACTTGATACCGTTGAACACTCTGCCGATATCAAGTCTGTTGCCCTCGCGTGTTTTCTGGATCTGAATACCCCACGCTCTGCCTCCGTCAAATATGATAGTACCGACGTCGTTTATCGTACCGCTTGAAAACTTATAAATGATAGGCTTTGCATATACATACACGTTGTCATAAACAGTGGGAATCCAATTTTCTTTGCCATCAGCATTGGTAGAGCCTATAATTTTCGGCTTTGCTCCAGTGCCGTATGCCGAATATGTAACGCCGCTCTGCGCGTTAAGGCTTTCGTAGTTTTCAACACGCCACGTGTCGCCGCGCTTGAAGAATACGCCGTCGCCATCGCTAAACTTGGTTGAATTTACCTTCTTAATAGTCTTCCACGGCTTTTCGGGAGAAAGACCGTCATTATTATCGTCACCCGTTGCGGAAACGTAGTACTTTGTGCCTGTTACCGTAACAGATGTGGCGGAGTTTTCGATATTTTCGATCATTCCGTCGATCTTGGCCATATAACCGTCGATGGTAGCCCTATCTGCTTCCTTATAGAAATATTCTGTATTTTTAAGCTCCTCTGTGAGCTCGTCGTCTGCGGATGTAAACTTGTATTCCTTTGCCTCAGACTCAGACTTGAAGCAGGCGATATACTTGATATCAAAGTAGCTTTGCTTTTCAAGCGTAATAGTCTGCGAATCAAAAGGCTTGAGTATAAAGCGTATTCCAAGCTCACCTGCCGGAGCAGCACCCTTACCGCCTATGATATCCTTAGTGTTTACCAAAACCTCATGCCACTCACCGTCACCTGTACATACGGGCGACGTATTCATCCAGCTTTCGCCGATACTGCATCTTGTAGACACATCTATTCTCTTGCTGGGAGAATCGGTTCTGTACATGAACTTGATGTAGTTATACTCGGTTATTGAAAATGCCTCAGTCGTAAACTCAGCCTGAAGACGGTTGTTGTTATACGTACCGGGTGAAACGATTGCGTGAACAAAGTCCCCGCTCTCATCGCTTGAAAGCATCGGTGTCATACCTGTGAAGGAAAGCTCTACCGTGCTCATAAGCGTGCTCGGTCCGTAGATCTTTGCGTCTGCTTCTGCGGCGGACAAGCTCAACGGTACAAGTGCCATCACCATTAAAGCCGCTAAAATAAATGACAATATTCTTTTCATCTTTTTCACCTCAACAAAATATGCTCGGAAGAAAGAACGGCAGAGCCGCGCCTTCAAGCCAAGTGCTTAAGACGTGAAGACTCTGCCGTCGTTTTTTATTCAATCAGCCTGCGATCGCCTTTGCAACGATCTCGCTGTCACAGAATATAAGCTCGTCTATAACGAAGTATTCCTTTGCCTTGTCGAGTTCAACGTCAGCATCACCCCAAGGATAGAGGTTGATAGCAAGGTTGTCCTCATAGGTATCCTTGTCAATTGCAAGGTTTATCGCAGAAAGGTCGATGATAACCGCACCGGAAGTGATAGCTGCGTAGCTATTTGAATTCATATCCGTTCCGCCGCCGTTTGAAAGATTAACTTTACTTACGGTCGAAAGAAGGGATGCCGAATTAAGCTCACCGTGGAACTTTACTACAACGTAAGGACGCTCAGCAAGGCTGATTTCCTTACTCAACTGGTCCATAATTCTGATTACGGGCTTTGCCTTGTCAAGGAAGGGTACAAACTTTACAGTACCGTCTGCCTCAACGGTCGCTCTGACGCCTGTGTTGTCAAGCATCTTCTTAAGAGCCTCGCCCTTAACTGTAGTGGTCTTTGCATTTTCAAGTATCTTTTCCGAATCAATAGGTTCGGTTGCAAGATAATTGTTGAATCTGCGGATCATTGTTGCAACCTCGGCACGTGTTGCATTATTCTTGGGCTTGATAGTGCCGTCGGTATAACCGCCGATGATACCGTTTGCGGTACAGAACTTGATGCCGTCAACGTAAGCAGCATTAACGCTTGCCATATCGGTGAACGTACCTGCCTTGGAAATATCGGGAGTTCTGTATGCGGAGAGTGCGTATCTGTAAAGCATATCAGCAAGCTCTTCACGTGTTGCGTTTTCATCGGGTCTGAACTTGCCGCCTGCATTTACGATGCCCTTCTTTTCAGCCCATGCTACGCCCTGTGCGTACCATGCATTCTTGTTGATATCGGTAAATGTTGCATCAGACGCATTTGCGCTTTCGCCTGCAATACGCGAAAGAACAGTTACGAGCATCGCGCGTGTCATTGTACCGTTGGGAGAAAATTCATTTGCGCTTACGCCGTTGAAGTAGCCCTTGAGTGCAACGTAGTCAACTGCATCTCTGCCCCAGAAGTTGTCTGCGATATCTGTAAAGAGGTCAACACCTACCTGAGGATTGTACGTATCATACATATCCGCGTTATACGCACTGTCCTTGGTGTAATAGAACTTAGCGCCCTTTTCAAAGCCTGTAGCAGCTGCGCGCTTGAGTGCATGCTCGGAATAATCGGTATTCATGCTTGCCCATCCGCCTGTACCTTTACCGGGGTTGGAAGCAATACCGCCCATATGCTTTCCTTCTTCCATTACGTATACATTGTCGTGGAAGTTGTACTGCTCGGGACCTGTTGTACGAACGAGGAGCGCGTTATGAGATGCAAACACGTTTACGTTATTGCGTACGTGGTTGTTCTCGTATTGACCGCTTCCGCTTGCGCCGTAGAAGAAGTTACCGTCCTTATTGGGTCTCTGATGGCTCCAGCCGTAACCGTTAAGACGTGTGTAGTTATTATAAAGGTCCATATTGGAAATCGTTCCGCCGGACTGCCATACCTCAAGACCTGAGTTACAGTATTCGGATACGTTATTATAGAACTTTATGTCATTGAACGTACCTGCGCCCTGTGTCTGGATAGTCCAACAGCAGTCGTATACTTGAGATGCATAGCAGTCGTGGATATAGAAGCCGTCGCTGTCTATGCCGTAGGATTCAACTGCGTTACCGTAACGCACGCCATAATTATTGTTGAAAAGTCCCTTACCCTGAATAGAGCCGCCTATCCACTTGAGAGTACAGTACTGAACGGTTACGTTCTTCACCTTACCGCCGCCGATACCGTGAGAGCCTGCGCCGAAGATCGCGATGTTATCGATAACGATGTCGTGTGCATAGCCGGTTTCACCGTCATTTGCGAGGCCTATGCCATGTCCCTTATCAACGATCTCGATGCTTCCGAATCTTGCTCCGGGGTTGCCCTCTGCCGAGTAGAGATAAAGGGTGTCGTTATCCCAGTTATGGTAGAATTCAAGGTCGTTCTTGAGATCATTAAAGCCTGAGAACGCGTTTGTATCAGAGTCAAACCAGTTAATACCGTTAAATACTCTGCCTATCGCAAGACGATTACCCTGTGTGGTCTGCTGGATCTGAATACCCCATGCACGTCCGCCGTCAAATACGATAGTACCAACGTCGCGTGTATCCGGAATGGACTCAACAAATGCATATACGTTTTCCTTGCCTGTAGGAACCCACCGTGATTCGCCCGAACCGTCTGCCGATGCGATGAGCTTCGGCTTTGCGCCTGTACCGTATGCGGAATATGTTACGCCGGGCTTAGCAGAGAGAGGATTTAATATTCTCCATTCGTCGCCGCGGTTGAAGAACACGCCGTCGCCCGCCTCGAACTTAATCGAGTTTACCTTATCAACGCTTTTCCATGCCGTTGCAGGTGTAAGACCGTCGTTATCGTCATTTCCCGATGCGGCTACGTAATACTTTGTACCTGTAACTTCAACGGTTGTGGGAGAATTTTCGATGGCTTCGATCATCTTATCCATCGTATCCATGTATTCGTTTATGATCTCATCAGTAGCTTCTTCCCAGAAGATGTTGATAAGATCTATATTTGCAGCCTCCTTATCGTCGGAAGCCTTGAACTTATATGCGTTTGCTTCTGCCATATCCTTGAAGCAAGCGATGTACTTAAGATCAAAGAAATGCTCCTTTGTAAGAGTAACCGTTACAGAGTCAAAGGGCTTGAGAGTAAACTGAATAGCAGTTTCGCTCGGAAGAGCGCCCTTACCGCCTACGATCTCATGAGTATCTATTACCACCTCATGCCACTGACCGTCGTTTTCGCATACCGGATGATTGTTCATCCAGCTTTCGCCGATCGAGCTGCGCGCAGAAACGTCAAGCTTTCTGCTGGGCGAGTCTGTTCTGTAGCAAACCTTAACGAAATGATATTCGGTGAGGTCTACGTCCTGAGGTGCAAATACGACCGCGAGCTTGTTGTTTGTGTACAGACCGGGAGCTACCTTACCCGAAACGTAGCTTCCATCCTTTTCCTCGGCGAGGATATAATCGATTCCTGCCGTTGAAAAATCGATGCCGGACGTAAGAGCCAAAGGACCAAAAATCTTTGCGTCAACGGCAGCTGATGTGCTCATCAGGAATACCGATACGAGCATCAGCACTGCGAGGATAAATGAAATAATTTTTTTCATCATCTTTTCCTTTCCTATAAAAAAATTTAGGTTAAAACAGCCCGGCGTTACGGATTTCGATTAGAGCAACTCGCGCAAAAATCAGAAAAGGGAAAACAACCGCACCGCCGAGCTTGTTTAATTATAGCATATTTTGAAATAAATGTCTATAGGAATTTGGCTACTTTTTGAGACAAATTTTCTTAAGTTTTTCTTAAAAATTCGCGGATCCTTCGTTTCAATCTTTGAATTTGGCTACTTTTGCCGGTTTATCCGAACCGATACTTATCAGCCCTCGTTTGCAAATCTCTGTGCAGCAGACAAGCTGTCAAAGAAGGTTACCGATTCGATCACAAATTTATCAGCGGGGTCAAGCTTTGTATCTTCGCTTCCCCACGGCAGAAGTGTGAATGCACAGTCATCGGCATAAGCCGCTGTGGAAATTGTAGAGTAGTAGGGCATACAATCGAAGACTATAACATTTTCATCCTTGCCCGCAACATCAACAACGCCTGTTGTCTGCATCTGGAAGCTTGAAGAGGTCTTTCTCATAAGATCAACGCTGATATCCACGCCGACGTTGGTCGTATACTTGATCACAACTGCGGGATAATCAATAAAGCTTACGTCATTGGAAAGGTAGTCGTAAAGAGTGATCGTAGGAAGTCCTGTTTCTGTGAAGGGAACGAATTCTAACGTATCGCCTGCCACCTGTGCGCGGATGCTTCTTACGTCGATAAGCTTGCGAAGCTCTGCGCCCTTAAGCTCATACTTCTTTGCATTCTGATAAGCAAGCTCTGCATCTGCATCTGTGTGAGTGAGATACTTAACAAATCTCTGTATCATCGCAGAAACCTCTGTTCTTGTTGCAGAGTTCTTCGGCTTAACGCTCTTATCCTCATAGCCGGAGATAATTCCGTTTGACGTACAGAACTTGATACCGTCCACATATGCGGGTGTTACGCTTGCCGCATCCGAGAAGCTCATTGCAACTGCAGAAACGTCTCCGCCCTTATATTCGCTCTTTGCGTATCTGTAAAGCATATCTGCAAGTTCTTCGCGCGTTGCGTTGTCATCGGGTCTGAAGGCTGATCCCTCATCGATGATGCCCTTGTTGAGTGCCCACTGTACGTAAGGAGCATACCATGCACTCACGTTAACGTCTGTAAAGCATATATCCTTTACTCTTGAAGCGTATTCGCCCGAAAGTCTTCCGAGAACTGTTACGAGCATAGCGCGTGTCATCGTACCGTTGGGAGAGAATTCTGTTGCGCTTACACCGTTGAAAAGCCCCTTAAGGGTTACAAAGTCAATATAATCTCTGCCCCAGAAATTGTCTGCGATATCGTCAAATACGTTTACACCGTTTACGACCTCAAACATTCTGATCTCGCGCTCGGGCTCTGTCCAATAGAACTTACTTCCCTGCTCAAAGCCTGTCTTTACTGCCTTAAGTACGTTTTCCTCGGTAAACTTAGGTGCCCAGAGTGCACCCGTTCCGCGTCCGGGATTAGCCGCCAAGGAACCGATATTTTTATCTGTTGAGTTAACGTAGATATTGTCGTGGAAATTGTACTGTGAAGGAGCCGTTGCACGAAGTGCGTGTCCGGTGCTTCCTGTAAAGAAGTTTATATTGTTGCGTACGTGGTTGTTTTCATACTTTGTTGAAAGTCCGCCGTAGCCGCCGTAGAAGAAGTTTCCTGCATAGCGGTAGGGATCTCCCTCGGAGTCCTTTTTGAATATATCACCGCTCTTGTAAGGTCTCTGATGGCTCCAGCCATAGCCGTTGTATCTTGTGATATTGTCATAAAGGTCCATGTTCGTGATCGAACCGCCCTCCTGCCATACCTCAAGACCGGTGTTGGAGTATTCGGCTACGTTTCCGTAGAACTTGATGTTGTTGAAGGTTCCTGCGTTCTGAACCTGAGCCGTCCAGCAGCAGTCGTATACCTGTGTTGCATAGCAATTACGGATCGTGTAATTGTCACTTGAACCATAGGATTCTACTGCGTTACCGTAGCGTGTTGTATTACCTGCCGTTGTATTACCCTGAAGCGAGCCGCCGATCCAGGAAAGCACGCAGTTCTGAACGAGAACGTTTTCAACAGTACCGCCGCCGATACCGTGAGAGCCTGTACCGAATATTTCGAGGTTATCGATAACGGTATTGCTTCCCATAGAAACCGCGTGACCGTTATCTACAAGCTCGATAGACGTGAATACGTCACCGGGGTTACCGTCCTTGCAGTAGAGATAGAGGTGATTGTCAAAGAAGCTGTGATAAAATTCAAGGTTACCCTGAAGATCGCGGTGATCGATAAATTCCATATCGTCTATCTCGTAGGGCTCATCCATACCGTTGAAAACAGTACCGTTGTCAACACGGATATTGCCTGCTGTCCAGCATACCTTGATACCCCACGCTCTGCCGCCGTCGAATACGATAGTACCAACGTCACGGGTGGTATCATCGATCATTTCATTGAACATCCATACGTTTTCATATTCGGTTTTGATCCACTTGTCAGCGCCCGAAGCATCTGCGGAAGCAATGATCTTCGGCTTTGCTCCGCTTCCGTATGCCGAAAGTGTAATACCGTTGCTCTTGAGCGGAACGGTGGTTCTGAAGCTGTCGCCTCTCTTGAAGAATACTCCGTCGCCCTCGTTGAATTTGAAGTTATTTACTCTGTTTATCGTCTGCCAAGCGGTTTCGGGTGTAAGACCGTCGTCAGCATCATTACCGTTTGCGGCAACATAATACTTTGTACCTGTAACCGTAACCTCTGTGGGAGAATTCTTGATTGCTTCAATACGTGCATCGGTCTTCGCGTTAAGCTCGGCTATATACGCTTCATCAGCATAATAATATGGAGCCTCATCGATATCAATTTCAAGTCCTATAGGATCGGTCTCGCCCTCATATTTGTACGCCTGCGCGTCCTCAAGTGTTCTGAAGCAGCCGATGTACATATAATCAACGTAGCCGGGCTCTGCAAGAGTCTTGCTGTGAGCTCCCCAGGGCTTTATCATAAGGTATACGCCCATTTCTGTTTCGGTAAGTATACCCTTGCCTCCGGTCATATCATTGACGGTGAAGATTACGTCCTGCCACTTTCCGTCACCAATTGTCTTAGGCTTATTTTCAACCATCCAGCTCTGTCCTTTTTTGCTGTACATATTGAGACTGAAGCTGTTTTTGGAGTTGGTTCTGTAATGAATACGGACGTAGGGATAATCGTAAAGTGAGAAGCCCTCGGGAGTAAACGTAGTATGAATATTTCCGTCACCGTAGGTTCCGGGCTCGCAGGAATAGCGTATATACTTCATGCCGCCATCCTCGAGAATCTCATGCTGAAGATCGTTAGAGCTGCTTCCTACATACTCGAAGGATTCAGCGCCGAACACGTGCTTTATGTCATAAGGCTGTCCCGAAACAAGATTGGGATTACCCGCTGCCTCAGGCTCAGCTTCTTTCTTCTCTTCGCTGACAGCATCGGGCGCCTTGGTTACGCTTGCTTCGCCAGTTGCGGGAGTACCCTCGCCCTTATATTCGAATTCCCTTGCCTCTTCCTCTGTCTTGAAGCAGGCAATATACATAAGATCAACGTAGATGCCGTCTGCGAGTTTCTTTTCGTGGGCACCGAAGGGCTTGATGCTGATGGTCGTCGGAACGCTTGATGTTGCAATACCGTTTCCGCCTGTCATGTTATTCATATTGACAACGACATTGTGCCATTGACCGTCACGCGTAGTTGTAACCTTGCCGTCCTTGGAAAGCCAGCTTTCCTTTCCGCCGACGTACATAGCTATGTCAAAATTATTCTTGGAGTTCGTTTTATATCCGATTGCCACATAGGGGTAATCGTAGAACGAAGCCTCGCTCGGAGTGAATCTGAGGATATAGTTACTGTTGGTGTATGTACCTGCATCGCCGGTATAGTGCACGTACTTATACGTATCCTCCTTAAGTTCATAACCGAAATCGCTTGTTCTTGCAGTAAGTGCAGCAAGCGACTCGCCGCCGTATACAGTCTTTACCTCTGCCGCAGAAACGGTAAAGGGAATTGCTGTAACGATCATTAAAATTGCAACCAATAAACTAATTAATTTTTTCATTTTTTTCCCTTTCTTACATTTAAATTATTGGTTTATATATTTTACCACATCCGCAGATTTTTTTCAATTCTCATTATGCTCGAAAAAACTTTTGTTTTTTGTGCAATAAGTACTAAATTAATCGCATAAAATTTGAAAATCTGCAAAAAAATAAAGTATACGTTTGCTATCCGAATCGAAAAAAAGAAAAAATTCTCAACAAAATTGAAATAACCCCTTGACAATCATCAGCGATTGTGGTATTATATACTCTGTTAATGCGGCATCGCCAAGCGGTAAGGCAACGGACTCTGACTCCGTCATTTCCTAGGTTCGAATCCTAGTGCCGCAGCCAAAAAAACAAGCACACCAATCGGTGTGCTTGTTTTTTTGCCTATGATAATTGGAGAGGATTCGAAGCGGTCGGTAGTGAATGACAGTCCGGTGGACTGTCAGAGCCGACCGGACCGGATCCCGTCGAGGGCGGAGACCCGAATCCTAGTGCCGCAGCCAAAAAACAAGCACACCAATAGGGTCGTGCCCTTAAGGACAGTTTTTAAAATTCGGCATACATCTCTTGAGGTGTGCCGAATTTTGTATTTGCGGATACAAATGCAGTGCTTGTCAAGAAAATTGACGAGGCTTAGATGACCATAAAAAGACTCCCTTTTGTAAAGGGAACCTCTTTTTACTTCCCGGAAGGTAATTGGATAAAAGTTCACTAAGTATATTTACGAACTTAAAAAGTAATGGTATAATAAGTTTGCCACATAATTCAATCAAAAAATTTTACGGGATACTGAAAGGCGAAAACAAATGAAAATTATAACTGTTTTTAAGACACATGTTGATATAGGATTTACAGATTTACCACAAAAGGTCATTGAAAAGTATTCTACTAATATGCTTGTCGATGCAATAAAAACATGTGAGCAAACTTCGGATAATACAAAAGAAGAGCGATTTGTATGGACTTTGCCGGCATATCCGCTTTCCCATGCTCTTGAATATGCAAGCAAGGATGTTAAAAAGCGCTGTGAAAAGCTTATTTTAAACGACCAGATGAAATGGCATGCGTTGCCATTCACTCTGCGAACCGAATTTTTTACGAAAGATGAACTGCAAAAGGCTTTGGACTATTCAAGAAAACTTTCAAAAAGATTTAATAAACCTATGCCTATTGCAGCAAAGATGACGGATGTTCCGGGACATACACAGGCTATTATTGATGTTTTGTCTGAAAATGGTGTGAAATTTTTACATTTGGGATGTAATCCGGCAAGTACTACTCCTGATGTTCCTGTATTGTTCTGGTGGGAAAGCAAAAATAAAAATCGTATTCTTGTCTACTATAACAAAGATTATGGCAGCAGTATTTTACCGCCCCCAAATTGGAATTATCCTGTTCACCTGGCATTGATACAGACAAATGATAATTGCGGCGTTCAATCATACACTATTATTGATGAATTGAAGCAGAAAGCCCTGGAAGTCTATCCTGATGCAGAGTTTACTACTGGCACATTGGATGATTTTGCAACTGAAATATTAAAGTGTGACCTATCTGATTTGCCGGTTATACATGGAGAATTAGGAGATTCCTGGATACATGCTTTAGGGGCTTTTCCGGAAAGTACGGCAAAAATTCGTAAAGCGAGAAGAATTTTCAAGGAACTTGAAAAAAACATGGAACTAACCTATGATAGAAAATATCAGCTTTTAAAAGAAAAATATTATGAAAATGCATTGCTTTTCGGTGAACATAGCGGAGGTGTAGATACCAAGAGATATCTTGCAAACAGAGTCTACAACAAAGCTGAACTCAGAGAAATGCTGAAAAGTGAGATGTACACTTATGCAAATCAGGGTTGGAATGAAGAAAGAGAGTGGGCAACGAATTGTCTTGATGCAGCAAATGAAGCCCAAAAATTATATGCGCCTGCGGCTGATAAAACGATTTCTGTTACAGACAATGAATACTGGAAACTATATTTTGAAAACGAACTGATAACCGCACAAAACAAAACTACTGGCGAAAAAATAGTTTTTGATTATCTGTACGAAATTATCGGCAAAAAACGTATGGAGAAATACCTTGATGACTATTTAAGATTAAAAGTGGCCTGGTCGATAGAGGATTTCGGCAGAAAGTTGTATCCGGAGGTGGATGATGCTGAATTCGGGCTAATACTATCAGATGTGAACATCAGCGAAGAATTTGTTGAAGCTAAATATACCACGCCTGAAGAATCTGTAAAAGAATATGGAAATTCCAATGAAATAAAGATAAAGGCAAGAGTTGTTGAAAGGGAACTTTTTGTAAGTATTGAAATATGTAAAAAGGAACCGACAACATATATTGAGGGTGGACATTTTATTTTCAATTTCGAAAAGCCGTTTGAAGAGATTATTGTTCAAAAGAGCGGGATAGAAATAAATCCTGATACTGATGTAGTGTTGGGTGCAAACAGAGGAATTTTCGCAGTTGATGAATATGTGAAAGTAAACGGAATAAAAGTAAATCCATTGCATACACCGTTGGTGTCTTTTGGGGAAAGCAAAATATACAGATGCTGTTGTAAAGATTATAAACAAAGCAAAACTCCGAAAGTTGTATTTAACCTTTTTAATAATATGTGGGGAACAGGAAATCCACAATGGATTTCGGGGAATTATAAATTTACTTTTTGCTTGATGGTCTGACAAATACATTATTTACTGTTCACTGGTCTTGACATAAGAGTTGCTTTGCTACTTGTTATAAAATTTAGCTAAAGCATTCATATTGATCTGTTTTGAACGGCGAGTTTTCGGTTCACCGTTTTCTTAGATAAAAAGCGCAAGTCAATCTTTTTGCTTGACTTGCGCTTTTAATATTATTTATTGAAAACTGTCCTTAAGAGTACAACCCATCCGGTGTGCTTCTTTTTTTGCCTTATAATACCTCTTTGCCCATAACAAAAGCCTTGCGGATATTGATATCTTTGTCAAATACGATTATATCTGCGTCATACCCCGCTTCAAGTCTGCCCTTGTTAAGTCCCACAATCTCTGACGGCACCTTTGTTATCATCTTCACCGCATCGCACAGGGATACACCTACCTCGTTTACCATAAAGCGCACGAGAATGTCCGCAGTTGCGATGCTTCCGCAAAATGCACTTCTGTCCATAAGCTTGCATACACCGTCCTCGATTACAAACTCGGTCTCAAGCATAAACCCGTGCGTTATGCCGCTTCCGGCAACCGCCAGGCTGTCGGTAACAAGCGCAACCTTATCGCTTCCCTTTACCTTGAGTATAAGCTTCACAAGCTCACTCGGCAGATGCTTGCCGTCAGCGATTATTTCCACAAACATCGAATCATCAAGATACGCGCTTTCTATAACACCTAAACGCCTGAAGCCGTACTCGCGCGTGATCGTTGACGTGCATGAATACAGATGTGTCACAAGCTTACATCCATTGTCGGACGCAACACGCATATCATCATATATCGCGTCGGTATGAGCCGCAGAACTAACGATGCCGTTTTGAGTCATATATCTGCAGAATTCGCCGTTTTCATCCTTTTCGGGCGCATAGCTCCAGCGTGCTATCACATCAACATATTCGCGAACAAGCCGTTCATAATCCTCTTTTACGGGAGCTACTATGAAATCGGTACACTGTGCGCCGCACTGTTTTCTTGAAAGATACGGTCCTTCAAGGTGTGCGCCTATGATATTGGATTTAAGCTCTGCGCTTTCCATAGCCGCCTTTACCGCAATGACCGATTTTTCCATAACTCCGATCGGCGCGGCGGATATTGTCGGACATATCGAGGTAGTACCGTGCGAAAGATGAAAATTACATCCGCTTACAATGTCATCGGCACTGCCTAAAAAATCGCATCCCGCACCGCCGTGAGTGTGCATATCAATAAATCCGGGGGATACGTATAGCCCTGTCATATCGTATTCTTTTTCCACAGGATGCTCAACATCGGACACTTCGGCTATTTTGCCGTTTTCAAAATAAAGATAGCCCGGTATTATTGCTTCACCTGTGATTATCTTATCACTTTTAATTCTTATCACTGTTAACGGATCCTTATTTAAGTAATTTTGCAGCGCTGTCGGGGTCGCAATACATAACCGCCGCGCCATGCTTTCTCATAATCGTTGCCGGTACTTCTTCGTTAATCGGAGAGTTTACAGTGTTGTACACAGCCTCCGCCTTAGTCCTTGCGGGGACTGTGCAGAAAAGATAGTCCGCGTTGAAAAGTGTCGGAACGGTAAGGGTGAGAGCATATTTCGGAACTTCGTCAAGTGTGGCAAAGCAACCGTCGTTTACCTGCTGATTGCGGCATACCGGGTCAAGCTCCACCTTTTTTATCACTTCCTTATCGTTGAAATCGGCTACCCACGGATCGTTGAAGGCTATGTGTCCGTTTTCGCCGATTCCGAGGCACACGATATCGATAGGATGCGCCTTTATAAGCTCGGTGTATCTTTTGCAGGTTTCCTCTGCGCTTTCCTTTTCCCCGTATACGTAATAAACCGCCTTAAAAGGAAGCTTATCGAAAAGTCTTTCCTTCAAAAAATTGCCGAATCCCTGCGGTGCATCCTTTGAAAGTCCTATGTACTCGTCCATATGAAACGCGTTGATCCTTTCCCAGCAAATACCCTGCTCAGCCACAAGTGCGGCAAGTGTTTCATTCTGCGAGGGTGCGGCGGCAAAGATCATATTGATCTCATCCTTTGTTTCCTGAAGCTTTCTGATACAATAAGCAATATCCTTTCCTGCGTTATCGCCCATTTCTTTTCTTGTGTTAAAAACTTTGACCTTTAAGTTATCCTTTTCAAATTCTGTAGGCAAATTCATTTCCGTATCTCCTTTACAAATCCTTATCTATATGATATCACATTTATCCGCAAAGTAAATTGCTGTAAATCGCAAAAAAGCAAAAAGTATTGCAAAAAGTCTACACTTGTGGTATAATACTCAAAACAAAATCTCAAAAGGGGGATATGCGCATGAAATGTAAGTCATTTGCCGAATATTACGACAGCAAAATAAGCTATAATCATTTTCACTATACCGAAATGAGCTGGGAAGGCATCGAGGCGCAAACGCATCAGGCGTTTGAAATCATTTTTGTAAAAAAAGGCGATCTTACCTATGTTGTCAACGAAAAAATGTACAGCGTAAAGGATAACAGCCTGATACTTACTCGCCCCGGCAAAACGCATATCATCTACTTCAACGATACAGATTATGAGCGATACGACATTATATTCAATACAAGCCTCATCCACAGCGATATATACAACTCATTTCCGGAAAATCTGGACGTTATATCGCTCGAAAATGCATCGGGATTTATTGAGGGCTTTGAAAAGCTTGATCTTTTTTGCAATCACTTCAGGGATGATGCATTAAAAAGTGTTCTTTCCGATATAATTGAAGAAATCTTCTGTTACATCCATATCTGCGCAAGCACTCACTCAAAGGGGATATCACTTAACAACTACGAAACAGACTCGATCCTATCAAAGTCCATACGGTATATCGATAACAATCTCACAAGCTTTATTTGCCTTGAGCAGATGTGCAAGGAGCTTTATATTTCAAAAAGCTATCTTCACAGAATTTTCGCCAAGCATCTTCAGACAACTCCGAAAAAATATATTACCGCAAGAAGACTTGCCCTTGCTCAAAAGGCTTTACAGGGCGATGCAAAGCCGACCGATATATATTCAAAATGCGGTTTTTGCGACTATTCCGCCTTTTACAGATGCTATCTCAGACATTTCGGCTATCCTCCGTCAAAAGAGCTTGACAAAGCAGTCATAAAAATCAAATATTAACACAAAAGCTCAAACAGAAAGAGCAGGAATAAAAGGATTTTTCCTTATTCCTGCTCTTTCTGTTTTTATTCCATTACAATCGTTTCAAGCACCGTAATATTGTCACGCGCAAGCTGACTTACCGATATATCTCCGTATTCATCTGCCGAATCGGCATCTGCAATTATGATATCAGAGCTTTCAAATACGGTTTCAAGGATATTTCCGTCCACCGTTATCTTACTGTATGGTGTAAAGTTTTCACCTCTCACCACTATATCGCCCGAATCTATGCTTATCTCACTTATCTTCACCGGATGAGACGAATATCTGATGGCATCTGCACGTTCTGTGCTCTCGCCGTTGGTCATCGAAAACTCAAGAAGCTTTAATTTTTCCTGGTATTCCTCGGTCACAGAGTAGCCCTGATGAAGCTTTGTAAGCACGCCCTGCGAATATCCGAGCAAGCTCTGCGTATGTGACAAAAGCTGATAGGTCTCAAGGTCCTTATCCTCGGCTTCAAGCCCGAAATTCGACCATATAGCGTATTCGCTCGTGTATGCGTTAGGTGCGCTTAAATAGTTTACGCTGAAATCAACAGCCGGCAGGTGGTCGCCGTATACAACAAGTACGCATTCTTCACCGTAATTTTCAAGCTCGTTGACAAGCTCACCGACCATCTTATCCATTTCCCGGAGAGTGCTTGCATAGAACGACAGTCCTGCGCTTGCCTGCTCGGTAAGATTATCTGCTGTGACCGTGATAAAGTTTTCAAATTCTTCCGGCTTGACCGTGTCCGGATACGGGCCGTGTCCCTGCACAGAAACCGCAAAAACAAAATCTCTGCCGTCTGTGGAATCAAGCGCGCTCATTACCTCACTTGTAATTACGTCATCCTTAGCCCAGGTAAGGCTGTTAAAGGAAAGCCCGTTCATATATTCTATGGGTGTAAAGGTATCAAAGCCGAGGTTATTATAAGCGTTGTTTCTCTCATAAAAGAGCGCATTGTGGTTATGTATCGCATGCGCACTGTAGCCGAGCCTTCTCATATTAAAGGGAGCAGAATCCTCAAGTACGTTGGTTTTGAGCAAGGTGTAATAGGGCGATTCACCGAGCGCAAAATGATCAAGATTCATTCCTGTGAGCACCTCAAACTCAACGTTCGACGTGCCTCCTCCGTAGGACGGAACAAAAAGGTATCCGCTCGGTCCGTTTTCCTTTATTTTTCTGAAATTCGGTGTGGGATACTCGGTCATATTTATGCCGTGCATCCAACTCATATCCATAAAGGATTCAAGCTGTATAACGATAATATTGGGCATATCATCCAAGGCAATTACGGGAACATTTGCCTCAGAGCCTTCGATCTCACTTATCAGAGCATCCACCGTATCCTCGGAATAGCCCTCAGGCACGTACACTCCTGCCCTGCCTGCGCTCTTGAAGAAATTGTACGCAAAGCCGTTGCGCTCGTAAAACTCATTGGGTGTTTCGCTTGTGCGAGGGAAGAAATCGAATATACTTACCGCCACAGCATAAGCACCGAGTAAAACAAGCACCGCAAAAAATACACAGAGAGCAGTCTTGTCTCTGCACTCGAATTTCGGACCCTTGATAAACAGCAGGATGAGTCCTGCAACAAGTGCTGTAAGTCCTACGGCTATTAGTATTATCTGCCATAGCTTGAGGTAAAGGTCGAATATCTGCGTTGCCTCACCTATAAGCCTGAAATCCGAAAATGATATCGGAAGCGGCCTGAAGGACAACAGGATCGTATTGGTTATTCCGACAAGTATCCACAGGCTTGCAGGCAGAGCGAAAGCAAAAAGCTTACGCTTTACTATGAGCATAAACACAGTAGACAGAAGTATAAGCGCGGTGTTTATAATAAAGATATGACCGCGTGTAAAGGTATGTACAAGTGCGTCCGTAAGTGAACGTCTTTGCAGAATCTCAAGTACGAAATTCACAAGAACCGAGCCTGCTATCCACATTAAAACGTTTTGCCACAGCTTTATTTTTCTTGCGTCTGCCTTTTTTTCTTCAATAACAGGCGCCTGTGTCCTTTCGGGACTTTTGTATATAGTGTTCATTGTATCTCCGTGCAGTAATCCACCTGTGTGCAAGACTGCCGTTATTTTTCAAAATAGCTTTTGTATGAGTCAAATTCCTTAAGGAAATATATTTTAGACAAATCGGTATTGAAGCTCTGAGCGGAAAGATAATCAAACTCCGTGCCGCTTTTCGCGTATGAAAACACGAGCCTGTAAGCATGGAGTGCCTGAAAGGCATAGCCCGCCTTGCGGTCGTCACGGTTTATACCGTATTTTCCGTCACCTAAAAGCGGATGTCCGATTGAAGAAAGATGCGCTCTTATCTGATGTGTCTTTCCCGTGACAAGCTCAATTTCAAGCAAGCTCAAATCGCCCTTTTCTTCGAGCACCCTGTACTTTGTGATTATCTCGGAATACCCCGCGCCGCGCTTCGTGCTGATATCCACGATATTGCGATCTCCGTCCTTTTTGAGGTATCCGCAGAGCGTATCCTCACGCTTTGGCATTCTGCCGTGAACTGCGCAAAGATAGTATTTGTCAAGCTCTCTTTGCTTGATCCTTTCATTGAAGAATCGGAGTGCCGCCGCATTTTTTGCAGCAAGCACAAGTCCGCCGGTATTACGGTCTATGCGGTTGCAAAGAGACGGAGCGAAGGACTGCTCGTTTTCGGGCTTGTATTCCCCCTTGCGGTAAAGATACGCCTTTATATGACCTATAAGCGTATTTACCTCCTCGTTTTCGTCCGAATGCACGATAAGCCCGGGCTGCTTGTTGACTAAAAGGATATTTTCGTCCTCGTATACTACGTCAAGTGAGGGCTTTAATTTCATAAACGCGTTTTCCGAAGCATCGGCTTCAAAAAACTCCTCGGAGATAAACATTTCAACCGTATCACCCTCGCAGAGAATATATCCCGGCTCGGTACGCTTACGATTGACCTTTATCTTTTTGGTCCTTATTGATTTGTACAAAAGCGAATGAGGAAAGGCCTTTAAGCTTTTGAGAACAAACTTGTCAAGTCTTTGCCCCGCATCGTTTTTTCCGATATAAAGTGTTCGCATATAAGTCCCTTACCAAGCAAAGGGCATATTGCAAACGCAACATACCCCTTGGATGTGTTATATTTGTAATCTTACTTTGTGCCGAAGAGTCTGTCGCCGGCATCACCGAGACCCGGTACGATGTAAGCGTGATCATTAAGCTTTTCATCAAGTGCCGCAACGAAGATATCAACGTCGGGATGGTCCTTCATAACCTTATCAACGCCCTCGGGAGCGGCAACAAGGCACATAAGTCTTAAATGAGAGCAGCCCTTGTCCTTGAGCATCTGGATAGCATCCGAAGCACTTCCGCCTGTTGCAAGCATCGGGTCAACAACGATAACCATTCTGTCCTCGATATCAAAAGGAAGCTTGCAATAATATTCAACAGGCATATGTGTATCAGGATCTCTGTAAAGACCGATATGTCCTACCTTTGCTACGGGAAGAAGGCTCAATAAACCGTCTACCATACCAAGACCTGCTCTGAGTATCGGCACGATAGCGAGCTTCTTGCCCGCGATGGTCTTTGCCGTCATCTTTGAAACAGGTGTTTCGATTTCTATGTCCTTAAGAGGAAGATCGCGTGTAAGCTCATAGCCCATAAACATTGCGATCTCGTCAAGAAGCTCTCTGAAGTCCTTGCTTCCGGTCTTCTTGCTTCTCATAATTGTAAGCTTGTGCTGGATCATGGGATGGTCGATAATATGAAGTGTGCTCATTTTCCAAATCCTCCGTTTTTATACTGAAAAAGCTTTCGCCTAAATAATTATATTACAAAAAACTCTATAATGCAAGTCAAAAAACGTATTTTTTATAATTTTTTAAATTTATCGACACAAAATCATCTTGCAAGCTTGAAAACGTATCTGTCTGACGCAAAGCCCGATGCATTGTAAAGCACAAGCGAATCGGTTATATTTTCAAGCGTTTTTGCGTATTCAACAAGTCCAAAATTGAAGTATCTGAGATCCACCACGTATATTCTTTCAAAATGCGCGGCAAGAAAGGGAACAAGACAGTTTGCGTACGAATCCTTTGCAAGCAAAAGCGTTCTGCCGTTATCAAGACCCGTATCTATCTGTACAAGCGCATCATTTCCACCGAGAAAATACGCGTATTTATCCCTTGTGTCAAGCTTTTCGGGTGCATAGAGCGTATCCGATTTCTTCATTCCCATATTGAAATCCACCGCAAGCGTCTGCTCAGATTTCGGCTCATAGCCTACGATGGTATCGGGCGATGCCGAGGCGTTGACCCTCGCAATGACCGTTCCGAAAAAGTCCTCGCTTAACACTACCCTTTCAAATTCGGTGATATCAAGCGGATCAAAGCCAAATCGGCGTGCGATCTCACAGTACGCGTAATACGCTCCGTCTGTTGTCCAATGGTGGTCGGTACGGTAGTATATATATTCATCCTTATGCTGTGACAAAACAGAGGCAAGGTCAACAAAGCCATCCCCCGTCGCTTCCTTTACTCTTTCAAGCATCGCGCTCCAATCGTATTCATCGTTGAATGCAGGAAGCTTGTCCGCATGAATAAGCGATGCCGTAGGCGCTATCGCGGCAAGCGCGTTTACGCCCTCAAGCTCACCCATCCCCAGAACGTAGCCCTCAAGGAAGCCTATATTCTTTTCAAGCAATTCGGCATCAATATCCGCATTACTCTTGTGCTCGATAAAATAACCGTCGCGGGCAAAATAGACACCGTTTGACAAAGTTTTTCCGAGAACACGTTCAATACCCGATTTGATTTTTATCCACATGTCGCGCCAGACAAACTGATCTACGACAAATTCCTCATACCCCTTTGTGAAGCTTCCGTCAAACACCGCCTCAAGCGAAAAAGCGGGCATCTGCGCGAGGTTTCTGTTTTCGCTTTCGGAATAATCGCGCACCGGATTTACCATGCTTGCTATGCTCAGAACCGTAAGGAAAGCAAGAAAGAAAGCGATAACCGTAATTTTAGCCTTTTTCATCGTTTATCCTCCTGTCAGAATCTGAAATACAAGAACGGATTATAGGTTGAGTTTACAAGAAATGCGGTAGCAATAACAAAGAACACCGCGATATATGCAAGTCTGCCCGATGACCATACGATCGGCTTTGCTTCTTCGCCAAAGAATCTGTTTGCTAAACGCTTGGGAAGATCGGTGGAAGCAACTGCGAGTATCACCAGAAGCAGAGCGTTGTTTGCAAGAGTATAAATTGACGTCGGGTCGGCTGCACCGTTTGCGCCGAGCATCGCCATAAAGAACGCACCGATATCCGCGGGCGTTTCAAACACGAAGAACACCCATCCCGCGACCACTATCGCAAGAGTATAGATATGCGAAACTATCGCAGGCGCGCGCTTTAAGAATTTTGCAAGGAAGAATTTTTCGACAAGCAAAAGCAAGCCGTAATATATTCCCCAGAACATAAAGTTCCAGTTTGCTCCGTGCCAAACTCCCGTAAGCAGCCATACTATAAGAATGTTTCTGATGTGACCAAATTTAGTCGTTCTGTTTCCGCCAAGCGGAATGTATACGTAATCCCTGAACCAGCTACCAAGAGAGATGTGCCATCTTCTCCAGAATTCGGTAACGCTTTTTGACATATACGGGTAATTGAAGTTTTCAAGAAATTTGAAGCCGAATATCCGTCCGAGACCTATCGCCATATCCGAGTAACCCGAAAAATCGAAATAAATCTGGAAAGTATACGCTATTATCGCAAGCCACGCTCCGAGTGCTGAAAGTCCTGCGACTCCGTTACCTGTTATAGTATCGAATATCTCGCCCGCGGTGTTTGCAAGCAATACCTTTTTACCGAGACCGACAACGAATCTCATCGCGCCGTTTGAAAACATATCTGTATTGATTATAGGCTTTTCAAGCTGCTCCGCTATGGTTTTATACTGAACTATAGGTCCTGCGATAAGCTGAGGGAAAAGCGCAACGTATGCGCCGAATGAAATAATGTTTTTCTGCATCATGGCTTCGCCGCGGTATACGTCTATCGTATACGACATCGTCTGGAAGGTATAGAATGATATACCGATGGGAAGCGCAACTCCGTTAAACGGGATATTGACGCCAAGAAGCGCGTTTATGTTGTTTACAATAAATCCCGTATACTTGAAAAATCCAAGCAGAGCGAGATTTATAACAATAGAGGAGATAAGCGCCGCTTTTGCGGCGCCCATTCGTCCTTGCTTCTTGTATTTATCAACAAGATATCCGTGAGTATAGTCAACGAGCGTTGAAAAGATCATCAGCACGACATAGACAGGCTCACCCCACGCATAAAACAACAGGCTGAATGCAAACAGTATGAAATTTCTTGCGAACTTCGGTGCCGCGAAATACAGCAAAAGCACCAAGGGCAGGTATCTGAATAAAAATACTACGCTGCTGAATACCATCTCAATACTCCGTTAAATACAACTTACTTTGCGAGGATCTCGTTTATCTTCTTAACTACGTTTTCGTTACTTTCAACAGCGAAGTCAAAAGCGCCCTCTTCGTTGTCCATAAATTCGTCCGGTACTGCCGCAAGAAGAATATAGAAAACATAATCGCCGAGTCTGTATACTCTTGCTGCATTGACCTTGGGAAGATTTGCGGGATACTGAAGCGCGCTTTCCTTGTTGTATGTGAGGAAATCATTAAGAGCCGCCTCAACATTGTCTGCCTGACCTTCAGCTGCCTTGACAGCGATAAGTGCATCGGGATGGAAGCCTATCATAGGTACTTCCGCATAGAAGTTATCGATCCACTCAGCCTTAACACCGTAGGTCTCTGCGAGAAATTCGTTGTCAAGAGGCATTGAGGGGAGATAGTATTCACCAAGAAGCTCCTTAACGCCTGCCGCAATATCGGCGGTGGAAACGTCGTTTGTTTCAGCATCGGGGTTGCTTTCCGTAAGAGCGATATCAACTGTGTACTTTGCGCCGTCCTCATCAGCAGTGTCCTGGGTGTCGTCTACGACAACGTCGCCCATATCTTCGCTAACGCTGTCTTCAACAGACTCTGTGTCATCAGTAACGTCGTTCTTGCTTCCGAAGCAGCCGGTGAAACAGGTTGCAACCATAAGAAGCGCGAGTAAAAGTGCAAATAATTTTTTCATAATTTTACCTCCTGCCGTTTTACGGCAAATATATCGCACAGGCACTTGCATCCTTGCGATATTTAATATATTTTTTCCGCGCAAACGTGTATATATTCATTTGCGCAAGCTCCTCATTTTTTCCTTGGCAAAGCTCCATACTACGACCGACACAAGAACGTACAGGGCAAGAATTGTGAGAGTGATGACAAATCTTACGCCGATATCGTTGCTTAAGCGGTCGATAATAAAGTACCTGCTCATAAAAATCACGAGGATATGGGACAAATATAACATATAACTCGAAGCGTCCGAAAGCCTTATAAAGCTACACGGTATAGGGTGCTTTTCGGCAAATCCGACCGCAAAGCACAAAAATGCCGCGATCGCGGAAACGCAGTAAGCAAAGTGCAGCGAATATCCCCAATAAAGGTATATCCTGCCACACGAACTAAGGTAGGAAAGGACAAGATCAAAAAGTGCAAACAATACAAAAGCAGTATATACGCTTGTTCCGGCGCGTCTGAGCACCGCCTTGACCTGCTCATAGCTCGTTCCTACCGCCGCACCTATTACGAAATAGAAGAGATAGGTCGTAAAGAGCCTGTCGTTATACGCAAAGGCGATTTCCGGCGAAATAAAGCCAAGTATCTGCGGCAAAAACTCACCGAGCAACAGCGAGATAAAAAACGCATAAATACTTAAGAGCCACGGCGAGCAGACCTTGAAAAGCCTTGCAAGTATAGGTGTCAGCAGATAAAGCTGGATAATTATTATAACGAAATAGAAGTGGGATGCAAGATCACCGAAAATTATATAGTGCAAAAGCTCTGAAAGGGAAAATCTGTACCAGCCTATGCCGACAAAGTAGGCATAATATATTATAACCCACGCAACATAGGGCAAAAGCACGCGCTTTAGTCTTGCAAGATAAAAGCTTACTGTATCAAATCTTTCGCGTTTTTTTATAAAGAGCTTGAGTCCGCTTAAAAACACGAATGCCTGCGTTACGAACTGAAAAAGCTTCCA
>JAGCNJ010000070.1 GCA_017646005.1 Clostridia bacterium | reverse complement strand
GAAAATTTTAGGCGCTAATGTGGTCGAAGTAAAGGAAGGTCTTCAGACTCTTAAGGAGGCTGTGGATGCCGCTTTTGCCGCTTATGCTAACGAATATAAGGATGCGATTTATTGCATAGGCTCTGTTTTAGGCCCTCATCCATTTCCAATGATGGTAAGAGATTTCCAGAGCGTTGTGGGAATTGAGGCAAGGGAACAGTTTATCGATATGACAGGTCATCTCCCCTCGGCGATAGTAGCCTGCGTCGGCGGCGGATCTAACGCGGCAGGACTCTTCGCGGGATTCCTTAACGATCCCGTTGACATTTACGGCATCGAGCCTCTTGGACGCGGTCCGAAGCTTGGCGATCACGCCGCAAGCCTTAAGTACGGAACAGAGGGCATTATGCACGGCTTCAACAGCATAATGCTTAAGGATGAAAACGGCGATCCTGCTCCCGTATATTCGGTAGCAAGCGGACTTGACTATCCCTCCTCGGGTCCTGAGCACGCATTCCTTCAGGAGATAGGCAGAGTTAAGTACGACGTAATCGACGATGAGGAAACCATCGACGCGTTCTATAAGCTTGCGCGCCTTGAGGGTATCATTCCCGCGATCGAAAGCTCGCACGCTGTTGCATTCGGAATGAAACTTGCCAAGACTATGGATCACGGCTCGATACTGATAAATCTTTCGGGTCGAGGCGACAAGGATATGGACTTTGTGCTTGAAAACTACGGTATAAGATAAGTTATGATATTAAAACCGGCAGAGATGTTGTTTCTCTGCCGGTTTTGTTGTGGTGTTGTATGTACCTGATTTTGTTAGTGGTAATCGTTTGTTGCCCTTCGGGGGGACACCCTTTTGGTATGCGTCAAAAGGGTGGAAAAACGCAAATAAAGAAAACCTCTGCGGTTTTCCTTATTTATCCTTTCCCTGCGGCGAAATTTCAAGATAAGCACCGACCACAAGGGTCGGATCCGATCGTCAGCTAAAATTCAACATTGTCCCGTATGCACGAAAAAATTCACAAAAATGAACGCATTCAGTATCCGTGAGTAGCAGAGCGCGAATTTCGTAATCCAATGCCTTAAAAGTTTTTGCGGGGGCGTGGGGGCGCTTTTTCTCAAAAAGCGCCCCCATAAAAATAAAAAGTCCCCCTGCTTGCCGATTCAGTTATGCTCAAAGCCTACGAGCATACCGTGGTTTTCGGCGTAGAAGCTGCAAAGGCCGCCGCACGCGTATATCTCGGTGAGAGCCTGAGGATATTCAGTTTTGATCAACGCATCAAGCTGCTCTGCCGCATTCTTATTAAAGCAGTTTGTCAGCTTGACCTTGCCGCCCGCGTATCCCATAGACTTCATCTGTGCATACATTTCTTCTATCGCGCGCTTTTCGCCGCGGCATTTTTCAAGTAACTCAAGCTCGCCCTTCACACTTGCCTTGCCGACTATGCGTATGCCTAAAATTCCCGCCATCTTTGCGGCGATAGGACTTACGCGTCCGTTGTTTGCAAGATTTTTCATTGATTCAAGCATGAAAAGTAATCCTGTTGACTTTTTGTATTCCTCAGCCTTTTCGTAAATATCATCGGGAGAAGCCTCTGTGTGTATAAGCTCGCTTATTCTGTCTGCGATAAGAGCGATCTCTGGGCCTGTTGAAAGCGAATCGATGACGTACACGTGCCTGCCTTCTGCGCTTTCCTCAAATGTTCTTTTGGCAAGCATAGCCGAATTGTAGGTGCCGGAAAGAGCAGAGGTCATAGTAATGCAGAAAATGATGTCCGCATCTCCGAATGCCTTTAACCAGTCCTCGGTGTTGGGACAGGATGTGGTCGATCTTCCGCTATACGAGCCAAGATAGGTCACCATTTTAAGTATATCGAGAGAAGAATCGTCTGTAAATTCCTTTTCAGCCGTGGAGATTTTGAGAGGCGCCGCGGCAAAGTCTGCCTTATCGTATGTTCTTAAATCGGAGGAAGAGTCGGTCACGATCTTTAT
Organism: Clostridia bacterium; assembly: GCA_017646005.1. Lineage (GTDB taxonomy): Bacteria > Bacillota > Clostridia > Oscillospirales > CAG-272 > UBA4717. Next base: position 25,007 of record JAGCNJ010000070.1, on the reverse strand, counting down.
TCTGTAGTTTTTCATAAAATGTTACCTTTCAAATATGTATACCTTATTTTACCATAATTTTATTAATTGGATGTTAACTAAAATTAAATTCGGGAAATTTGACCTGACTTATTGCAATTTTTGTGAAATCAGGTATAATATTGTCATAGAAATAAGGAGTGAAAAATGCAGATGTTAACAAAGGATAAAGGGTTTTACCAAAGCTTTTTCAAGCTTTTCAGAATGCTTGTGCTGCAAAACGTCATCGTTTTCAGCGTCAATCTTGCAGATAATATAATGATAGGATCGTTCAGCGAAACCGCGCTTTCGGGCGTTGCGGCGGTAAATCAGATACAGTTTTTCTTCCAGACCGTCATAACAGGATGTGCAGAGGCGTTGGTAGTGTTAGGAAGCCAGTATTGGGGACAGAACAAAACCTCACCGATCAAAAAGGCGTTTGCCGGAGCATTCTGGCTTGCAGAGATTATAGGAATAGCTTTGTTTTTGCTTGCCGCATTCTTTCCGCAAGAGATCCTCGGACTGTTTTCGGAAACACAGGCTATAGTTGAACGCGGTGTTAACTACATAAATATTATAAAATACACGTATCCCATGTTCGCCGCAACTACGATCTTGCTTGCGCTTCTCAGGACTGTTGAAACCGTAAAGATCGCCTTTTACGTATCAATAATGACTCTGTTTGTAAACGTCGGTATCAACTATACACTTATAGGCGGAAACTTCGGAGCACCTGCGCTCGGTGAGCGCGGAGCGGCAATAGGAACACTTGTCGCTCGTGCCATAGAGCTGATCGTGGTATTGTGTTATATTTTATTTAAGGATAAAAAATTAAGCTTCAGGCTTTCAAGCATTGTAAATATAGATAAGGCGCTCTTTTCCGATTATATTAAGCTTTCGCGTTCGTTCGTTGCGGTAGGTGCACTATTCGGCGCATCGACCGCACTTCAGAGCGTAGTGCTCGGACATATGAATGATTCGGCAATAGCCGCAAACTCGGTGGCGACTACCTTGTTTCAACTGTTGAAGGTAGCGTCTATCGGCGCGGCATCGGCATCTGCGGTCGTTATCGGAAAGACTGTCGGCGCAGGTGATATAGACAAGGTCAGGGAATATTCAAAGACCCTGCAGTTTATGTATGTCTGTATCGGGCTTTTAACAAGTGCTCTGCTCTTTACTCTCAGAGTACCGATACTTTCACTGTACGAGCTTTCCCCCGAGACCAAGGCTATGGCAAACGAGTTTTTGCTTGTATTGTGTGTCACGTGTATCGGTACGGCATATCAGATGCCGACTATCACGGGAATAATACGCGGAGGTGGAGATGCAAATTTCGTCGTTATAAACGACATCATCAGCATCTGGGGTATAGTAATACCGGTGTCATTTCTTGCGGCGTTCAAGTGGGGGGCATCGCCCACACTCGTTGTATTCTTACTCAATTCAGACCAGGTGTTCAAATGCGCCGCGGCGGCAATTAAGGCAAACAGATACAATTTCATTAAAAAGCTTACCCGTTAAGTTTTTGATAAAAGGACAAATCATCCTGCACACGGTCATATAATTACTTGTATTTTGGGGCGTATTGTGCTAAAATTATAAGCGAGAATATGTTGCATCATAATTTAAGGCTTGAGCACTGCCAAGCTTTTGATTAATACATTTGATGCATGCAAATATATAAAAATATACAAAAATTTTCGTTTTTATATAAAAAGTTCTCTATTTTACACAAACCTATTGACATTTGTTTTGATTTGTGGTACATTCAAACTAACTTAAGCCGAAAATCTTTCGGCGCTGATTCAAGGAGGAAAATTATGAAAAAGTTACTCGCAACCTTACTTGTTCTTGTGATGATATTCACAGCACTCCCGGTAAGCATATCGGCTGAGGAAACGCATTACGTATTCGGTCCCGGTGCGTTGAATTCTCACAAGGGTTATGCTTTAGTCGGTTTGGAGAATTCTCTCGTAACGGACGGGGATGTAATATACGTTCACAACGTTGCAACCTCGGGCACTTACGCTAACAACAGGCTTATGATATCCTTCAATCCCGGCAATTTTGCGCCTGCGGACTATCCCTTTATGAAGATCGGCTATCGTTCCGATTCTACATACAGTAAGCTTAATACGGCCGCACGCAGCAGCGGCGGCAGAAATGAAAGATGGCTTAAGAACCATCCTCAGATCATGGCTGACGGAAAGTGGCAGAATCAGGTAATTGATCTGAATGAGCTTACGGGTGGTGTAGGTCCTCTTGAAAAGGGCGACTCCAACATAGAGATTGTGCTTAAGCCCTTTGGTACAGACAATGCAGTAGTAAAGGGTATTTCATATTTTGATATCAGCTACCTTGCATTCTTCAAAACAAAATCAGATGCTGATGCTTATAAGTTTACAATGGCAGAAGATACTACAAATCTCACGGGTATAGTATCTGCCGAAGCAGTTAAGGCAAAAGAGGAAAATCTTCTTGTTACTATAACAGAAAAGGAAATGCAAGAGGAAAAGAAGGCGCAGGAAGAGGCTGAAAAGCGCGCCGAGGAAGAGGCAAAAATCAAGGAAGCTCTTAAGGATCTGCCTTCTACCCTTATATACGGAGCCAACAAGCTTGACAAGGACTTTCTTTACAGCGTGGTAGGCTTTGATTATGAGCGTCTTGAAGAGAACGGTTTTTCGTATCTTCACGCTGTAGTAAAGCCCGGTGAATATACGAATAACAAGCTTATGATCACCTTTGCACCGCTTGAGATCGCACTTGCGGATCACAGATACATAAAGATAGGCTACCGTACAGACTCTTTCTTTAACAAGCTTAATTTCTCGTCTGTAAGTAAGATAGGCGAAAGCTGGCACGGAAACGGTCACCCGGGTCAGACTGCCGATGGCAAGTGGCAGGAGATAATTCTTGACACACACTCTCTTACAGGCGGTAAGGGCATTCCGTTAAGCGGAGATACTACTACCAATGTTGTCTTAAAGCCTTATGGTTCAGGCAACGTTAAGGTGGAAAAGGAATCCTACTTCGATATCAAATATATAGCTTGCTTTGCAAACTATTCGGATGCGGAAAAGTATAAGTATACGGCGGATGACGATATCAAGGTAGAGGGCGGCGATATTTACGCAGATGCTCTCATAGTCGACGACGGCACAAAGCTTGCGCAGTTTATGGCAGAGGCTGATGCTTTAAGAGATGAGATCATTGCTTCTCCCACTAATGTTGAGGTAACGGGCAGAAAATTTTACGTGTCTGCAAGCGGTAACGACAGTAACAGCGGACTTTCTCCCACAGAGCCCTGGAAGACTCTCAGTAAGGTAAGCAACTATAACTTCAAGGAAGGCGACGGCGTATTCTTCAAGCGCGGAGACAGCTTCAGAGGTAGCCTTTACGTTAAGACGGGCGTTACCTACTCGGCATACGGAGAGGGCGCAAAGCCTCAGATCATTTCCTCGCTTAATGCAAGCGGAGGTGCAAACTGGGTCGAAACCGAATATGAAAATATATACGCATACGTCGGAAAGCTCATAGATAGTCAGAGCGTCGGAAATATAATCTTCGACGGCGGAGACGCATGGGGTATACAGATACAGAGAACGATCGCTGAGGGACTCTGGTATAATATCGGCAGAGTATATAACGGTCTTGAGTGGTTTGATACACCCACGGGCAAGATGAACGGTTATATGGATCTTTGCTATGATCTTCAGTTCTTCCACGATACATCAGTGGACACGCTTTACGTTTATTCCAAGGACGGAAACCCAGGTGAGCGTTTCTCGTCTGTAGAAATAGTTATCAAGGTGAGCGGTATAGGTATTACGCGTGCTACACCCGATGAAATTCCTCACGACATACTGATTGATAACATTGAGGTATACGGCGCAGGTGTACACGGCATTTCAATGACTAATATCAAGGACGTTACCGTACAGTATTGCGTATTCAAGTGGATCGGCGGATCTATCCAAGGAGTCGGTCTTTTCGGTAACGATTACGGCGTAAGACTCGGTAACGCGGTAGAATCAACCGCCTCAAGTGAAAACTTTGAGATCAAGTATTGCTACGCAACGCAGATATACGACTGCTGCTGGACGGTACAGGCACGGGAGGGTGCAACCTTTAATAATGTAAGAATGCATCACAACGTGTCCGAGTTCTGTAACACGGGTCTTGAAATATGGAACGATAACGGTATCGTAAAGGGACTTGACCTGCACGACAACTATACACGCTTCAACGGCTACGGATGGAGCTATCAGAGACCTAACAAGGACTCCAACTTCTTCTATGGCGGTGTAGGCGGTCTTGGCAATAAATTTGAAAACAACAAGATATACAACAACGTAAACCTTCTTTCGAGATATTTTGCGTTTAAGGTGCGTACAACAGGTCCCGAGCAGTACAACTTCCATAATAATATCTATCTTATGGAGGAAGGCAAAAAGCTCGGCGGTATAGCTGCTAATCCGGGAACGGGTCAGGGTACGTTTGCAGACAAGCCCTACGATTCTGCGAATATCGCACGCGCGCTTTCTACAGGCTTTGAAAAGGGAAGCACCTTCTATGTAATTGCTCCCGAGCCTTACGGTGATATGTTTGATCTCTATGTTCCCGAAAAGGTGGGAATAAGCGCATTTGACGATATTACCAAGGACTTCTGGGGCAGAAATGCTATCAGCTACGTGCTTGCCCAGGGATATTTCAACGGTACGTCAAAGACGACCTTTGCACCTAACGGCACGATGACGAGGGCTATGCTTGTAACCGTTCTTTCGAGAATGGCGGGCGTCGTTGGCGATGCAAGCAAGATAACCTACACAGACGTAAACAAGGACGCTTGGTACGCTTCCGGCGTTGCGTGGGCTGAGCAGGCGGGCATTGTAAATGCCGGCGGCGCGTTCAGACCTGATGAAAACGCGACCCGTGAAGAGCTTGCCGATATGCTTTACAGAGCAGCATACCACTTCTATATCAAGACGGATATTGCAGGAGCTCCCGATTTCAATGATATGGCAAGCGTTAAGAGCGAGTGCGCTGACGGTATCAGATTCTGTACAAAGAACGGTATTATCGGCGGATATACCGACGGAACCATCAAGCCGGCCAACAGTGCGACACGCGCCGAGGTTGCGACAATGATAATGCGTTTTGCAAAGTATATACAGAGCGCGCCCATTGATGCCGACCGCTTATTCAATGAAAGCAATAGCGTGAAGCTTGACGCGACGGCACTTAAGGCTATGACAGGTGCTTACGTTATGAAGGCGGCAGACGATGCAAATGCGGCAAGATTCGTTCCGAGTGCCGCTACCGGTAAGCCCAATATCAATATTTACAACATTAAGAATACAGACGTAAACTTTATCAAGTATCCTTACGTGGCGGTCGTGTTTGATTCTAACGTCGAGTCCGAGACAAAGACGCTTATGATGTCAAATTCTACCGGTGCGGCAATAAAGGATAGCGACGTTACCCTGATCTTTGATAAACAGTCGGGTGCGGTAGCATTCGATTTCAGCGAATATGCAAGGGATAAGGCTAAAGAGCTTTATGCTTACGATGCGGTCATCAGAATCTTCCCGTGGGGTACAAGAGAATATGATCTTGCTGAAGGAAGCTACTTTGCAGTAAAGGAAATAGTTTTCTTTGACAATATGCTTGCCGCACAGATATATGCAGAACAAAATAGCTGATTAAACATAAACATGGATGGGAAATGTTATGTCATACTCAAGAGCAGATAAGGCTATTATTGATAGATATATGAAAGAGATTGACGATCAGATAGAAAGCATTGTCAATTCCGCGACAAATGTGAAGATTACCGGAGACGCTTATTATATAAGTGCTGACGGCAACGATGAAAACGACGGACGCACACCCGAAACGGCGTGGGCAACTCCCGATAAGCTTAAGACTGTAAGACTTAAGTACGGCGACGGCGTATTCTTCAGACGCGGCGACAGCTTCAGAATCGTAAATGCAATAGGAACTGTAAACGGTGTTACCTATTCGGCTTACGGCAAGGGACCCAAGCCCCGTATCGTATGCTCTGTTGACGGTTCGGGAGCAGACAAGTGGGAAGCGACCGAGTACAAGAATATCTACAGACTTGTTGAAAAGATACCCGGCAAGGACCGCGACGTAGGTACTATCGTATTTGACGGCGGAAAGGCGTGGGGCATTCAGATCCAGAAGACCCGCGAGGGTAACAGACTTGAAATCGGCAGAGTCTTCAACGGTATTGAGTGGTTTGATACTACAGTCGGCGCGTTTGAGGATCAGAGAGATCTTGATAATAACCTCGAATTTTACCACAACTGGGAGGAAGACACAGTTTACCTTTACTGTAAGGACGGCAACCCCGGCGAGGTGTTTAAGTCTATAGAGCTTGTAGATAAAGGACATGGCTTTAGTCTTGGCAATAATATCGGTATTGTTATTGATAATATTGAAATATTCGGCTCAGGATCGCACGGTATCGGCGGCGGAACGATAAAGGACGTTACCGTACAGTATTGCGTACTCAAGTGGATCGGCGGATCTATCCAGGGCAAGTATATCTTCAACACTAACTACGGCGTGCGCTTCGGTAATGCGGTAGAATCATACGGCTCAAGTGAAAACTTTACGATAAGATATTGCTACGCATCTCAGATATATGACTGCTGTTGGACGGTTCAGTTCCAGCAGGCGGCGGTTATGAAAAACATACATATGTATGGAAACGTAACCGAATTTGCGAATACCGGACTTGAGGTATGGCAGAACGGCGGTGTTCTTACGGGAATGCAGCTTCATAATAACTATACCCGCTTTGACGGCTACGGATGGAGCCATCAGAGACCGAACAAGGATCCTAACTTCTTCTACGGTGCAGGCGAGGTAGCGAGATATAACAGCGATAACGACGTGTCCTACAATATCAATTTGTTCTCGTCAAAGTATTGCTTAAAGGCGCGTCCCGTAGGACCTGATTTCTATAATTTTCACGATAACGTGTATATTATGGAAGAGGATAAGTATATAGGCTGGATACCGGAAGATCCGATAAGCTGTGAGCTTCCAATGAAGGTCACACCTTATGATGAGGAAACGGTTACACGCCTGCAGGATATGGGCTTTGAGTCCGGAAGCAAGTACTATATCACCGAAAAAGAGCCTCTTGGCGATATGTATAAGCTCTGTATTCCCAAGGAATAAAACGGTTAATATAGCTAAAGGCAGAAACGAAAATTTCGTTTCTGCCTTTATTGATGGCAATTGCTTTGTATATGCCCAAACAATTAATAACCACCTGCTAACATCATAAACAGGAAACATACTACCCACGATACAATGGCTGCAATTCCACAAGCTTTTGCACATTTAGGGCGGGTTTTAGCTTTTACAGGCCAGTAGATAATTCCAAAAAGAGGAATTAAAACAGCAAGTATAACTAATCCTACACTTACAGTATCATTAACTTCCGCAACTTGATTTACGGGTTTAATAGAACATCCGCATTTTACACAGACAACAGCGTTTTCATTAACTTCATTTCCGCAATGTGTACAATATTTTGGCATTTATTTTCTCCTCACTTTATACAATGTTTTGTATAAGTATATCACAAAAAAACACAAATGTCAACTCAAAAGAGGTAACTTTTTTAACTCAAAAAGGTTAAAATGTTTTTGAGGTGATGAAAATGACTATAGGAGAGGCAACTAAGCTCAGAATAATCGAGCTTTGTAAGGAAAAAAAGATAACAGTAAATAAGCTTGCTACAATTAGCGGTATCACACAATCAACATTAAGTAACATTGTTGGCGGTAGAAACAACAGTACGACTATATCCACAATAAAAAAACTATGTGATGGACTGAATATTTCGATACAGGCATTTTTTAATTCACCGATATTTGACGACTTAGAACAAGAGGTGCAGTAGGAATATACAATGGAATTCCCGAAGAGAAAACGAATAAGATTAAAAGGGTATGATTATTCGAAACCCGGAGCATATTTTATAACGATATGTGTTGAGGGCAGAAGAAAAATTTTATCAAATATTGTTGTAGGGGACGATGCCGACATCGTCCCGCAAAACAACCTGTCCTCAATTGGCGTAATATGTGAAAAGTTCATCAAAAACATAAATGTTAAATATGAAAATGCAGAGGTTAATAAATATGTGATCATGCCTAATCACATTCATCTGATAATATATCTTCACGGGACGATGAGGGCATCGTCCCCTACAAAAAGTATAGAAAGTATTATACGTTCATTTAAGACGATGGTGACAAAAGAAATTGGGAGATCTATATGGCAAAGATCATATCATGACCATATAATTCGCGGAGAAAAGGATTACAGAAAGATATGGGAATATATTGATACTAACATAATCAGATGGGAGAAGGATTGTTTTTTCAACTGAAAGATGGAGCAGTAAGATTTACTGCTCTTTTTGCTTAATGTGATTGACAAGCGCAAAATACTATGGTAAAATTAAAAGATAAGAAAAAAACAAAAAGGGGGTGAGCATATGAGTTATAAGGACGATTTCTGGGATATTTCAAAGCTTGTTCCGAGAAAAAATATAAAAGAGCTTAAAAATACAGGCACAGATATAAGTGCCGTACAGATAGAATTCGGAGAAGAAAAGAAAACCGTATCCTTTCCGCTTAATTTTGAAAATGAAATAAAAGCGGCAAGCGAATACTCGTATGCTCCCACAAATACGCTTATCACAAGCGTTACCGTAAGGCCAAGGCTTTCGCCGAGCAGAATATATGCGGATTTTATTACAGATGCGAAAAAATATATAAACGTAAGCGGCAAAAAATGCCCTGCCGTACCCTTTCCTGCATATATCCCCGAATACAGGTCGATGAAGCGCGCACAGCTTGATTTTTATTTTTATTTCAGGGACTGTGTAAAACGCGGTGAGAAGATAGAATCGCCGCTTAGCTATATACTTCTTTTCCTATTTGAAATAATAAATCTTCCCGATATGATAAAGCCCGAGGACGGCGCTGTCTATATGTGCCGTGTGCTTGATTTTTACTCTCAGACCTATCCGAGACTTGTTTCGTATATAAGCGAATGGCTATGCGATTATGCGCTTATCCACAAGCTTTCCTTGCCCGCAGAGGCGTTACCTATGAAAAGTGTGCTTTTGCAGGATTGTGGCTTTCCCGAGTTTTATCTTGATCCGGCATATACAGACCGATTTTCGCTTATATGCCGTGCGGCGCATTATACGCCTGACACGGAAAACAGATATCCCGAAAGCATCCCATTTATACGCGAGCATCTTGTACGCGCGATAGATAAGCTTTCACAAAGCAAGCATGGACGTGATTTTTCGCTTGACGACGTGCTTGCAACAACGACAGGAGCGCGCACGGCTTACAGAAGCGCATTGTGCGCGTATACGAGCAACGCGCTGATAAGCTACACCTACAAAAGCCTTTCGGGTAATACTATGTCGTCAAAAAGGCTTGGAGAGATATGCAAATATATCGAAAACAGAGTGCGTGCGCATCTCGGTATCAGAGCAAGGCTGAAATGTCCTACCCTGTTTGATGCGGATAAGGTGTTGCTTGATGATTATTTTGACATAAATCTTCCGATAGAAAAGAAAAAATATATCCGCAAGTCGCCCGTCACTTATATGGGCGAAAACGAATATCTATATGAGCCTGAAAGCGTCGGTATATCCTTTGAAGCAGCGCGTGATATTGAAAAGGATTCCTGGAAGGCGGCAGAAATGCTTGAAGCGGAATTTGGGGAATATATAATAGAGTCCGAGCCTGTGCAAAATACCGTGCAGACAAGCATCGGACTTGATGAAACCGAGCGCGATTTTTTGCGTCTTGCGCTTTTGGGAGATATGCCCTTGCTTAAGGCGATGCTAAAGCAAAAGGGACTTATCGCAGATGCGGTAATCGAGCGAATAAACTCTTATGCCTTTGACACGCTCGGCGACAGCGTTGTAGAGAGCTTTAACGGAGATTACACGGTAGTAGAGGATTATATTACGGAGGTCAGAGAATGGATAGAGCAGTGAATGCACAAAAGGTACCTAAAAGAATACTTTCTTCGCTTATTGCATCGGTGTCTGCGGGAGTTGTGCCGAGACTCGGTGCTCCGTACATCGCGATAGGGCGAAACGATGAGATAGACGCGCTTTTGTCAGACCTGAAGGGTGTCAGCGAGGGTATGGCGTCTATGCGCTTTATCATAGGCAAATACGGAAGCGGAAAGAGCTTTCTTATGCAGCTTGTGCGCGGTTATGCAATAGAACGCGGCTTTGTCTGTGCGGATGCAGACCTTTCACCTGAAAGACGTATCTGCGGAAGCAAGGGCGCGGGGCTTGCCACCTACCGCGAGCTTATAAGGAATATGTCATCAAAATCCGCACCGACCGGCGGTGCTATGTCGCAGATAGTCGCAAAATGGCTTTCGGATATAAAAATGCGCGTTGCAGAAGCAGGCTTTTCTCCCGAAAGCGACGGGTTTGATGCCGAATTTGAAAAAGAGGTCTTTTCAACAATAAGAAAAATGGAGGACCGTGTAGGTGGCTTTGATTTTGCAAGAGTGCTTACCGAATACTATAAGGCGGAGCTTGCGGATAACGATGAAAAAAAGAGCGCCTTGATACGCTGGCTTCGCGGTGAATACTCAAACAAGAGCGAGGCTAGAGAGCAGACGGGGCTAAAGCTTTCGGGGATAATTGACGACGAAAGCTGGTATGACTATATCAAGCTCTGGGCAAGCTTTGTGCGCGAGATAGGATACGGAGGGCTCGTTGTATTTATTGATGAGTGCGTGAATTTATATAAGATACCCAACAGAGTATCAAGAGAAAACAATTATGAAAAGATACTTTCGATGTTCAACGATACCCTGCAGGGCAAGGCTGAGGGTCTTGCAATAATACTCGGCGGAACGCCGCAGTTTTTAGAGGATACAAGACGCGGACTTTTCAGCTACGAGGCACTTAAGAGTCGACTTTCCGACAGTCGTTTTTCAGACCTCGGATACAGGAATATGCTTAATCCTGTGATCAGACTGCGCCGACTTTCGGACAACGAGCTTTTGGCTCTTATCGCGCGCGTTACGGTGCTGTTTGAAGAATACCACGATAAGAAGCTTAAATTGACCGACACGAATATGGCAGACTTTTTATCGCTCTGCCTTGCGCGTGCGGGTGCTGACGAGATGATAACTCCGCGTGAGATCATAAGGGATTATATCACAGTCCTTAATATTCTTATCCAGAATGATGACGCGCGCTTTGAGGATATAGTGAAAAGCATTGTCAAGGAAAGCACCGCAGTATGCGAAAATATGCCGGTGCAGACTGCGGCTAAAAGAGAATACAGTCCCGAGGATATAGAGTTTTAGGAGATAATAATGAAAGATTATATAAAAGAGCTTATAGTAAAGCTATGCGCCACACCGAGCGTATCGGGCTTTGAAAAGCGTGCGCTTGATGATATTTCGGAAATGCTCGCGCCCGAGTTTGACGAGATAAGACGCACGGTGCTCGGAAATCTCATATTGATCAAGAAATGCGGAAAGGAAAAAGCGCCGCTTTTGCTCGTTGATACCCACCTTGACGAGATAGGTATGATGGTAACAAGGGTTTGTGAAAAGGGATTTCTCAAATTTGCAGCGGTTGGCGGAATAGACACACGCATACTTTCGGGTGCCGACGTCACGGTATACGGAAAAGAGCCTGTGCGCGGCGTGATAACTGCACGCGCACCGCATCTCATGAGCGCAGATGAAAGAGGCAAAAATCCCGATATCGAAAAGCTTTATATCGACACGGGAGTTGACAGCGATAAGCTTGCGGAGATAGTTGATATCGGCACGCCGGTATGCTTTGAATACAAGACGACCGAGCTGTTAAATAACAGACTTGCCTCTCACGGACTTGATAATAAGGCGTGCATTGCCGCAGGAGCAGCGGCAGTGAAAATGCTTGAGGGCGAAAAATTTGACTGTGATATCGCGCTTATGCTTTCGGCTAGAGAGGAGCTGGGCGGAGCGACAGGTGCTGTCACGGGTACCTTTGAGCTTATGCCCGACGTTGCGATAGTGCTTGACGTGAACTTCGGCTTTATTCCCGAAAATCCGGGTGCAGACGTTGCAGCTTACAGGCGTACGGTCGAGCTTGGCGAGGGTGCGGCGATATCATTTTCCGCCGTGACCGACAGGGCTCTCACAAGAAGGCTTATTGAAATTGCACAGGATGAAGAAATAGCCCATCAGACCATAGTCGAGGCAGGATCTACCGGAACGAATGCCGACAGGCTCGCGCTTGTAGGCGAAGGTATACCCACGGCTGTCGTAAGCGTGCCGCTTCACAATATGCATACCTATAGCGAGGTTGTGAGCGTAGACGATATATATGAATGCGCAAGACTTGTGTCTGCCCTTGCGAAAAGAGGTGTAGTCGGTGAATAAGGAAAGAATAAATAAGGAGCTTTCTGAGCTTTGTTTGCTTTTCGGTCCGTCGGGATGCGAAAAGGCTGTTGCCGATTACGCGCTCAGAGCGTGTGAGAGGCTTTACGATGAATGTATAAGGGACAATCTCGGAAACCTTTTGCTCAAGGTAAGCGGAAACGGTAACAGACCGCCCGTAATGGTGTCTGCACATATGGATGAGGTCGGATTTATGATAAGCGATATCGACGAATACGGATATCTGCATTTTCAGAACGTCGGCGGAATAGTGCCGGCGGTATTGCCCGGCAGACGTGTGACTGTAGAGGGTAAAGGCGGCTTGTATCTGCCCGGAGTAATATGCTCAAAGGCGATACATCTTCAATCTCCTGCCGAGCGCGAAAAGCCAAGCACACCCGATTCACTCGTGATCGACATCGGTGCGACAAGCCGCTATGAAGCGAAAAAATATACCGATGAGGGTTATTTTGCGACTTTTGAATCGGAGTACGTTGCTTTTGGCGATAACTGTGAATTTATAAAATCAAAGGCGATAGATGACCGACTCGGATGCGCGGTTATGATAGAGCTTATGCACAGTATCCGCGAGGGTGAAATAAAGCTTGACAGAGATGTTTACTTTTGCTTTACCGTTCGTGAGGAATTAGGTCTTTCGGGCGCGCTTACGGCGGCAAACAGGATAATGCCGGAATATGCGATCGTTCTTGAAACGACAGCGGTAAGCGACGTTGCAGAGACTCCCGATTCGCTTAAGGTAGCAAGCCTTGGAGACGGCGGATGCGTGCTTATTGCCGACAGGTCTACGATATACGATAAGAGCCTTTTTGAGCTTGCAAAAAAGCTTGCGGCTGAAAATGATATTAAATACCAGGTGAAAAAATACGTGAGCGGCGGAAACGACAGCGCTCATATACACAAGAGCGCGCACGGGGTTAAGACTATAGCATTGTCTGCACCTACAAGATATCTCCATTGTGCATCGTGCGTTGCAAACATAAACGATCTTTATTCTATCTGCGAGCTTTCAAAAAAGCTTTTGCAGTCGTTTCAGTAAAGGAGGAAAAATATGACCGAGCTTATAAAAAAACTAATGAAAACAGGCTCTGTATCAGGCAGAGAAGCAAGAATATCAGAGGTTATAAGAAAAGAAATCGAGCCGTATGCAGACGAGGTATATACCGATAATCTCGGTAATCTTTACGCGCATAAAAAAGGCAACGGCAAAAAGCTGATGCTTGCCGCGCATATGGATGAGATAGGCTTTTTCGTGACCAATATAAAGGAAAGCGGACTTGTTGAGGTTGCTCCCGTAGGCGGTATAAATTATGTTTCTGCGGCGTATTCCTACGTTGTCTTTGAAAATGGGGTGCGCGGTGTGATAGTGCCCGAGGGAGGAGTATCGGGAAACGATCTTAAGAACGGAGAAAAATACTATATTGACATCGGTGCGTCAAGCAGAAAGCAGACCGAAAAGAAAATAAGTATCGGTGACTTTGCTGTATGCGAAAGCAGCTTTACAAGGCTTTACGGCAGAAGATACGCAGGAAGACCGTTTGACGACCGCATCGGATGCGCTGTGCTTGTAAAGTGCCTTGAGAACCTGAAGGCGTGCGAAAATGACGTTTACTTTGTGTTCACCGTACAGGAAGAGGTCGGATGCCGCGGATCTCTTCCGGCATCGTTCAACGTAAGACCTGACGTTGCAATAGCGGTTGACGTTACTGCAACGGGTGACGTGCCGGGCGCAAAGTCAATGGCTGTAAAGCTTGGCGGCGGCGCGGCGATAAAGATAAGAGACAATTCGGTAATCTGCGATTTTGAGCTTGTTGAAGAATTAAAGTCTCTTGCAAAGGAAAAGAATATAAAGCATCAGCTTGAATACCTCCCCTTTGGCGGCACTGACACAGGCTCTATGCAAAGAAGTGCGCGGGGTGCGGTTGCCGGTGCGGTATCGATACCCACAAGATATGTTCATTCGGCGGTAGAGATGATAGATATGGCAGACGTTGACGCTTGCGTGAAGCTGCTCGGCGAGTATATTAAGAAGCCTATTTGAAAGGAAAAATCATGAATTTCAGACTTGAAGAAATAGATAAGGCCGCATCTGCGGCGCTCGGTGAGGTGTTTGCCGAGGTTGACAGAATAGCATTTAAGAACACGGTAAAGGTTATGGATGCCTTCCGCGAGTTCAAGGTCAGCGAAGCACATTTCGCGCCTACAAGCGGGTACGGATACGATGACAAGGGTCGCGATACGCTTGATAAGATCTACGCAAAGGTGTTTGACGCAGAGGCGGCATTTGTGCGCCACAGCATCGTAAACGGCACTCATGCGCTGACCATCGGCTTGTCCTCTTTGCTCAGACCGGGGGATATAATGCTTTCGGTCACAGGAAAGCCGTACGATACTCTTGAGGAGGTAATCGGCATAAGGGGAGAGGCCGGAAACGGATCGCTTGCCGATTTCGGTATCGAGTACAGAGAGGTTACGCTCAAAAATAATGGCGACATTGATTTCGAGGGCATAAAAAATGCGCTTGACACGTACGGCAAGCACGTAAAGGTAGTATTTATTCAGCGTTCAAAGGGATATATGATACGTCCGACACTCACAGTCGATCAGATAGGCGAGATCGTGAAGCGTGTAAAGGCGCAGTCGGAGGCTTACGTTGTTGTTGATAACTGCTACGGAGAATTTGTTGAGGAAAAGGAGCCGACAAGCGTTGGTGCTGATATGATAATCGGCTCGCTTATCAAAAATCCGGGCGGCGGAATGGCAGAAAGCGGCGGATACATAGCAGGAAGTGCGCGTGCGGTAGAGCTTGCATCATACAGGCTTACAAGCGTAGGTATCGGTCTTGAATGCGGTGCGAGCCTCGGTCAGACCAAGAGTATGTACAAGGGCTTCTTTATGGCACCGCATATCGTTGCGCAGGCGATCAAGACCGCGCATTACGCGGCGTACGTTTTCGATGCTCTTGGATATGAGACCGAGCCGAAGTACAACGAAAAGAGAAGCGATATAATACAGATTGTAAGGCTTGGAAGCGAAGAAAAGCTTATAGCCTTTTGCGGAGGAATACAGAGCGCATCCCCCGTTGATTCATACGTCGCACCGATGCCCTGGGCTATGCCGGGCTACGCCGATCAGGTTATAATGGCTGCAGGCGCATTTACGTCCGGCTCGTCTATTGAGCTTTCGGCGGATGCACCTGTACGAGAGCCGTACCCTGTATATATGCAAGGCGGACTTACCTTTGAGGCTGGAAAGCTCGGAATACTTTCAGCGGCAGAGCGCGTGCTCAAGTGCTCGGAGCACTGACAGGCATAAAGCAGTCCGGAGCCCGGGCGGGCATAAAGCAGTCCATAGCACGGACAGGGAAAAAGCGCGTGGGGATTATGCAGATTTTAAGTCCTAAGCCCATACCCCAATATCTCATCAAATTTTGTATTACAAACAATTCCCGCCAAAAACGCATTTAATTTAAAGCCTTCCCCTTGAGGGGAAGGAAAGACTTCGCTTGCGAAGTCAGGATGAGGTGTCATAAAATTTTAAGCAACTCCTCATCCACCGCTTGCGCGGTCCCCCTTCTCCCGCAGGAGAAGGCTTTAAATATCTTCCACCGACGAACGTATCCGACCGAATGGTCGGTGCTTATCTTCAAATTTAGTCCAAGGGAAAGTTAACCAAGAAAACCGCAGGTTGTCTTGGGCGCATCTTTGGTTACTTTCATCGCGTGATGAAAGTAACTCCCCCGGAAGGGGCAACTAACGTTTTTCTGAAACAAAAACCGATATGGAGCAAATCTCCATATCGGTTTTTGGTATTATAATATGTATTAGTCTTCAAGATCCTTTTCGTGTTCAGCCTGAATGTCCTCAAATACAGAGAGCATAGGCTTTACGTCCTTACCCTTGATCTTGCGGTCTACGTAGTTCTTAGTGATCTTCATAACGAGTCCCGAAAGAACTACAACGCCGATAAGGTTGGGCATCATCATAAGTCCGTTGAAGGTGTCCGAGATGTCCCAAGCAAGCGACGATGTCATAAGCGCACCGAAGATTACGGTGATAACGTGGATTATCTTGAATACAAAGGTCGACTTTGTACCAAAGAGGTATTCCCACGCCTTTGTACCGTAGTGGTCCCAGCCGAGAACGGTTGTGAAGGCAAAGAGGAACATAGCAACTGCGATGAACTTCTGTCCGATATCGCCCCAGGAGAAGACTGTGTTGAACGCGCTTCCCACGAGTGTTGCGTCGTTAAGACCTTCAGCCATAAGACCTGTGTTAAGATCGTATACGCCCGAGGTGAGAACTACAAGAGCTGTCATTGTGCAGACTACCATTGTGTCGGCAAATACCTCGAAGATACCCCACATACCCTGCTTAACAGGCTCCTTGATGTTGGAGTTTGAGTGTACCATAACCGACGAACCGAGACCTGCCTCGTTGGAGAATACGCCTCTCTTGAAGCCCTGTGTCATAGCCTTGCCGATAACCGCACCGATTCCGCCGCCGATAACCGCCATAGGCTTGAACGCGGTAACGAAGATTACCTTGAATGCTGGAATGATCTGATCGTAGTTTGTACCGATAACTACAAGGCTTCCGAGCACGAAGAGTACTACCATAAAGGGAACTACCTGCTCTGCAACAGATGCGATTCTCTTAAGACCGCCAAGCACGATAAGTGCGGTGAGAGCCATGATTACAATACCGATGATGAGGTTGTAAAGTGTAACCTCGTCGTAAAGTACAACGCTTGAAAGAGCCTTGATATCAAAAGCAGTTGCAACGTTTGCAACGATCTTGTTTACCTGACCCATGCTTCCGATACCGAAGGAAGCAAGGATTGCAAAGATAGAGAAAAGTACCGCGAGCACCTTGCCTATCCATTTGCAGCCTTTTTTTGCTCCAAGACCGTCTGTAAGATAGTACATAGCGCCGCCCGACCATTCGCCGTCCTTGTTCTTACGGCGATAGTAGATACCGAGCACGTTTTCGGAATAGTTTGTCATCATACCGAAGAATGCCGCAACCCACATCCAGAAAACTGCACCGGGACCGCCGATTACGATAGCCGCCGCAACGCCGGCGATATTACCCGTACCGATTGTAGCTGCAAGAGCAGTACAAAGAGCCTGGAAGGGAGAGATCGCCGATTTATCCTTGCTGTGACCGATAACGTCCTTCTTGAAAAGGCTACCGATAGTGTGCTTCATCCAATGCCCGATGTGTGTAACCTGGAAGCAGCAGGTAACAGCAGTCATAATAATGCCGACTGCAACGAGCAACCAAACGCCTGTTTTGGTCCATACGAACGTGTTTATCACGTCGTTGACCTTAGCAAGGCTTTCTAAAAACTGTGACATAAAAATTCTCCTTACAGAAAAAATTGAAATAAAAAATAGCCGGACACATCTCCGGCTAATAAAAAACAAAATATACCCCCAATGCTTTGGGGTGTTACTCCGTCCTTTTGCCTGAGAGATTAGAGGTATTACCTCTTTGCACCTTCGGCACCCGATCAGGGATTCTCCAGAGAGCTATCCATCTGCAGTCTTTGATGCGTTTGCATCACCTGAAAGTTTTACTTCTTCGGTAAGCACAAGTGCTTTTTTCTGCAGACTTCACACAGCCTTTTCTATTATGTGCTACATTATAGCAGATAATTTGATGTTTGTCAACATATTTTTTCAGATTTGTTAATAAAATAACAAAAAGGCTGAATCATCAGCCCTTTTCGTAATATTCGTCCCATATTTCATTGATAGCGCTTTGGTTTTCAAGCATGATATCGCGCCTGTTGTATCCGATATACGCGCAAAGGCTGTCGATAATAAATAACTGTGAAAGCCTTGAAACTGTGGAAAGCTTGTTTATTTCGGTTTCTCCCGATACGGCTATCAGTGAAAGATCACATATCTTTGCAAGCGGACTGTCAGGATAGCAGGTGATGCACATGGTTTTTGCTCCGCGCTCACGCGCAAGCTTCATTGTTTTGATAATATTGTGAGTTCTTCCCGTATATGAGACCGCGATGGCAAGGCAGTCTTTATCAAGCATTATTGCCGATACCGGACTAATATGCAGATCGCAGACCGCATTTGCGGAAAAGCCGAGCTTCATAAGTCTGAAGGCGGCATCGCTTGCAATAGGTGCAGAGCTTCCCGTAGCATAAAGCTCAATGCGCTTTTTAACACCGCATATAAGCTCTGCGGCGCGTTCAAGCTCGCGGTTGTCTATAAGCTCAAGGGTAGAATCAAGCGAGGATACAATATTATCTCTCATCTTACGCATAGCATCCTTGGGCTTATCATTTTCAACCACGTTATCAAAGATAAGTGCGGTTTGCGAGCTTAAGCTTTGCGCGATGTTTATTTTTAGCCTTGTGTAGCCGTCAAAGCCGAGCTTGGATGCAAAGTTGATAACGCTTCCCTCGGAAACGCCTGTTTCTGCGGCAAGCACCCGCAAGGTCATATTTACGACCTTTTCGGGATTTTCAAGAATATATGCACCAAGCTTTTTTTCGGTTGCAGACATTGAGGGAAGATCCCTCATTATAATATTAAGTCCGTTCTTTTCGTTCATAATGCTCCTCTTTTTTAGTGTTGTTTCTTTAAGTGTCAAAGCTTTTTATATCCGAAGCTGCCTATGTTATTCATAAGTACAGCCTCACGGTCATTTGAGGTAAAAAGTATGCATTGAGTGTTCTTTGCGCTTATATTAAGAAGCTTAAGCATCTGTGTAAGCCTTGTGTTGTCAAGACGCGAAAAGCTTTCGTCAAATATTACACCGGGTGTGTTGCTTCTGTAAAGTGAGCTTATAAGCGCAAGTCTTAACGACACGTATGTGATATCCTGAGTGCCTGCGCTGAGATATCCAAGCTCACGTGTACCTGCCTCTGTGCGTACGCTCACCTTGAAATCGCTGTCGATACCGATCTCACCGTATTTTCCGAGTGTCAGCTCGCTCATAAGCTTGCTTGTAAAGTCTGCAAGCTTAGGCGAGATGTTGTCGCGCATGGAAATGCTTGCTTCCTCGATTTTTTCAAGAGCAAGCTTGTATGCATTGTGCTTTTTTGTGCATTCGCTTATAAAATCGCGTGCAAGCGCTATCTTTTCGGCAATGCGAGCGGGATTGTCGGAGACGCTGTAAAGGGAGGCAAGCTCCTTTTCGAGATTGTGGATACGAACTCCGAGTGATTCTATCGCACCGCTTACAAACTCGTATTCTCTGCGTTTGGCTCCGATATTTTCTTGATCTATGCCCGCACGGTCCTCTTCGGTGCCCGCGAGTCTGAACACCTCAGCCTCATCGTAAGGTGAAAGCTGCGTGCATAAAAGCTCAAGAGCTTCGTTTACGCGTGTTTCTTCAATCTGTATTTTGTTTATTCTATCGCAAACGTCTTTTGCCGCTCTGATATTTTCCTTTGTGTCGTCTGTGTATTTCCACAGATCCTTTTCGTTAAGCTTTTGCAAAGCGGTCTCTGCAAGCGCGGTTGCCGATTTGCAGTCTGCCGTAAGCTTTTCAAGCCTGTCTGAGCTTTGCTTGATCTGCACAGACTGGTTTTCAGCCGATTTTACGAGCGAATCAAGCTCTTTTTCGCTTGATGCTCCCGAAAGCTTTAACTGCTTTTTCTTTGCGGATGAGGTACCGAGCTTCAACGCAAGGAAAACTATCGCAAGTAGTATCGGTAAGGACGAAGCAAGGATCGCAAGCCTTGCAATGTCGGCAAAAAAGTCAAGATAAATACACGCAAGCCCGCCTGCTATAAACAGGACGGCGATAAGCGCAAAGGTAAGAGATATTACAGATGAGAAATGCGCGCGTTTTTTTATCTTTTCAATCGAAAGCCTTGCGTATCTGAGTCGGTCTATGTTTTTTTCAAGCTCGTCGGTATTGTTTCGTGACGCATCGGCACTTGCGCGTGCAAGCTCAAGCTCGGTGAAAAGCTCGTCTGCCTGTGCTTTTGCGTTTTCGTAGTCTTCAAGAGCCGCTTCAAGCCCGGTTACGTAATTATCATCGGGAAGAATACCGTCACGCGTGTAGTTCTGCCTGAGCGTATCAAGCGAAAGCTTGATTTCCTCAAGCTTTGCCAGACATTCGCGTTTTTTTGCAAAAAGCTCTGCGATCTTTGAGTTTTCATAGCTTACGATCTCACGCTTTAATTTTTGCGCCTTTTTCAAGTCCGACTCGCGTTTTTCGTTTGCCGCCTTGAGAGAGCTTTCCTTTTCGAGGATGTCAGCACTTGTCTGCTTTGCACTTTCAAGCTTTACTTCAAGCTGAGCGCATTTTTCTTCAAGCTCGTATATCTGACCGCCCGCGCCGTTTTTGTGTAAAAGCACGACTCTTGAAGCGTCAAGCTTTTTCATAGCCTTTGATATGTTAACGCTTTCGTTTGCCGAAAAGAGTATGTTTTCAATCGACTGTGTAAGCTTACCACCGTCAACTTTCGCACCGTCAAGCTGATTTATGAATGCTGTGCGTGAGTAGACCTCCTCGTCAACACCGAAGAAGTGCTCGCCCGGAGATCCGATACCAGATACGGGCGTGTTGTTTGAAAGGTCTATTATCTGTAAGCCCTCGCGGTAGCTTTTTTTCGTCTGCGTGCCGTCTGCGCGCTGACCGGCAATTATAAGCGTGCGCTCGATGCGGTATTTTGCTTCGGCGGTCCTTATGACAATATGTCCGCCCGCTGTACCGGTATGCCAGTTGACAAATCTTTCGCGCTCGGCAGGACTTGTTCCCGATGCCTTTGTTCCGAGTCCGTAGAAAATGAACTTGATAAACGAAGCAATCGTGGATTTACCCGATTCGTTTGCACCTTCAATGATATTTACCCCATCTTCAAGCTCAAGGGTAAGATCCTCAAGATTGCCGAAGCAATCTATTCGTATTTTTTCAATAATCATTTCAAATCTCCCTTAAAGCTTAGTTAAGATCGCTCGTTTCGCCGCCTGAAAGCGCAACGAGTCCGTATCTGAGCGCAAGCGCGGCGGTTTCTCTTTCTTCGGCATTGCCCGATTCCAAAAGCGGTCTTATCTTGTCAAAAAACGCGCCCTTTATAGAGGGGTCAGACATCAGCTGAGCGCTTTCAAAAAGCGGGAGTGTGTTGTCTGTGATCTTCAATGAAAACAGTGTGTTTATCTGCTCCTTGTAATACTGCGGAAAAACTCTGAGCGAGGGTGAAAGCATACCCTCAAGCACAAGCTTCAATGCATCGTGATCGTCAAAGCCCTCGCTTTTGATAAACTCGTTTATTTTCGCGAGAATTGCGGCACTGCTGTCGCATCCCGTTATATCAAGTGAGCGTGTATGGTATATGCGCTTTGAAAAGGGAACAAATTTGTGACTGAATGCGGTCTTGCCCTTTTCGTCCTTGTCTATGCGTGCCGTTATGACGCCCTTTTCGCCTATCTCGTCAAAGCCTCTGCCTTCAAGGCATCCGCTGTATGCAAAATATCCGCCGTTGCTAAGTTCGTGTACACCGTCGGTGTTGTGGTAATGACCGAGCGCGATGTAATCAAAATCGGCGCGTTCAAGATCGTTTTTGCTTATCGGCGCGTGGCGCGGTATCGCCGTTGCGGTATCTCCGTGACATACGAGAATGTTTATCTTCGATTTATCCTTCGGTATCTCGTTGCAAAGCGGGCTTTTTTCGTAGCTTTGCGAGGTAAACGCGTATCCGTATACTCTGCAGTTTAATTCCGGAAAATCAAGGTAGGATATATCCTCGGACGTGAAAATGTATACGTTCTCAGAAAAATCTATCTTGTTATAAATGCCGTTTTCGCCTGCCGGATCGTGATTTCCGGGTGTTATTACTATACGGCAGTCGGGTATTCTTGCAAAGCCGTTTTTTACCATGTTGAGAGTTTCATGGGTAACGTAGGAGCTTTCAAACAGATCTCCCGCGATGAGAAGCATATCCGAGCGGGTGGTATAGACAAGATTTATAAGTGCTTCAAAGGAATCGCGCATTTCCTGCCTGCGTATTTCGGATTTTTGCAGATCGAGCATCGAAAACGGGCTGTCAAGATGGAGATCTGCCGTATGGATAAGCTTTATCATTTGTTTTCTCCTTGGTTATTTTTCTCTGCCGTGCAAAGCTTTTTTATCTTTTTGACGTCTGCAAGCATACGTGTGCAATCGCGTATCACGTTCACCTTCGAGCCGCCGTGATTTTTTATGCTAACGGGCATCTGTGCGATACTGTATCCGTGATTTTTGGCTCTTAAAAGAATTTCAAGATCAAAGGCAAAGCCTGTGGTGTCAAGCTCACCGAAAAGAATTTTTGCCGCGTCCTTTTTATAGCACTTGAATCCGCATTGGGAATCGCTCACCGAAAGCCCTGCATAGACCGACAAAAGTCTGAAATAGATCTTTGAAGCAAGCTTTCTTACAAACGGATATCCGGCAAAGCCGTCACGCGAAAGCGTGCGTGAGCCGATCAGAAGCTCGCTTGTGTTGTTGCTCATAAGCCTTACCGCATCTGCGATAACGTCGCATCCGTATGCAAGGTCGCAGTCCGTGGTGACGATGATGTCGCCGCTTGACGCGGCAACTCCCGCTTTAAGCGCACCGCCCTTGCCGCGGTTGTTTTCATAGCCTGCGTCAACAAAGCATGGCTCCGAAAGTCTTTCGCGGATGATTTTACCCGTCAAGTCGCGGCTTCCGTCATTGACGATTACTATTTCGAAATCATCAAGCTTTTCTTCGCACCAGCTCTTTAAGAGCATCATATTCTTTTCAATCACCGACTCCTCATTGTACGCCGGAATAATTATTGAAACCTTCATCCTTTGTCTTAAAGCCTTTCAAAAACGATTATATCAAAATCAAGAGGCGTGTCAAGCCTGTCAAGCGTTAAAAGACGTGATGCGGCAGCCTCTGATGTTTTCCAATAGTAAGGGGTCATTGAAAACAGGTCGCCTATAGCCTCTTTCCCGGTTATAATTACGTCGTATTTTACGTTTTCACGTGATATTTCGCGAAATCCTTCGGGGCATACTACCTTTTCGGGATTGTTTTCGTATACCTCACTGTAAAGCGCGCGCTTAAGTCCGTATAGATGCTCCTTACCTGCGGCTCCTATGACAAGACGTCCGCCGGGCTTAAGCACACGGTGAAACTCCTCGTATGCAAGAGGTGCAAACAGGCTTACCACCGCGTCTGCGCTGTTATCCTTAATCGGCAGATCAAAGATACCGCAAACGAAAAAGCTTGCATCGGTACCTGACGCTTTGATGCGCTTTGAAGCCTTATTGACCGCGCTTTTGGAAAGATCAAAGCCGTAAAGCGCGGTGTAAGCAAGCTCATGTGCGATCATATTGCTGTAATAGCCCTCACCGCAGCCCGCATCTATTACCTTTTGCGGCTTGAAGTCATCAAGTGTGCGTATAATAGCGCGTGCAAAGCCTTCATAGTAACCGAGATCGAGAAAGCGTGAGCGTGCGTTTACCATTTCCGGCGAATCTCCTGATAGCGTGAGCTTGGTATTGAGATTGACGTATCCGCTTGCGGCGCAGTCGTAGGTATGGCGCGATTTGCATATAAGCGAGCCGCCCTCTTTTTTTAACTCACAGGAGCATTTGGGGCAGATAAGTATATTTTCTGACATTTAATCAAATTCCTCAACGTCTATAAGTCGTGCATGGAGCGCATATCTTCCGCTGTAAGCCTCGTTGGTGCAGGTAGAAAGAGTGAGTATACGGTCAAATTCGGTAAATTCCGCAGAGCGGGGATGTATCGATTTTTCAAGGATAGCGTCCGCGAAATCTGTAAATTCTTTCGTGCTTCTGAATCGCATTCTGAAATATTGGTCGTATGCGTTAGTTTCGTATACCGATATCGGCGCGTAAATATATATTCCGTCGGGCGTATATACCGTGATGCGCGAATCGTCAAAGAGCTTTTCGTCCTCGTTCATAAGCTCAACGATATGGAACATCGAGCCGTTTTCCATATTATGTCCGTAAAGCACCGTGTTGTAGTTGTTTATGATCTTGTCGTTTGTTCTGTAATCGGCAAATATCGAGCCGACTATCATATATTCGCCCGTGTATGCGTGGTCAAGATAGTGTACGTTGTCTTCTCCGCGCACTATCGGGTAATCGACCTCGCTGTCATTTATGGTTATCCAGCCGTAGATATCGGGGTTTATCTGCTTGAGCCAGTCAAGCTTTGCCTTGTACTGCGCGGCTTCACCGTCGCTTTCGTTTACCGATATTTCTATGTTTTCAAGCTTCATCTGTCGTATCTCGGACATGGACAGCGATACGGGGCTTGCCTTGCCTGCGGATGTGGATCTGACCGTAATCCTTGAATTAAGCGCCGCAAGCGCATCCTCATCCTCTGCGTTGAAAAAGTCGGAGAGATCCGAATAGAGCAAGTCGCCCTTCACGTATCCGCCTATGCTTGAAATCAGCGTATAGGTGCTCCATATCAGGGTAGCGATGCAAGCTAAAACTATGATGATATAAATAAGTCTTGCGAATATTCTCTTTTTTCTTTTCTTTTTTGTTTTTG
>JAGCNJ010000069.1 GCA_017646005.1 Clostridia bacterium | reverse complement strand
TGGAAAAGATAGACCGCCCCGAAAACGCGCCCGGCTCCATACGATTACGTTTTTCAAAGGCACTTGACAGTGCAAACGACGTATTGAAGATAACCGGGCTTGGAAAAAGCTACGGCGACAACAGGCTTTTTTCAAACCTTGAGCTTCTGCTTCAAAAGGGAGAGCGAATGTTTATCTGCGGGCCGAACGGTTCGGGAAAATCAACGCTTGTAAAGATCCTTATGGGCTTTGAAGAGGCAAGTGAGGGTTATTTTGATTTCGGCTATAATATAAAGATCGGGTACTACGATCAGGAAAACCAGAACCTCGACGATAAAAAGACGGTGCTTGACGAGCTTTGGGATGCATACGACGGACTCACGCAGACAGAGGTGAGAAATACTCTTGCTTTGTTTATGTTCAGAGGCGATGACGTGTTCAAGCTTGTCGGAGAGCTTTCGGGCGGTGAGCGTGCGCGTTTAACGCTTGCGAAGCTTATTTTATCAAAGATAAATCTTCTGGTGCTCGACGAGCCGACGAACCATCTTGACATAAATTCGCGCGACGCGCTTGAAAACGCGCTTTCCGAGTTTGACGGCACGATAATAGCGGTGTCGCACGACCGATATTTTGTAAAGCGCCTTGCTACGCGTATGATTGACCTTGCAAATGATCCGCCGACGGTGTTTGACGGAAATTATGAGGAATATCAGAATTACAAGGCGATATGCGCTTCAAAAGAGGCAGATGAGCCAAAGGCTCAAAAGACGCAGAGCGTTTCCGGCGGCAAGGAGCAATACCTTGCGGCAAAGGAGCAGGCGGCAGAGAAGCGCAGACTTGAAAAACGAAAGAAATTTGTTGAAGAAGAGATTGCCCGGATAGAAAAAGAGCTCGACAGAATATCCGCCGAGCTTATGGGAGATGCCGCAAGAGATTATATTCTTGCGGACAAGCTGTATAACGAGCAGACAGCGCTTGAGGAGACTCTTATGGCGCTTTATGAGGAAAACGAGTCGTTTTCCGACTGATCCGCTTTGCTTATCCTGCCATCTCGTATGGCTTGTGCCTTTGAAAAAGCACATCCGCAATAGCTTTGTCTGTAAAGCTTATGCTCACGCGAAAGCTCAACCGAGCGCTTGTATCCGTTTTTCTTCTTGAAATCCGAATACAGATACTTAACACCGTATTTCTCGGAAAGTCTTTTTCCGATCGAGTTGAGTAAGGCGCTGTTTTTCAGAGGGCTTATCGAAAGAGTGGTCGTGAAATAATCAAATCCGCCCTCTTTTGCGTAAACTGCACTTTTTTTAAGGCGTAGCTCGAAGCATTTAGCGCATCTTTCGCCGCCCTCGGGCGCAGATTCAAGGCCTTGGGCTGCTTCGAGAAACTCGTTTCTGTTATACTTGCCCTCGGTGTACTTGACTGTATCCGAAAGTCCCATTTCGGCAATAAACCGCTTTTCCTCATCGGCGCGGTAGCGAAACTCGGCATCCGTGTCGATGTTGGGATTATAAAAATATACGGTTATATCAAAATACGCGCTTAAATATTCAAGCACGTAGCTTGAACAGGGCGCACAGCAAACGTGCAGTAAAAGCGAAGGACGTTTCCCCGTTTCTTTTATTTCATTTATGATCTTTTCGGTGAAAAGACTGAAATTTTCTTTATTATTCATAGTATACTCCATTACCGTGAAAAGAGATGATACACGATGAAATATTTCATATTTATAATATTTTTAATAGCCTGTATATCGGCAGGCGCTCTGCTTGTTCTTGATATGGATATGTCAGGCGAATACGAATCGTACGAAGAGCCTGCAAGCCCGGCAAGAATGGCGCGTACAGGTGATATTGATATCAGAGAAGACGGCGTGATACCGCACAGCGAATCTATCACCGAGGACCCCGAGGTGGGAATTTTACTTCTGCCGTACGACTATTCCTTGCCTGTGCCCGAGCATGAGCCTGTTGAAAACGACTTCTTCAAGCGTGCCGTATTTATCGGCGATTCGCGTATGCTCGGACTTGTCAGATATAACGACATTGATCCGATAAATTATTGCAGTGTGGGCTTTTCGGTCGGACTTTACGATAGCGCGAGCTTCATAAAGCACGGGGATGCGACCCTGACTGTCAAGGAAGCGTTAAGAGCTAACGATGATTTTGATATGGTATACATCTCGACCGGTATCAACGAGCTTGGCTGGTCGATAGGCAAGTTCTCCGACAAATACCGCGAGATGATAAATGATATCAAGGAGGTCGCGGGCGACAGACCGATATATATTCAGCTTATTCTTCCCGTAACGCGCGGTTTTGAAACGTCAAAGTATATGAATCCGTTCGGACTTAAAAACAGCAGCGTTCCGCTCTTTAACGCGAAGCTTGTCGAAATCGCGAATGAATGCAAGGTCTACTATTTTGATTGCTCGGATAATTTCCTGCTTGATGACGGAACTCTCGATCCGTATAAATCCTCGGACGGCGCACATCTTACGCTCGATGCGTACGCCGAACAGCTTGAATTTTACAAATCGCACGTTGTGAACCGCGCGGAATATGCGTGGTAGGTTTGGTGTTGGTTTTTTATTACGAGGGGGGAGCTTTTTGAGAAAAGCTCCCCCCTCGGACTCCCCCCGCAAAAACTTTTAAGGAAATTGGATTAGAAAATTCGCGCTCTGCTACCCCCGGACACTGAATGCGTTCAATTCTAAAGACCGCAGGTCTTTTGGGAGCGCTACCCTGAGATTGAACATATTTGCGAAATTGATCGCACAATTGGGACGATGTGGGCATCGTCCCCTACAGCCCGGAGCCCGGGCGGGCAAAACGCGCGCGTGAAGTTAATGCAGATTTTAAGTCTTTAGCCCATACTCTTAAGTTGATAAATTTTGTTGACACCTCATCCACCGCTATCGCGGTCCCCCTTCTCCCGCTGGAGAAGGCTTAAAAATTTCTCCACCGACAACCGTATCCGCCGAGCAGGCGGTTCTTATCTTCATATTTCGCCGTGGGGAAAGTTATCCAAGAAAACCGAAGGTTGTCTTGGACGCGCCTTTGGTTACTTTCATCGCGTGATGAAAGTAACTCCCCCTGAAGGGTAACAAGCGATTACAAGAAACAAAAAACAGGTACAAGCAACACCGCATCAACTCAAAACACGCTAAAATTTTCTCGAAATCCCCCCTCGAAAACAAAATTTTCGTTTCTTGCATCCATTTTCTTCCGCTTTCGTTGACAAATTCATCCTGCCGTCGTAAAATTAAACCAACGACCGTGACCGAAAATAAGTAAGGGTGCTTGAAAACCTCGCAGAGAGCCGTCGGTCGGTGTAAGACGGCAGGTTAGTGGATCTTGAATACCTTTCGGTAGTTGCATACCAAAAGAATACGTAGAGTATTCCTGTAGGCTGTGCCGGGTTCGCCCGTTAAAGCGAGGGGGCATTGCTTGATGCCTGTTAAGGCCGCACGCGGTGACGCGGCGGTAAATTGAGGTGGTACCGCGGATAATTTGTCCGTCCTCTTTTGGGAGAGGACGGCTTTTTTTATTCCCGAAGTCCTGACTCTCACCACAAATTTAATTGCGGAGTATACCGCAGAAAGGATGGTTACTTATGGGAATTCAGCTCGCATTTATTTTAATTTTCTTTGTCATTATGATAAGCGTAGGCTTATATTGCCGCAAGCATGCGACAAACGTTGACGGATTTGTACTTGGAGGACGCTCGGTAGGCCCATGGCTTACTGCATTTGCTTTTGGAACGTCATACTTTTCAGCCGTGATCTTTGTCGGCTATGCAGGACAATTCGGATGGGAATTCGGGATGGCATCAACCTGGATAGGTCTCGGAAATGCTTTTATCGGCTCACTTCTTGCCTGGGTGATCCTGGGCAGACGTACACGTGTTATGACCCAGAAGATAGACAGCCGCACAATGCCCGATTTCTTTGATAAGCGTTATTTTTCACCTGCGCTCAAGATAGCGGCATCGGTTATCGTATTCGTGTTCCTTGTTCCGTATACTGCATCTCTCTACAACGGACTTTCAAGTATCTTTGAAGTATCCTTCGGCATGGTGCCCTATTGGGCTATCATAATAATAATGGCGATACTCACAGGTGTATACGTAATATTCGGCGGATATATGGCAACCGCAGTAAACGACTTTATTCAGGGAATAGTAATGCTTGTCGGTATCGTTGCGGTGGTCGGTGCAGTGCTTGCAAGCAAGGGTGGATTTATTGAAGCGTACAAGGCTCTCTCAAGCGTGCCCGTTCCCGAAAGCTATCCTGCAAGCGTGCAGGGGATGCAGGGAGCATTTGCCTCATTTGTCGGACCAAAGCCCATTTATTTGTTCGTAGTCGTTATACTCACATCTCTCGGTACGTGGGGACTTCCTCAGATGATAGGAAAATTCTACTCGATCAAAAACGAGGACGCTATTAAAAAGGGAACTATCATATCGACCGTGTTTGCAATAATCGTTGCTGGCGGATGCTACTTCCTTGGCGGATTCGGAAGACTTTTCGATTCTCCCGCGCTTTACTCGGGAAACGGAAAGCTTTTGACAGACAAGATCGTGCCGGGTATGCTTTCAAATCTTCCCGACGTTATAATTGCAATAGTTATAGTGCTTGTGCTTTCGGCATCTATGTCAACGCTTTCATCGCTTGTGCTTACCTCAAGCTCGACCTTGACTCTTGACGTTATAGTACCCGCGCTGAACAAAAACGGAAAGGTGATTTCAGAAAAGAAAAAGCTTCTTATTTTAAGAGCGTTTATAGTATTCTTTATAGTTATCTCCGCAGTTCTTGCAATACTCAAGGATACGTTCAACTTCACATTTATAGCACAGATGATGGGCGTATCGTGGGGAGCGCTTGCGGGTGCATTCCTTGCTCCGTTCTTATATGGACTGTACTCCAAGAAAACCACCCGCGCGGCAGTTGCGGTAAGCTTTGTATGGGGCGCGGGAATAGAGCTTGTGCAGCTTGTGCTTATGGTTACTGGCAAAAGCCTTCCCGGAGCAATTGGATTTATATTCCGGAATTCGCTTTACTCGGGTGCGTTTTCAATGGTATCGGGACTTATCCTCGTGCCGCTTGTAAGCCTTGTTACAAAAAAGCCTGACAGGGCGCGTGTTGATGAGATATTCACCTGCTACGACAAAACTATTACCACCGAGGTTAAAAAGCATCTCGGAGAATAATTGTAAAAAGGAGATGCAACGCATCTCCTTTTTACAAAATGTACATTGATTTTTACAGCTTTTTGTGATAATCTTATGACGTGTGAAAATTTTGGAAGGGAAAGCTTTTATGAGTACTATAACGTTAACAAGGGAGATCCCCGTTAAGAAAGAATATGACCTTATAATTGCGGGCGGAGGTGTCGCAGGTGTTGCGGCGGCGGTGTCGGCAAGGCGTCACGGTGTGAAAAAGGTTCTTCTTGTTGAAAAGACTGTAAATATAGGCGGACTTGCAACTACGGGGCTTATAAACTTCTTTGTGCCGATGTGTAACGGACGCGGTAAGCAGATAATATTCGGTATGGCTGAGGAGCTTTTGCGTGAATCTGTAAAATACGGCTTTGATTCGCTTCCGGACGAATGGAAGGACGGAGAACCGAAGGAGCCGACAAGTGCGCGCTATATTACGCATTATTCGCCATGGATCTTTTCCTTCCAGCTTGCAGAGCTTCTGAAAAACGAGGGGGTTGAGCTTTTGCTCGACACGCTTGTGAATGACGTTGTGGTTGAACATAACATCGTAAAGGGACTCGTGCTTGAAAGTAAGTCAGGCGCTGAATTTTATCCCGCAAAATATATAGTTGATGCAACCGGCGACAGTGATATATTCAAGCGCGCAGGTGCGCCTACCGTGGAGGGCAAGAACTATTTTACATACGTTGCAAGCGAGGTAAACCTTGATTCCTGCAAGGATGCGTATGAAAGCTTGGATATCAAGCGTGCGTTTGTAAACGTACACGGCGGGCCTGCCAATCTTTACGGCGGAAAGCATCCCGAAAACAGACCATATTATACCGGCGTTACCAAAGAGGACGTTACCGAATACGTTTATGAAAACAGTATGGTGCTTCTCGAAAGATATAAAAATGGCGATAGGAATTCCCGTGAGCTTGCACGTATACCCTTTATGCCGCAGTTCAGAACAACGAGACATATAAAGGCTGATTATTCGCTTAAGATGGAGGACGTTTACGTTCATTTCGACGATTCGATCGGTGCGATCAATGACTTTGATCATGCGGATAAGCTTTTCGAGGTACCCTACAGAGCGATGATAAATTCAGAGTATCCTAACCTTATCGCGGCGGGAAGATGCGTTTCGGGAGAAGGCTTCGCGTGGGATATTCTAAGAGTTATCCCTCCGGCTATAATTACGGGTCAGGCGGCAGGTGCAGCTTGCGCTATTGCTGTATCGGGTGATCTTGCGATAGATAAGGTAGATATAAGCAAGCTTCAGAATATGCTTGAAAAAGATAACGTAATGATCCACTTTGACGACTCACTTGTTCCCGAAAACAGAAACAGCGACGAAAAGGTAGATATCGGTCACATTTAACAGAGCAAAAAATATGAATTTTACAAACAAAATCGCAAAAATATTCAGAATAATCACCATTCCCCCGATACTTGCGCTGATGCTCTTATTGTATCTTTATTTCGGACTCGAGGGATATTTCAACGCTGTGTATGAGCTTATGATAGTTGCGGTATGCCTTGTGATAATGCCGGCGCTTGCATACCCGATATGCTTTATAGTGCCGAGCCTCAAAGTGCGCGGAAGAGAAGCTGAGAGGAGCATGGCGTTTGTTACAACAGGTATCGGATATGCGGTGCTTGTTGTTCCCGCGCTTGCGCTCGGATTCAGCGAAAAATTGAAGATCGTGTGCTTTACATACGTGCTTTCGGTAATAATGCTTATCCTGTTCAATAAGGTGTTGAAGCTCAAGGCGAGCGGACACGCCTGCGGCGTTTTCGGACCGCTTCTTATGTTTATGTACGTTGGCGGAGTTATGATGATACTCCCCTGTGCTATACTGCTTGCGTTGACCGTATGGTCATCGTTAAGGCTGAAGCGTCATACGGTAAGTGAGCTTTTGTTTGGCGGAGCCTGCAGCGGCTTTGCACTTGCTGTTTTAGCAACAATATTCTATTTTATTTGATTTCAGGGGTTTTTAGGTAATGAAGGTGGCGGTAATCGGTTCAAGAGGACTGCGAGTGACGGATTTTTCAAAATATCTGCCCGATGGAACAACAGAGCTTGTGTCGGGCGGAGCTCGCGGGATAGATACCTGTGCGAGAAATTATGCCAGGGCAAACGGCATAAAGATCACCGAGTTTTTGCCCGATTATACCGAATACGGTGTGAGAGCGCCGCATATAAGGAACGATCAGATAATAAAATATGCCGATCACGTAGTTGCCTTCTGGGACGGCAGCTCACGCGGCACAAAATCGGTCATAGATAAATGCAGGGCTATGGGAAAGCGAATGACGCTTTATATCGAGAAAAAATAAAAGAGGTCGCACCTTGTGCGACCTCTTTTGCTTTTATTGAGGGAAGTAACAAACGACTTTGACAAGTCAAAACGGATATAGAGAGTAAACACTGAATGAAAAACTTTACTTTTTTGTCTTAAACCTATTGACAAAATCATATATCTGTGGTATCATTACTTTGTCACTTTACCACGGTAAAGTAAAAACGTGGTAAAATATTCACTATTTTCATTATAAAAGGAGAAAAACAATGAAAAAGTTTCTTTCAATTTTACTCGCACTTCTGATGCTCACAATGAGCTTCGCGCTCGCTTCCTGCGGTAAGGAAGTAGTGTCCGATACCGAATCTGAGGTTGAATCTGTTGCAGATGATACCGAAGCAGTTGAAGAAAACACCTCCGATGCCGCTTACATCGAAGGCAACGGCAAGCTGATCATCGGTATTACATACTTTGAACCTATGAACTACTTCAACGAAAGCAACGAGCTCGTTGGCTTCGAAACAGAATTCGCAACGGCAGTTTGCGAAAAGCTTGGCTTAACTCCTCAGTTCCAGGAAATCGACTGGGGCTCCAAGGAAATCGAGCTTAACGCAAAGGGCATCGACTGCATTTGGAATGGTATGACCATCACACCCGAAAGAGCAGAAAATATGGCGATCTCTGTTCCTTATATGAACAATCAGCAGGTCGTAATCACAAAGGCAGTTGTTGCTCCCGATTACAAGATGGCAGGCTCGCTTGAGGGCAAGATCGTTGTTGCTGAAGCAGGCTCTGCAGGTGAGGAGCTCGCTACAACAGATGAATACTTCGCAGGCTCCGAATTCATCGCAGTTGACACAATGGCAAAGGCTATTATGGAGGTTGCGGCAGGTACAGCTGATGCGTGCGTTGTAGACTACATCACAGCTCTTGGCATGATCGGTGAAGGCACAGACTACGCAAGCCTTGTTAAGGTTGACGGTGTTGAATTCGCAAATGAAGAGTACGGTATCGCATTCAGAAAGGGAAGCGATATGGTAGAAAAGGTTAACGCAGCTATTACAGAGCTTTATACAGAAGGCAAGCTTACTGATATCGCTGAGTGGTATAACCTCGATACACAGCTTATCGAACAGAAATAAGTAAATCTGAAAAATCCACAAAAGGATTCGGGCGGATACCCGAATCCTTTTGTATGCAAGGTAGAGTACATACATGTTAAATCCTACTTTTACGGCGGTAACGCTTAATCTGCTCGAATCCTTCGGGCAGAATTTACTTTTGTTTTTCAGCACTCTGGTGCTTGCCCTGCCGCTTGGACTTCTCATCTGCTTCGGATCTATGTCGAAGTTCAGACCGTTCCGCTTTTTATTAAAGCTTGATGCGGCACATATTGAGGATAACGGCGAAAAGCCCCGCTTTACAGCTGTTGTATTAAACGCTGTCGGTGATTTCAAGCCGATTGCGGCTATATGCAGGCTTATTGTATGGATAATCCGCGGAACACCGCTTTTGCTTCAGCTTTACGTTGTATTTTACGTACCGGGACTTGTATTCAATATGCCGATACGTACGCGTATGACTGCGGCACTTATCGCGTTTGTAATAAACTATGCGGCATATTTTTCCGAAATATACCGCGGCGGTATAGAGAGCATGGCAAGAGGACAGTACGAGGCGGCTCAGGTGCTTGGTATGACCAAAACGCAGGTCTTCTTTAAGGTAATACTTATGCAGGTGGTCAAGCGTATCGTACCGCCTATGAGCAATGAGATAATAACGCTTGTCAAGGATACATCCCTTGCGAGAGTTATCGCTGTGCCTGAAATACTCAAGGCGGCAGAGCGTTATTCGTCAAACGGTCTTGTATGGCCGCTTTTCTACACGGGTCTTTTCTTCCTGATCTTCAACGGACTTGTAACGATAGTGCTTGAAAAGGTTGAAAAAGCCTTTGGCTATTACAAGAATTAAGGAGGACGGGTAAATGCTTGAGGTATTTGATATAAGAAAGAGCTTCGGCAAGACCGAGGTTCTCAAGGGGATTGATTTCAAGCTTCACGATGGTGAGGTGCTTGTAATAATCGGCTCGTCCGGAAGCGGAAAAACAACGCTTTTGCGCTCGCTAAACTTTCTTGAAACTCCCGATGAGGGAAAGATAATTGTTGACGGTGAAACTATATTCGACGCATCCGCGCCTGAGCTGAGTGATGCGGTCAAGCGTCAAAACAGACTTAAATTCGGACTTGTTTTCCAATCCTTTAATCTTTTTCCGCAGTATACGGTGCTTCGCAACGTAACGCTTGCAAACGAACTGCTTTGCATTGAAAAGGAAAGGGCGCAGACCGGCAGAAAGCCATCTCGTGCAAGAAAAGCAGAGATCGCGTATGAATGCGAGGCTAAAGCTCGTGAGCTTTTGTGCCGCGTAGGTCTTGAACAGAAGATGAATAATTATCCGTTTGAGCTTTCGGGAGGTCAGCAGCAGAGAGCCGCGATAGCGCGTGCACTTGCGCTTTCTCCGAGCGTGCTTTGCTTTGACGAGCCAACATCGGCGCTTGACCCCGAGCTTACACAAGAGGTGCTTAAGGTCATCCGCTCGCTCAAGGATGAAAACAGAACGATGATAGTAGTAACTCACGAAATGGAGTTTGCTTCCCATGTTGCCGACCGCGTAATCTTTATGGCAGACGGTGTCATAAAGGAAGAGGGAACGCCCGAAGAGGTATTCGGAAATCCCAAGAGCTCAGCACTGAAAGCCTTTTTGGCACACAGTAAATAATTTTATCCCGACCGAAAGGTCGGGATATTTTTATCACATTTTTTTGCATATTTTGTGAAAAAATTTGCTAAAATCGTATTTATGGTCAATATACTCTTGCATAAAGCGTAAATATGTGCTATAATAACTGTCGGAGAGACCGTTTTTTTGACGGTACAACAGTCTGCGATCAGGAGATCGCATTTTTTTCGGAGGCAATTGTGGCTTTACATACAAGAAAAGAAAAGTCGTGCGGCGCTGTAGTAATACGCCGTGTAAAGGGCGGATGTCTTACTCTGCTCATTCAGCACAGGGGCGGTCATTGGGGCTTTCCCAAGGGTCACGTGGAGGCGGCTGAAACCGAAGCGGAAACCGCTATCCGCGAAATAAGAGAGGAAACGGGACTTGAGGTTGAGCTTGACACGGGATTCAGAAAAAGCGTTATATATTCGCCCAGAGACTATATAGAAAAGGAAGTAATATATTTTACTGCAATAACCGATACGCGCGAAACAGTACCTCAGCCCGAGGAAATAAGACGCGCTGACTGGTTCACCTTCGACGAGGCAAGCGCACAGCTTACACACGATAACGATATTCAGATTTTAAGAAGCGCGCAAAAGTATTGGAAAGAGAAGCTTGCAGGAGAATACAACGCTTAATATGAGCAATATAAACATAGCTCTTATAGAGCCGGAGATACCGCAGAATACCGGAAATATTGCCCGCACCTGTGCTGCCACAGGTGCTTCTCTTCATTTGGTCAAGCCTATGGGCTTTGAGGTCGACGACCGTAAGCTTAAGCGTGCAGGGCTTGATTATTGGCACGAACTTGACATCACCTATTACGAAAGCCTTGACGAGTTTTTAAGGATAAACGCGGACGAAGAAATGTATTTCTTTTCAACTAAGGCGCCGCGCGCGTATACTGAGATGGAATATCCCGAACGGGTATTTCTTGTTTTCGGAAAAGAAACAAAGGGCTTGCCGGAGGAATTGTTGAAGCAAAACCCCGAGAGATGCGTGCGCATACCCATGCGCGATAAATTAAGAAGCCTTAATCTTTCAAACTCGGCGGCGATAGCCGTGTATGAAGTTTTAAGACAGAAGAATTTTGACGGACTCAGAGAAGACGGAGTTCCGACAACATTTGAATGGTAAAAAACTGTGTGCATAAGCACACAGTTTTTTTATTACAGATTTACAAGTATGATTGCAGAAAATGCAAAAAGTAATACGAGCGCGAGTCTTTTCGTGAATTTTTCCTTGAATAGTGGTATACTGAAAAGCATAGAGCATAATATCACACCGATATTGAGCGACGGAAAAAATACCGCGCTGTCAAGCCTTGCCGCGAGAAGTGTGTTCAGCAAATTACAGAGTGCAAAGCATATACCGA
Source organism: Clostridia bacterium (assembly GCA_017646005.1). Classification (GTDB taxonomy): domain Bacteria; phylum Bacillota; class Clostridia; order Oscillospirales; family CAG-272; genus UBA4717. The sequence goes on along the minus strand of JAGCNJ010000069.1, from coordinate 3,871 downwards.
TACCAACAGCTGATATTTTACTCACAGGCCTTATGATTTCACCGTTTTTTTTGCATAGTGCAAGGACAAGTGATACCGCCCCTGCCAATACAAAGGACAAAAATACAAATACGCTTCTTTGCTCCGGAAAAGGAGAGCTTCCCTGAATCTTTTGCATGATTCCGAGTCCGCCCGAAGCAAGCATGGCAAGCATCAGCGGGAGCATATATCCCGTTCTTTTTGCACTCTGCCGTGCCACGTCATTCTTGCCGGACAGAACTATTGCGGGTATAACGAGGATAACGCCCGCTATTTTAAGCGCGGTCACTTCCTCGTTCCAGAAAATCATACCCGAAAGAGCAGGAAGAATAAATCCGAGCGAATAGACGGTCGAGCAAACGGCAGTGTTCCCGTTTGCCATAGCCGCCGTATAGCACCATTGCGCGAGTAATAAAAGCATACCGTATATTATTGCAAGAAGGACTGTGAGCGGTGAGCATAATGTGCCGATCGTTCCGGGGATAAGCACAAGCGCACCCATGAAAAAGATTATCGACTGAAGTGTAAAAAAGCTTCTTTTGCCGAACTTGACGTGCGAGATGCTTTTGGATAAAACGTTACGCGCGCTTCCGAGCACCACGCTGAGTAAAAGTAAGGCAATACTTACCGCGTTCATACGTTGCCGAGAATTATAGCGTGCATTTCTGCGCTGAGTATCTCACGTCTGTCGTCGTCAACGAGACTGAAGCGGTTGCCGTCGTTAGGGGTGCTTAAGTAATTCCATACGCTGTAGGGCATATCGTTTTCCTTGATAACGGTTATAACGTCGCGCATCCAGTTCTGACGCCATTCCATACGCGCGTGGCGGATAGTGCCGAATTCACCGCACCAGAGTATTTTGTCCGGATGTCTTTCTATAAATCTGACAGCCGGCTCAAATGCCTTACGGATAAATTCTATATCAAGCTTTGTTGCACCCCAATAGTTGTCATCAAATTCGTGAAGATTTCCGTTAAGCTCATAACAGAGCCTGTATCTTTCCATATCATCACACGGCCAGGGCATTTCTCTGTTATAATAGAGGGGACCTTCCTGCAAAAGTCCGCGCTGATGCGTGAATTCAAAGGGGTTATAGGTGTGGAATGTGTAGATTACAAAGTCATCGTCATAGGTGTCAAGTGTGTCAAGACCGGGAGGGCTTCCCCAGTGTCCGCAACCGACGATTATGTATCTTTCGCTGTTTTTCTTACGGATAACGTCGATCGTCTTTTTGGCAAGTGAGTTCCATTTTATCGAATCGCGCTCAACGACCTCGTTTAATAATTCAAACATTACCTCGTTGTCGTTTGCAAACTCATCCTCGAGCATATCCCATACGGCAACAAATCTGTTGCAAAGCTCAGGGTCGTCAAGAAGACCTACCTTAGACGCCACGTCGCAGTAGTTACCGATAGCCTTATGCATATTAAGTATCGGGCGGATCTTGTACTTTTCGCACCAGTCTACGAAGTCGTGCAGATTTTTGAGTATGCACGCCCTGTATTTGTAGGGCGATTCCTCAATTACTATCTGGTCAAAGCCTAGTCTGATATGGTCAAGTCCGAGAGCTGCTATGTATTTTATATCACGCTCTGTGATATAGCTTTCAAAATGCTCAAGGTCGCCGATCGTGATGTCAATACGCTTGTTTTCGGGCAAAACCTTAAAGCGCTTGTAATTTGTAAGCCAGCCGCCGATACCCATACCGCGGCTGAAACGCTCGATTTTTTTCATATATAATACCTCCGGTTTATATTCTGATACTTTAAGTATACCACCGCTTATAAAAAAAGAATATAAAATTATATAGATAGACTTGTACAAAAGATAGATTTGTGTTATACTTGAACCGGGGTGATATAATGGCAGTATTCGTAAACAAAACCGATGAGGGAACAAGAGTTTATCCGTTGCATAAGCATAAGTTCTATGAAATAATGCTGTATACTGAGGGGAAGGGCTTTTTGCGCACAAGCGAGAAGAGCTATCCGTTTGAAACGGGTACGATAATTATCGTTCCGCCTGAGATATTACACGGGTCTTCGTCTGAGGACGGATTTATAAATATATCTGTCGGAAGCGAATTTGAAAATCTTTTGTACCTTAAGGACGTTTGTATTTTGCATGACAACGAAGGCGGAGACGGTAAAAAGCTTGCACAGCTTATTTACGACAACAGATATTCAGCTACAGACTATCTTCGATCCCTCTGCTCCGCATATATACGCTTTATTCTTCAGAATATGGAAAGAGAGGGAGGCGTTGCGCTCTCTGTGGAAAGGATCAACCGAAAAATAAGTGAATGCGCCTGCGATCCTGATTTTTGTGTGACAGATTGTCTTTGTCAAAGCGGATATGCAGAGGATTATATAAGAGCCTGCTTCAAGAAAATCACGGGAATGACACCCGGAAAGCTATTGTGTAAGGTGCGCATAGACCGCGCGTGTTATCTTATAAGCATATATTCGCACACATTGTCGCTTTCCGAAATAGCCGAAAGATGCGGCTTTACCGATTACGTGTATTTCACCAAAAAATTCAAGCAGATAACCGGTATGACGCCGAAGGAATACAGGCAGGGACAATAAAAAACAGCACCGCAAGGTGCTGTTTTGTGTTTACTTTCCGAAAACCTCTTTCATTGTTTTGAGGCTTTCTCTTGCTATGCGGAGAATGAAATCGTAATCCGCGCCGGTGGTTATCATATTGACTCCCATATCATAGTAGCGTTTCATCGTTTCCTTGTCGATCGCAAAAGTCATAACTCCGACCGATTTTCCGGATTTTTTGCAAGCATTTATCGCTTTGTTTGCAAGCGCGAGGTTTTCTTCGCAGAAAATTTCTCCCGGTCTTCCGATAGAGCCCGACAGATCGTACATTCCGAGTATGCAACCGTCGAGATGCTCAAGTGCTGCGATATTTTCAGCATCAAGTGCCGCACTTTCCTGCTCGATCTGAACGAATCTGCAAAGCTTTTCGATATGAGGTTGCTTGTAATATTCGCCCTCATTGTCAATGCCGTATCTTACAGCACCCTTGGGACCGCAGCCGCGGGTTCCGTGCGGAGGGTATAAGGTCATATCAAGAAGCGCTTTTGCGTGCTTTGCATCCTTTGCCATAGGAAAGATGATACCGTCGATTCCCATTTCGAGTATCTTTTTTGTGATGGTAAGATCATCCTGCGGTACGCGTACCACAAGCGGCTTGCCCGCGCTGTGTGCCGCAAGCAAATGGATATGTACGTGTGCGGCGTCCATAGCGGTATGCTCAAGATCAAGGCAGACGTAGTCGTAATCAAGATTAGCGAAAATCTCGGTAACGATCGGGTCTGTCATATTAACATGAACACCGCAGACAGGAAGTGCCGCGGCAATTTTTTCTTTAAGTGTCATGGTTTACCCCTTTTTTATTAAGCAAGTTTTCACCTATGCTATTATATACCAAAGCTTGACGGAAGTCAAGGGATTTAAGGAATATACCGACACTGTTTATGTAAAGTCAAGCTTTTTTATCGAACACGCGAACGTAGTCTACAAGGAAGGTATCACCGATTGCTTTAAGTGCGTCGGGAGTTGGTACGTACGGTTTGTGTCTGTAGCCGTCGATCTCGGTACCTGTCAGATGCGAATCAAGCGAAGCACCGATTATAGGCGATTGTATCCAGAAGGCGGAGCGCCATCCGCGCTTTTGCTGAAGCCTGCAACGGCATTCGTAATAGCCGTATTAATTTTTATTATCCTGCTTATCCGAAAAATCGGTTTTCGATTTCGGCACAAAGATAGTGATATACGGGCAGGTGTAGCTCTTGTATCTTGTACGTTTCGTCTTCCGGCACGCGAATGCAAACGTCGGA
>JAGCNJ010000068.1 GCA_017646005.1 Clostridia bacterium | reverse complement strand
TAACCGCATACGTTAATCTGTTCAAGCTTTTCAAAAGAATAAGTGTCGATGCCTCCAAAAGGGATAACGGCACAGATAAAAAGGAATGATATAATTGACAAAGGAAATATGGAGAAATATATTCAAGGTGTCGTTCGGCGTTCTATTGCTAAGTGCAATCGTAGCTGTCGTGATAGCTTTCACACCTTACTTTGACTATACGATAATTACCGGAGCTCTTTTAGGCACAATCGGTGCATCGTTAAGCTTTACCTTTTTGGGCTATGTAGTATCTAAGGCGGTCGAAAAAGACGAAAAAAATGCTCAGCATTACGTGCAGGCAAGCTATACTGCAAGACTTCTGTTTATGGCAGTAGTGATCGTTGTCGGGATCAAGCTTCCGTATTTCAACGGATATATGACTGCACTCGGATTTTTGCTCATACGCCCGTCGGTTATGATCGTAAACTTTCTGGACAAGAAAAAAGCTAAAAAGGATAATTAAGCTCAAAAACTGTATTTTATCGCTCTTTAACGAGGTGTAATTAATGAACGGACCGAAAATAATGTTTGAGATACCGATATTCGGCGGTATACCCGTCACCGAAACGGTTACAAACACATGGATAATAATGGCGTTTATCGTGGTGCTCTGTATATGGCTTACCCACGGTATGAAAAAGGTGCCGAGCGGCAAGCAGGTCATTGCCGAAAAGATCGTAGGTATGCTTTATAATATGGTTGAATCTACCATGGGCAAGGGATATATAAGCTTTGCGCCATACATCGGCGCGCTGTTTACCCTTTCAATGCTCGGAAGCCTTTCGAGCTTACTCGGTATGCGTCCCCTGACCGCAGATCTTTCAACAACACTCGGCTGGGCGCTTATGACCTTTGTTATGGTACAGGCAAATAACATCAGATGCAATGGTGTCAAGGGCTGGCTTAAGGGCTTTGTTGAGCCTGTCCCCTTCCTTTTGCCCATCAACATCGTCGGCGAAATCGCAAACCCCATTTCAATGTCGTTCAGACATTTCGGTAACATTGCGGCAGGTATGGTAATAACTTCGCTTATGTACGGTGCGCTTGCATCCTTAAGCGCAGTTTTGCTCCAATGGATACCGAACGCATTTATAAGCAGTATTCCGATATTCCAGCTCGGTATACCGGCAGTACTTTCAATCTATTTTGACTTGTTCACAAGCTTCCTTCAGGCATATATAATCTGTATGCTGACGATGGTGTTTGTGTCGAGTGCGGGCAGTGAAGAAGCCGCTCGCGGTGAATAAATCAAGTTATCAAATAAGACGGAGGATCTTACAATGAACAATATGGAATTTTACAGAACAATAGTTCTCGCAGCATCAGCGGTAGGCGCAGGTCTTGCTATGATCGCAGGTATCGGCCCCGGTATCGGTCAGGGTTATGCGGCAGGTAAAGCAGCTGAAGCGGTCGGACGTCAGCCCGAAGCCAAGGGCGACATTACCACTACAATGCTCTTCGGTTGTGCGGTTGCGGAATCTACAGGTATCTACGGTCTCGTAGTTGCTCTTATTCTTCTCTTCGCAAATCCCCTTGTAGGTATGATCGCAGGCTAAAACAAAGCCAACTTACCATACGAAAGGTACAGTTCAAACAATGGAAATTAATCTTGAAACACTTACAGTCGGCGCAGAGCTTGAGGGCTACGAAGGCGAAACCTATACCGAGGTAAGAGAACCGGCGGATGAGCCTCGCTTTCTTGACTTCGTTACTATTGACGTGTGGACTCTGATCTTCACCTGGGGTAACCTTCTCATACTCTTTTTGCTTATGAAGAAATTCCTCTTCAAGCCGGTCAGAAAAATGATGCTCGACCGCGAAAATGAAGTTAAGGAAATGTACTCAGATGCCGAAAAGTCAAAGAATGATGCCGACGCACTTAAGGCTGACTATGAATCAAGACTTTCAAGCGCAAAGCAAGAGGCCGAGGAAATAGTCAAAAATGCTACCCGCTCCGCTACTCTAAAGAGCGAAGAGATAATCGCAGACGCACAAAAAAATGCCGCAGGCATTATTGCGCGTGCCGATAAGCAAATAGAGGCAGAAAAGCGCAACGCAGAAAACGAGCTCAAGAATGAAATGTCCGACCTCGCCTTGTCGATAGCCTCAAAGGTGATCGAAAAGGAGATCGACGAAGACAAGCACAAGGAGCTTATCGACAGCTTCATTGAAAAGATGGGTGAAGTTTGATGAGAAGACTTAGTGACGAATACGCAAAGGCTCTCTACGAAATCGCCGCAGAAGCGTCGCATGAAGAAATTATATCAAGTCAGCTCAAGGATATTTCAGGTGTTATAGCCGAAAATCCTGAATATATAAAGCTTCTTGATAACCCTTCGATCGACAAAAGCGAGCGTGTAGCTCTTGCACGCGAGGCGTTTGCGGGAGCAAACGAGTATTTACTCAATTTTCTCCTTCTTCTGACAGAAGCAAGGGGGATGTCCGAGCTTCCGGACTGTGCCGCACGTTTTTGCGAGCTTTACGATGAAGCTCACGATATCGTGCGCGCAGAGCTTATAAGCGCAGTCAATATTGACGAAAAAAGACAGGAAAGCATCAAACAGAAGCTTGAAGCAAAGACCGGCAAAAAGGTCGTTTTAACGCAAAAAACAGATCCTGCCCTGCTCGGCGGAGCCTTGCTTCGCTACAGCGGCAGGCAGATAGATATGAGCGTGCGCTCAAGCCTTAACAAGCTGTCCGAAATAATCTCAAAATCGGACGTATAAGCCACAGTATAAGCAAAGGAACGGTCAGAATTATGCAGCTTAAAACTGATGATATCAGTAAGATAATAAAGGACCAGATCAAAAATTACAGCAACCGTATAAGCGAGGCTGAAACCGGCTACGTAATCAAGGTCGGTGACGGTATTGCAAACATACACGGACTTGAAAAGTGTATGGCAAACGAGCTTATCGAATTTGACGGCGGCGTTTACGGTATGGCGCTTAACCTTGAAGAAGGCTTTGTAAGTGCCGTTATCCTCGGCGATGACGGTGATATCAAGGAAGGCGATATCGTCAAGCGTACCGGCAAGGTCGTATCGGTTCCCGTAGGCGATAAGCTTATCGGACGCGTAGTAAACGCGCTCGGCGCACCGATCGACGGAAAAGGTCCTGTTGATACAAACGAAACCCGCCCGATCGAAACAAAGGCTCCCGGAATTATCGAAAGAAAATCGGTAAGCGTGCCCTTGCAGACGGGTATCAAGGCTATCGACTCCATGATACCGATAGGCCGCGGTCAGCGTGAGCTTATCATCGGTGACAGACAGACGGGTAAAACGGTCATCGCGACCGATACGATTATAAACCAGAAGGGTAAGGACGTTATCTGCATCTACGTTGCTATCGGTCAGAAGAACTCTACCGTAGCAAAGCTCGTTGAAACGCTTGAAAAGAACGGTGCTATGGATTATACCGTAGTCGTTTCGGCAAGCGCATCGGAGCCTGCACCTATGCAGTATATCGCCCCCTACGCAGGATGCGCGATCGGCGAATACTTTATGAATAAGGGACTTGATGCTCTTATCATATACGACGATCTTTCCAAGCACGCGGTAGCATACAGAGCACTTTCGCTTCTTATCCGCAGACCGCCGGGCCGTGAGGCGTATCCCGGAGACGTATTCTATCTCCACTCACGTTTGCTTGAGCGTGCCGCAAGACTTGCGCCCGAATACGGCGGAGGCTCGCTTACAGCACTTCCCATTATCGAAACACAGGCGGGTGACGTTTCGGCGTATATCCCGACCAACGTAATATCTATCACAGACGGACAGATATTCCTCGAAACAGAGCTTTTCCACAGCGGAATCATGCCTGCTGTAAACCCCGGTATCTCGGTATCGAGAGTCGGAGGCTCGGCACAGATCAAGGCTATGAAAAAGGTTGCGGGAACACTCAAGCTCCAGTATTCTCAGTACAGAGAGCTCCAGTCGTTTGCACAGTTCGGCTCCGACCTTGACGCAGATACAAAGTCGCGTCTTGATCAGGGTGCGCGTATAGTTGAAACGCTCAAGCAGAACCGCAACACACCTATGCCTGTTGAAAAACAGGTGGTTATCCTTTACGCGGCGACCAAAAATCTTCTTTCAGATGTAGCGGTCGAGGATATCGCTCGCTTTGAGGATGAATTTTTGGAATTTGTCGGCAATATGCATTCGGATATTTACGCTAATATTACCGAAACCAAGGATCTTACAAAGGAAAACGAAGAAAAAATAGTCTCGGCTTTAGGCGAGTTCAAGGCTAAATTCAAGGTTTCTTAAGCTTTAAGCGCCCAATAGGCGTAAGAATGGAGTAATTATGGCTGCTTCTTCAATGAAGGACATAAAAAACCGCACCAAAAGTGTTGAGGGAACGATGCACATAACCAAGGCTATGGAGCTTGTTGCTTCCTCAAAGCTCAGACGTGCCAAGGAACGGGCACAGCAAACGCTTCCGTTTATGAATCTTCTGCACGATACCATATCAGGTATAGTTTCAAACTGCGGAAGTGGAGTTATGTCTACCTATACAACAGTGCGTGAGCATAAAAAAAGCTGTATCGTTCTTGTGGCAGGCGACCGCGGACTTGCGGGCGGATTCAACAACAACGTATTTAAGCTTGCACTTGAGATCGCAGGAGAAAACGACGTATGCTACTATCCTATCGGACGCAAGGCGTATGAATTCTGTATTCACCACGGATATGAGCTTTTAACAGATGCTCCTGCCCGCGCAGATGAATCGGGCACGGAAGAATGTGCACACGTGTGCGAGGTGCTGACACGCGAATACGCTGCCGGCAGATTTGACAAGCTTTACGTTATATATAACGAATTCGTTTCAATGCTCAGTCAGGAGCCGAAATCAAAGCTCTTGCTTCCGATGAGCTCGCAGAATACGAATGAGAAAAAATCCGCAAAGGCACTTACCCTCTACGAGCCATCACCCGAAGCGGTCATAGACGCTATAGTACCGCAGTATATCGGCGGTATGGTTTACGCTGCGGTATGTGAATCGCTTGCGAGCGAATACGGAGCAAGACGTATGGCTATGGAATCGGCTACGAATAATGCCGCAGAAATGATAGACGAACTTAATCTGTGCTATAACCGCGCAAGACAGGCGGCAATAACCCAGGAAATAACCGAAATCGTGTCCGGTGCGGGCGCGCTATAGAAAGGTAAACACTTATGAGTGAAAAGAACGTAGGCTCGGTAATACAGGTCATCGGACCTGTACTCGACATAAAATTCAAAAGCGGTGAGCTTCCCGCGCTCCTCAATGCCATTGAGATAGACAACAACGGCGAAAAGGTGATTGCGGAGGTCGCACAGCACCTCGGCGACGACGTCGTAAGATGTATCGCTATGAGCTCGACCGACGGTATGGTTCGCGGCACACCCGCAACAGATACGGGAAAGGGTATCACCGTTCCCGTAGGCAACGCTACACTCGGCAGAATCTTCAATGTGCTCGGTGAGCCTGTTGACAATCTCCCCGCCCCCGAAACTGAGGAAAGATGGGAGATCCACAGAAGTGCCCCTGCTTACGATGAGCAGGAGGGCACAACCGAAATGCTTGAAACAGGCATCAAGGTAATCGACCTTATCTGCCCATATGCAAAGGGCGGTAAGATCGGTCTGTTCGGAGGTGCAGGCGTTGGTAAAACCGTAATTATTATGGAGCTTATCAACAATATTGCAAAGCAGCACGGCGGACTTTCGGTATTTTCAGGCGTCGGAGAGCGTACGCGTGAGGGTAACGATCTTTATAACGAAATGAAGGAATCGGGCGTTATCGACAAGACCGCACTCGTGTACGGTCAGATGAACGAGCCGCCCGGAGCAAGAATGAGAGTTGCGCTTTCAGGTCTTACTATGGCGGAATACTTCCGCGATAAGGTCGGACAGGACGTGCTTTTATTCATCGACAACATATTCAGATTCACACAGGCAGGAAGCGAGGTTTCGGCGCTTTTGGGTCGTATGCCCTCTGCAGTTGGCTATCAGCCTACACTTGCTACCGAAATGGGTGCGCTCCAAGAGCGTATCACCTCGACGAAGCGCGGCTCTATCACGTCGGTTCAGGCTGTTTACGTGCCTGCCGATGACCTCACAGACCCCGCGCCTGCAACAACATTTGCGCATCTTGATGCGACCACGGTTCTTTCCCGTGCAATATCCTCTCTCGGTATATACCCTGCGGTAGACCCGCTTGATTCAACCTCACGTATCCTTTCGCCCGACACCGTAGGTATCGAACATTACGAAACGGCACGTGCGGTACAGGCGATCTTACAGAGATATAAGGAGCTTCAGGATATCATCGCCATCATGGGTATGGATGAGCTTTCCGAAGAAGATAAGCTTACCGTAAGCCGCGCAAGAAAGGTACAGAGATTCCTTTCTCAACCCTTTACGGTTGCTGAACAGTTTACCGGTATGACGGGTAAGTACGTACCGATCAAGGAAACCATCCGCGGCTTTAAGGAAATAATCGAGGGTAAGCACGATGACCTTCCCGAATCCGCATTCTTATTTGTAGGAACGATAGACGAAGCAGTCGAAAAGGCTAAGGCAAGCGAGGCATCATTATGACAAGCTTTGATCTTAAGGCAGTCACAATGTCGGGAATAAAATTCGACGGCAGAGTGACAAAGGTGATCGTGAGAACGGTAGACGGCGATATGTGCGTGCTTGGCTCGCACACCGATTACGCCGCACCGCTCGGCAAGGGAAAAGCGAAGATCGTGACCGAGGAAGGTAAAGAGATACTTGCGAATTGCGAGGGCGGCTTTATCAGCATACAAAAGGATAACACACGTATCATCGCAACAAAATTTGATATAACAGAATAAAAAATCAGGGCGGTAATGTACAACATTACCGCCCTGATTTTTTATTGATATTATTTTTATTTCTGTCTGATTATATTAAGTAATCGCGGGAAACGCGCATCAAACACAAAAAGCTTGTCGAGCAACTTCCCGAAGCCTGCTATCATCGGTGAATTTGCAAATGTGACTATCACCGTACCGATACCGATCCCCTGCGCACTTCTTGTAACAAAGATTGCCAAGAGCAAGGTTATCGCAAGCATTATGAGATCAAAAACGCTCTTGACCTTTGTAGTGGAAAAACCATATTTCTCCGCTATCTGCGAAACAATAAGCTCATAGACCTGAAGCGGCATATCGGTTCTGAAAAAGAAGGCTATCGCAAGCGAAACACAAGCAGAGCCTAACACAAACGTTATAACACGCGTGATGATGCTTTCATACGCTCCACCGCCGCCCAGCACCCAAAGCCAGAAATCTATAGCATAGCCTGAAAGCACCGCTGTCACAAAGGACAAAAGATATCTCCACTTGATCTTAAAAAGTATCAGGCAAAGCACGATCAAAAGCACGCCCTCCCACAAATATTCACATACTCCCTGTGTAAAGACCGCAGAAAGCTTTGAAAGCGCGCAGTGCAATATATAAGGAGGCGCCGCTATCATCGAAAGCCCGAAGCTTGCCTTTGTGCAAAGAGCGATCCCAAGACCGCATATCAGTATTCCGAGCGCCCACGCCGCCTCGTTCATTTTTGTTATCTTCCGCATTATCACACCCTCCGTTCACAAGTGGTATTATAGCATATATTGTCGTACGAGTCAAGGTGTGATGCAAAAAGCCTCAAGCTCACGCTTAAGGCTTTATTTTTTACACGTTCATTATTATCGGAAGTATCATCGGGCGGCGCTTGGTACGATTGTATATAAACTTTGAAAGACTGTCCTTTACCGAAAGCTTTATCTCGTTCCAATCAACGCATCCGTCATAAATACAGTCGTCTATAGCTTCCTTGGCTACCTCGCGAAGCTCATCCATAAGCTCCTCTGCTTCACGCACGTATACAAATCCGCGCGATACTATATCAGGTCCCGCTATAACCTCACCCATTTCAACGTCTACCGTAGCAACGACGATTATAATACCGTCCTGCGAAAGATGGCGTCTGTCACGAAGCACGATGTTTCCGACGTCACCTACTCCAAGCCCGTCTACAAGCACGCGTCCGCAAGGAATATTTCCGCCCCACTTGGCACTTGTACGCGAAAGCTCAAGCACCTTTCCTATCTCGGAAACGAATATCTTGTCAGGCTCCATGCCCATTTCTATCGCTATTTCCCTGTTCTTGATAAGATGCTTCATTTCACCGTGTATCGGCATAAAGAATTTAGGCTTTAACAGCGCGTGTAAAAGCTTAAGCTCCTCCTGGCAAGCATGCCCGGAAACGTGAACGTCAGCCACCGCATCGTTAAGCACGGTAACACCCTTGCGGTAAAGCTCGTTTATGATATTGCCCACAAGCTTTTCGTTGCCGGGTATAGCGTTTGCGCTGATAACAACAAGATCCTTCGGCCCAAGCTCGACCTTGTCGTGATCCGAAAACGCCATTCTGTAAAGTGCGCTCATAGGCTCGCCCTGGCTTCCCGTAGTGATGATCGTTACCTGTTCTGGCGGATAGCGCTTGATATCGTTTATGTCAATAAGCACGCCATCGGGATCGTGCATACATTCAAGCTTTATTGCCGTACTTACGATATTGATCATGCTTCTGCCGGTAACCGCAACCTTTCGCCCGTGTGCGGCAGAGGCGTTTATTATCTGCTGTACTCTGTGTACGTTGGAGGAAAACGTCGCTATAATTATTCGCCTGTCTGTATTTTTAAGGAAAATATCATCAAGCGATTTGCCGACCTTCTTTTCGCTCGGCGTATATCCGGGGCGCTCTGCGTTCGTTGATTCGCACATCAGAAGAAGCACACCCTTGTTTCCGATCTCGCCCATACGCGCGATATCGGTCATCTTGCCCTCGATAGGTGTAAGATCAAGCTTGAAGTCTCCCGAATGAAACACCACTCCTACAGGAGTCGTTACCGCAAGCGCACACGCATCAACAATCGAATGATTTACGTGAACAAATTCGATCTTGAAGCAGCCCGCCTTTACTACGTCACCTGACTTTACCGTATTAAGCTCGGGCTTGTAATCGAAAGTATGCTCCAAAAGCTTGTTTTCGATGATACCGATAGTCAGCCTTGCTCCGAACACGGGTGCTTTTATCGTCTTGAGAATATACGGAAGCGCACCGATATGATCCTCGTGACCGTGAGTTATAAAGAATCCGCGGATCTTATCCTGATTCTTTTCAAGATAGGTAACGTCGGGGATAACGAGGTCTATTCCGAGCATATCATCATCAGGAAAGCCAAGTCCGCAGTCGATGATAATGATGTCGTCCTCATATTCAAGAGCGCACATATTCTTGCCGATCTCCTGAAGTCCGCCTAAGAACATCACCTTTAATTTATTATTTGCCATATAAAAAAGCCTTTCCGCAGAAATGCATTCTGCAATTTTCAAAATTTATGTATTAAGGCAGTATAAACGTACACTCTGCCCTTGTACTGTCAATTATATTTGCACAAAAACAAAGCCTGAAGCAAAATTCAAGCCAAGAGCTTATGTACGCGGACACGGGCGATCAATCCGCGCATTTTTGTGCGTATAAAAAAACGGACACTTAAATACGCATATATTATACTATATAACGAACTCTTTTGCAATATGCATTTTTAACAAATATTTATTTTCATATTACACCTGCAAGCGCAAGTAACGTCGACGTGGCACCAAGCACACTAGTAATTACAAGAAGCAAGAATAATCCGAGGCTTATTTTTATGCTCTTACCGTCTTTTTTGTCGGATAGCAGAGCGTTTTCTCTTATTATCCGATTTGCCTCTGCGATCATATCGCTTTTGCTCATATCGTTCTGCCCCGTACTTGGTCTTAAAATGAAATAGGCTTCCTCGAATACCGTATCGGCACAGCCCGATATTTTTATCATTCTTCTCTGCGTACCCTTTAATACCACAAATTTTTTCCTTTCAGAATAACAATGTTTTTCAAGGATATTATTGGCATTCGTTGTTTTTTTATGCACAAAAGCATATAATCTACCATAAAAAAGACCGTGCACACGGCACGGTCCTTGTAATTAAAGCATATCCGCTATCTGCTTTGCACATCCGGTGCAAACGTAAGCGGTACCTATCGCGTTAAGTTCCTTTTCGCGCTTACATATAACGCACATAGGCACCTCCCTCTTTATTACTATCGCATTTGCCTCAAGAGAGATCCTGAGATTATCATTTTCGCTTATTCCGAGTGCAGTCCTCATTTTTTTTGGTATTACCACTCTGCCGAGTGAATCAAGCTGTCTTATATCCGCCGCTTCGCTTTTCATATATTCGTCCCTTTCTTTATATACAGGTGTTTTCGTCTTTTTACCTGCTTATTTTACAATATCTGCCAAAAAATGTCAATTGTTTTATCAAAATTATTATTTAAACTTTTTTTGAACTCTCAAAAAGGAGTGATCACGTGTTAGCCAAAACCTTTGCAGTTATGTGTATATTATCCTTTGTCTGTGCGCTTATAACAGGCCGCACAGACGCGCTTACGCCTGCAATATTCGCGGGTACCTCACGCGCTCTTGATATAAGCGCCTCGCTCGTAGGTATGACCTGCTTATGGTGTGGGATCATGAACATCTTAAAAAAGACAGGCGCGATAGAAATGCTTGCACGCCTTATCTCGCCCGTACTTAGGCTGTTGTTTCCCACAGCTTGCAAAACAGGCAACGGAATATACGAATGTGCGGCGAGCATTTCTGCGAATCTGCTTGGAATCGGCAACGCCGCAACACCGTTTGCGCTATCCGCACTAAAGGAGATGCAAAAAGACAATGACGGCGCTGAAAAAGCAAGCGACGATATGATAATGCTCACCCTTATAAGCGCATCTCCCATAAGCATTATGCCGATGACGGTCATAACGCTCAGAAACAGTGCGGGAAGTGTATCGCCAACTAAAATTCTTGTGCCGGTATGGATATGCTCGGTCTGCGGATTTATAATCACGGTAATACTTGTACGCACGCTTGCAGGTATTTGCCGCGGGAAAAGGAAACACAAATGAGTCTTGTAAGTTCTATTATTGTGCCCGTAATAATCACGCTTATAGCGTTGTTATTGCTTTTTTCAAAAAAAGATCTTCTCGAAAGCTTCAACGAGGGTGCAAAATCGGGTATAAAGCTGACGGTATCATTATTCCCCAGCCTTATACTGACCTGTTGTGCCGCCTCCCTCTTTACCGCATCGGGTGCGGGAGAAATCCTTTCGCATTTGCTTTCGCCAATAACCGCGCTTTTGGGAATCCCCTCCGAAATACTTCCGTTTTTAACCGTCAGACCTATATCCGGCAGTGCATCAAGTGCCTTGCTTGCAGAGCTTTTTGAAAACCACACGAGCGACGGCTATATAGGCTTTGCCGCATCGGTAATTGCAGGAAGCTCTGATACGCTGTTTTACATTCTTGCCATATACTCGTCCGCCGCCGGGGTAAAAAACACTCGCTACGCTATGCCCGCAGGTCTTTTTACAATGCTTTTCACAACAGTTTTAGCTTGTATGATTTCGGGGATGTTTATTTAATTAGCTTTTTAGAGTTTTTAGAGGGGAATATATTTTTGCGAGGGGGACTTTTTGATAAAAGTCCCCCTCGCGCTCCCCTCAAAAACTTTTAAAAATCGGATTTACTAAATTCGCGCTCTGCTACTACCCAACACTAAATGAGTTCAATCTCAGGGACCGCTACCCTGAGATTGAACAATTTTGCAAAAGTGTTTCTCCAAAGCAAATTCTAGCAAATGTTGGGGTATGGGCTTATGATTTGAAATTTACTTAAGCTTCACGCGCGTCTTGCCTGCGGGGGCTTCCGGACCGCGCGTCCTGCCCGCGGGGTCTCCCCCGCTTCATAGAAACAAGCTTGTATATAAGCAAGAGTATAACACCCATTATCGCGCAGATGATTCCGACATAAAGCTCTATCGGAATATATTTCACTTCGATATCAAACTCACCCTCAGGCAAAAGCACGCCTGTAAATATTCCCGCCACCTCAAAGGTATCAAGATGCGTGCCGTTGGCATATACCGCAATATTCTTGTCATACGGCATTGTTAGCATAAGAATATTACGACCGTCCTCAACACTTACGCGACCCGTAAAATGAGTATCCGTATGCTTTTCGTCTATTTCCATAGCACCGCGCTTAAACTCGCTTACGGTATAATCAAGCACCTCCGCATCAAGCGTGTAGAAGTAGTTTGTGCTGTCAAAATATACGGTGTCCTCACCATCCTCAAGAGTCATAGTCAGATAGGCGTTTTCACCGCGCTTAAACTTGCCCAGACACATAATACCGTGGTGATTTCCGGTGAAATAGTTTTCTATCTCCTCTTCGCCGTATTTTACGCTCACCTCGCGCCTGTAACCGTTTGTTACAGGGAAATACGCGTACATAACGCCGTCACTTGACGCGGTAATAACGAAACTCAAACGCGCACCCGTATCCTTATCGCGCTTATATTTTCTCATGTTGCTCGTATTCACACGCACGACGTTTTCAAGTTTTACGTCGTATTTGTTGGTCTTGAAAAGTCCCTCACGTGTTTTGCCCGTCATCTGAGCGCACATACGGTTTACAAGCTCAAAAGGATTCTGCGAAGCCGATGTGTCAAATTTTTCGAAATCGGCTGCAACCGTATAACCAATCGGGAGCGCATACGGATTTTCGTATAATGCGACCTCATTTTCCTCATCCGTCCATACCGTCGTATATGCAGGGTCAGCACCCTTTTCGGGAGTGCTTAACAGATATTTTATGCCGAGCAGCGAATCTCCCACGGGAGTACCGCCCGAATAATTCGAATGATGCGAGCGTGAGCTGTAGCCCATATCAGACAAGAAGTTTATGACCTTTTTATTAAGCGTCGAGGTAGAGCCGGACACGCCGTTAAGCCCTATCGCGTAGTTATCGTTGACCTTACGTATAGTATAATTTTCACTTCTGTAAAGCCCCGTATCGTTTTCGCTCATATACTCTGCGGCAGGTCTGTATTTTTCCATAAAATTCGTGTACGAGCTGTGCTTTGAAAAGCCCACGTCCTCGTGCATCATATACTCTGATGCAACGCCGTTTCCGTAAAGCTCGACAAGCGTAAGAACAAGCAACACGATAATTCCCGCACGGTGACCCGATTTATATACCTTGAGCCCGATAAGAACGAGTATCGCCGTGCCGATACCTGCCCATATGCAGGCAAACATCAGAACGTGCTCGTATTCGAATTTTTGCAGCACCGCACAAAGTATAATAATAGCTATAACAACAGCGGTGATCTTCTCTCCGGGTATTTCCTTTATATGAGCAAAGGTATCCGCGGCTATAAGCACAATAATGAAAATAAATATAAAGCTGTATCTGAAATTAAGCCAGTTGGGGAACTGGAAGCCGTGCCATACGAGATCTATCGTAGATCCGCAAAAGCTGAGGGCAAGCAAAGTGAGAAGCGCACCGTTTGTAACCTTTTTTCTTGTGGATATCTGCGGAATCATAAAATAAAGCAGACCAAGCACAAGGCAAAGCATCGAAGCGTAGACAAACGGCATTCCTTCCGGTCTTACCGTATCGTAGGACGCGGGGAGCATTTTGAGGAAAATATCAATAAAATCGGTCTTTTCCACAAATGCATATTTCGGGTTTGAAAAATCGTCCTTTCCAAACGAAAGCGAATATATTGCCGGCAAAAGCACAGGCGATGCTAAAAGTGCGGATACGATCGAAAACAGGGTGAACCTGAGTCCGGATTTTACAAAATGCGCCTTTTCAGCAAGCGCGCCGCGTTCTTCTCTTGTACGCGAAAAATACGCGGCAAAGAAATAAAACACCGCAAACAGGCAAAGCATATAACCGATATAGTAGCTTGATATAAGCGCAAGCGCAAGGCTTAATGTATACAAAAGATACTTTCTTTCGCATATAAGACGCTCTATACCGAGCATTATAAGCGGAAGCAGATACATACAGTCTATCCACATCGTGTTAGAGGCGTAAACAACTCCGTATGCGCTCAGCGCATAGCAGGTGGAAAAGATAAGCGCACCGATATTATCAATATTACGCGTATGAGTAATAAAATAATGAGCTGTAAATCCGCAAAGTCCGCATTTTAATATGATTATGGTAAACAAAGCCTCCTGCATTGCGCTTTTTGGGAAAAGCGCAACTATAAGCGAAAACGGGCTTGCAAGATAGTAGGCAAATATTCCGAGAAACTCGCCCGAAAGCGCGCGTTCAAAGGAATATATGATACTGCCCTCTCCCCATATAGCGTCACGGAGAGCCTCAAAGAAATATACGTACTGACCGTTTAAGTCAAGCACAAGCACCGTTCCGTTTCCAAACGGATATATAAGCATGGCAACGTAAACAAGTGCAAGCGTCAGCGTCGGTATCATAAAGGATAACAGCCTGTATTGCACAGGTGTCTTACGCCCTGTTTCAAGTGAAAGGTTCTGTGTCATATTTTACTTATTCCCTCTTTATTTACGCCTGTGCATCCTCTGTCGTAATCACACGCTTTATGTTTTTTTCAAGCTTTATTCTCGCCACGGTAACGTCGCGAGAGCAGCCCTCGCATTTTATTCTGATATCCGAACCGACACGAAGCACCTTCATAAGATTGCTTCCACAAGGGTGCGGCTTTTTCATTTCAAGAGTATCGCCGAGTGATATCTTTATAATTTTAGGCATTTTAATTCCCCTTTAACCTTACTTTCCTGTATAAGTATACACTTTATAAGAGATTTTGTCAACTTTTTCATAAATCAAAGCGCAAAAGCGACGCCTCATTCACAGTAACTTTACAAATTTTACTTGTCAAAACATAACTTTTGTGGTATCATAATAATATAAGAGCCGTAAATACGGAGAACGGAGGAAATATATGAGAAGAAATGACGAAAGAAACAGTGCCTTAACCACCATTATCGTTATCGCAAGTGCCATTGTTGTTGCGGCAGGCGTGATAATGGCGTTCAAGCTTATCTGCGATAAATATAAGATAACAGAAAAGAAGCCCAAATGCAAGTTTATCGATTTCGACGATGCTGACGATTGGATGATCGACGAATGTGAATGCGGCGACGCCGAGCTTGATGCTCTTGCAGACGAGCTTGTTGACGTAAATGACGATGCCGTAGAAGAGATTCCCGAAAAGGAATAATTGCAAATTTAATAACTGATATAAACTCCAATCGGATAACTCCTGTTGGAGTTTATATTACTGCTTTTTAATTTAATCCGGAGAATATTAAAAATGGTAACCTTTATTATAGTAAGACACGGATTCAGTCTCGGAAACAAAGAAAAGCGTTTCTCAGGTCAGCTTGACACGCCACTTGACGAAATAGGTCTTTCTCAGGCAGATTCGATTGCCAAGTACGTTATTAAGAGGTTTAAGATCGATTCTATTTATTCAAGCGATCTTTCGCGAGCATACGATACGGTAAAGCAGATTGGTGAAAAACTAAGTATCGATATAAAAAAGTGCACAGCTTTACGCGAAATCGACGTCGGAAAATGGCAGGGAAAGCTTATTGAGGAAGTGAGAAATGAATTTCCCGAAAGCTTTGAGCAATATAAGCAAACCCCTGGCTGCTTTAAATTTGACGGCGGAGAAAGCTATGAGGAGCTTATGATTCGTGTAAAGCATGCTTTTGATGAGATCGCCGAAGAAAACGAAGGCAAGACCGTTCTTGTAGGCGTACACGGCGGAGTAATCCGTTCATTACGAGCTGCTTGGAATAATATACCGATCGAAAAAATTAAGGACATCCCTCACGTTCCAAACGCATCCATAAGCATTGCGGAATATGACAAAGGCAATATCAACTGGATCGAGATCGGATATGCAGATCATCTTGAAAACAAGACTACAGAAGAAGGCGTAAGATAATATGGAATATTTCTATCTCTTATTTGCCATCCTGTCCACTACTCTCTTAAGCGTCTTAAATACAATATTCAGCAGACAGAATTCCGATGCCGGCAACTGCGCATTTCTTTATAATACTATCGCAACCGGCTTTGCTTTCATCTTGTGGGGGATCATATTACTCAAGGACGGCGGATTTGATACAGGCGTAATTGCCTACTCTGCAATGTTCGGAATATTTTTCACCATGGCTATGACCGGAATGTTCAAGGCTTATGAGCTCGGTCCCGTTTCTCTTACGGCATTTGCAAAACAGCTTTCATTAATAGGCGTTGCCGTTTGGGGATTTATATTTTGGGGCAATCCCCTTACGCCGAACATCACAATCGGTATGCTGTTGATTATAGCAGCATTGTATCTTTGCTTCAAGCCGGAAAAAGGTGCAAGCGAAAAGGGATTATCGCTTAAGTGGTTTTTCTTTTCTTCAATGCTTTTTGTCGGAAATGCCGGCTGCTCGATAGTTCAAAAATATCAGCAGATGGCTTTTGACGGCAAGCACGGAAGCCTGCTTATGTTCTTTGGCGTAGGTATGTCATTTGTATTTTCGCTTGTCTTATTTCTTAAAGACAAACAATGCCAAATACATAAAATCAAGAAAATCAGCTTGCTCTGCCCGATCGTTGGCGGAATATGCAGTGCTTTATTGAACCTTTCAATAATACTGATGATATCCTCTCCTCTGTCTGAAAGTATAATATTCCCCGGCATTGCGGTCGGTGGACTTGGTCTGACAACGCTGTATTCACTTGTTGCCTATCATGAAAAGCTACGCACTTATCAGTGGTACGGTCTTGGAATAGGCGCGATAGCATTGATATTTTTGAATCTATAAAAGAAAAGCGTCCGAGATTTCTCGGACGCTTTTGATTTTATAACGTTGTTTCTCTCAAGAAGCCGTGGATAAAGCCCTTGCTGTCTGCGCTGCACACGTCACCGCCTACAACACGCTTGCCCTTGACAAGAATATTTATGTAAACGTCGCCGTTGTAGCCGTCATAGTTTGTGATCTTATACGTATATCTCATAAGCTTTTTACGCTTGTATTTTTCAAGATCCATTCCCTGCTTCTTCTGAAGCTCGTTGTATCCCGTAAAGACCTTATCAAACTCCTCAGGTATAGTAACCTCGGCTTCCTCGATCGGTGTCGCATCGACCTCATAGCCAAACTGCGAGATGAACGAAAGCCTATCCTCGTTGGTCTTTATCCTGTCATAGCTTATCTCGCGTGTAGCACCATCACTTGCGGTCGCCTCAACCGAGGTAACTACCGGCTCGTAGCTTGGGATAAAAGCAATCAGAGTAATAAGCGCGATCACCGCCACACCAACTACGCCGAAAAATTTAAGTGTGTTTGCCCGTAATGAATAAATAAACATAAAATTCTCCGTTCCGCCGCCAATGCGGCGGCACTGATCATTGAAGCCACGTATGGCTTTTCTTACTACATATATATTAAGTGAACGCGCCAATTATGCTCACTTAAATAAAGCCGCACTTTCTTTTTTTACTTCATCATATCGGGTCAAAAGAAAGCCCGTGTTTATAAGAGTCATAACCGCACAGGACATATCGGACAGCTCCCACATAGCCTCTCCCGAAATAAGCGTACCTGCAAGGACAGACAAGCTGTAGACTAAATAATACAAATACTTTACTTTATCAAACTTAAATCGTGGAAAATGGTCTCCCAAAATATATCTCAACGCCTCTGCACCATAAACAGACCAGCACATGATCGTTGCAAAGGCAAAAAACGTCACAGCAACGCTCATAAATCCGGGTGCTATTTTGCCGATAAACCTCCCGTATGCCCTGATAGCAACAACCATTGCCGCGTTGCTCGCATCACACTCTCCCGATAATAGTATAACGAAGGCGGTCATCGAACAAAGCACTATCGTGTCGATAAAGACCTCAAGAATTCCAAACGCGCCCTGCGCTGCGGGCGAGCTTGAATCACTTGCCGCGTGGGCGCATACAGACGTGCCGCTTCCCGCTTCGTTTGAAAGAATTCCGCGCGCGACTCCGTATCGCATAGCCTTCATTATACCGTAGCCCATAATTCCCGAGCCTGCGGATTTAAGCGAAAACGCTTCTCTGAATATCCGTGCCAAGGCTGCCGGTATACCGCTTATATTGGCAAAGATTATATAAAGCGATATGCCCGTATAAATAAGGCAGAACACCGGTACCGCGAAATAGGTGATTTCGGATATTTTTGAAAATCCGCCCGATATCACAATAAGTGTAAGAACGGATAAAACTGCTCCGCATAAGGGCGCATCTAAATTGAAGCTGCTTGAAAGCGATACCGAAATAGCGTTTGACTGAACGATACTTCCCATACTTATTGAGGTGATAACACAAAGAATTGCAAAGCACAGCCCAAGCCTCTTGCAGCCGTAGGCTGACATATAAACAAACGCACCGCCCGTGTTACGCACTGTCCCGTTTTCACTTATCCTTCGCCTGTGCTTCACGGCAAGCACCGTCTCGGCATATTTTAATATCATGGCAACGATCGCGCTTACCCACATCCAGAATACTGCTCCCGCGCCGCCTGTGCTTATTGCGGCGGCAACTCCGGCAATATTCCCTACCCCAAGCGTACCCGCAAGTGCCACAGTCATCGCCTTGAAGGGCGAGTTTGCCGTACCGGTGTTGTTTTTCAGGGCACGAATAAGCTTTGACGGTCTTAATATGTGAAACCGCCTAAGCTTTATTAAATAAAATATACCTGCGCAGAAAAGCATAACGGGCAGTACAGGTCCGAAAAACCACACGTTCAAAAAAGATATAAGCCTCACCGCGTCACCTCTCAGACAATCGTTTCAAGCCTTATCACTATATGAAAAAAGTCGCAAAAAAATGACTTTTTTATAAAATATTACCCTCAGTGGTATAAAATGTTAAAACAATGTAAACTATGTGAAAAACACTTGATTTTTCGGTATTTGTGGGCTACAATATCTATTGCAGTTAGCACTCTGCGCACGCGAGTGCTAACAAAATTTCAGATATTGAAAATAATAAAACAGACTCACGAGAGTCTTCAGAAAGGATTGGTATTTATTATGAATCTTAAACCTCTTGCAGACCGTGTGGTCGTAAAAATGGTTGAAGCCGAAGAAACCACAAAGAGCGGCATTATTCTCGCAGGCGCGGCTAAGGAAAAGCCCCAGGTTGCAGAGATAGTTGCAGTTGGTCCGGGCGGAAACGTTGACGGCAAGGAAGTTGTTATGACTGTTAAGGCCGGAGACAAGGTAATCACAAGCAAGTATTCCGGAACAGAGGTAAAGTGCGACGGCGTTGAATATATCATCGTACGTCAGAGCGATATTCTCGCAATAGTTGAATAATCTAATTCATAACGGAGGAATTTTATATCATGGCAAAGGAAATTGCATTTGGAATCGAAGCGAGAAATGCGCTTCAGGCAGGCGTTGATAAGCTTGCAGATACAGTAAAGATAACACTCGGCCCTAAGGGCAGAAACGTGGTTCTTGATAAGAAGTACGGCGCCCCCCTTATCACAAACGACGGTGTTACCATCGCTAAGGAAATCGAGCTTGACGATCCTATGGAGAACATGGGCGCACAGCTCGTTAAAGAAGTCGCTACAAAGACCAACGACGCGGCAGGTGACGGCACTACAACCGCTACACTTTTGGCACAGGCATTCATCCGTGAGGGTATGAAGAACGTTGCTGCAGGCGCTAACCCCATCATCATCCGCAAGGGTATCAAGAAGGCTGTTGACGCGGCTGTTGAAGGCCTTATCGCTAACTCCAAGAAGGTTAACGGAAGCGCAGACATCGCAAGAGTCGGCACGATCTCCGCAGGAGACGAGGTTATCGGTCAGCTTATCGCAGACGCGATGGAAAAGGTTACCGCTGACGGCGTTATCACGGTTGAAGAATCAAAGTCGGCTGAAACCTACAGCGAGGTTGTTGAGGGTATGCAGTTCGACCGCGGATACCTCTCTCCCTATATGGCAACAGACACAGATAAGATGGAAGCTGTAATTGACGACGCGCGCATCCTTATCACAGACAAGAAAATATCAAATATTCAGGAAATCCTTCCCCTTCTCGAGCAGGTAGTTCAGAATGGTATGAAGCTTCTTATCGTAGCAGAAGACGTTGAGGGCGAAGCGCTCACAACTCTCGTGCTCAACAAGCTTCGCGGTACATTCACCGTAGTTGCTGTAAAGGCTCCCGGCTTCGGCGACAGAAGAAAGGAAATGCTCCAGGATATCGCCATCCTTACAGGCGGCGAGGTTATCTCAAGCGATCTCGGTCTTGAACTCAAGGACGCTCAGCTCACACAGCTCGGTCACGCAAGACAGATCAAGGTAAACAAAGAAAACACCATCATCGTAGGCGGCGCGGGCAATCCTGCAGACATCAAGGGCAGAATCGCTCAGATCAAAGCCGCTATCGAAACTACAACAAGCGACTTTGACCGTGAAAAGCTTCAGGAAAGACTTGCTAAGCTTTCGGGCGGTGTTGCTGTTATCAAGGTTGGCGCGGCTACAGAAACAGAAATGAAGGAAAAGAAGCTTCGCATCGAGGACGCTCTCAATGCTACACGTGCTGCTGTTGAGGAAGGTATCGTTGCAGGCGGCGGTACAGCTTACCTCAACGTTATCCCCAACGTAAAGACAATTCTTGAAGCTGTTGAGGGCGATGAAAAGACCGGTGTCAGCATCGTACTCAAGGCGCTTGAGGAGCCTGTACGTCAGATCGCTGCTAACGCAGGTCTTGAAGGCTCTGTGATCGTTGATAAGATCCTTACAAAGAATAAGATCGGCTACGGCTTTGATGCATACAACGAGGAATACGTTGATATGCTTAAGGCCGGTATCGTGGATCCTACAAAGGTATCGAGAAGCGCACTTCAAAACGCGGCTTCGGTTGCTTCAACAGTTCTTACCACGGAAGCTGTCGTATCCGACAAGAAGGAAGAAGCTCCCGCAGCTGCTCCTGCCGCAGGCATGGGCGGCATGGGCGGTATGTATTGATCGAACCAAAGCGGCACATAATATTAGAAAAGCAGGGGCGTTATCAAACGCCCCTGTGAAAATTATTGAGGTAAAAAATGTTGATTGACGTGCATACCCATGCATTTCCCGATGCAATTGCCGAAAGAACGATCGAATTTCTCAAGGCAAAAATGCTTGTGCAAAGTAATATAAAGGTCAAAAACAGCACCGATGGTACTGTAAACGGACTTATGGATTCAATGAGGCGCTCCGGTGTTGACATAAGCCTTGTAATGCCTATTGTAACAAAAATATCACAGACAAAAACGGTAAACGAATTTGCCGAAAATCTGCGCACAGAAAAAATAATCTCCTTTGGAAGCGTCCATCCTGCAGATCCGGACGCGTGTGAGGTTTTGGATTCACTTGCAAAACGTGGCTTTATGGGAATAAAGCTTCACCCCGAGTTTCAGGATTTTTATATCGATTCAAAGGAAAGCCTGCGAGTGATACAGCACGCACACTCGCTCGGGTTGTTCGTTCTTATACACGCCGGCGGTGATCTCGGATACCCGCCTCCGTATCATTGCACACCTGACAGACTTGCGAAGGTGCTTGATGAGATCGACGGCGAAAGGCTTATAGCCGCGCATCTTGGCGGCTTTATGATGTGGGACGAGGTGCTGAAATATATCGCAGGCAAAAACGTCTATATCGACACAGCGGCTGTAGGTACTTGTATACCGAGTGATATTTACCGCGAGATCATCCGCGCACATGGCGCAGATCACGTGCTTTTCGGCTCTGATTCACCGTGGGAGGATCAATTCCACGCTCTACACGCGCTTGAAATGACGGGAATCAGCGATGATGAGCTTAAAAAGATAAAATACGAAAATGCAAAAAAGCTATTCAGGATATAAAAAATCGGCAGAATAAATTCTGCCGATTTTTGTTTTACTTACCTATGAGCCAGAGGCAAAGCTCGCGGTCAAAGGATGATGACCATACGTTGTGATCCTCTTGCGTAAAGTTCTTGTAGCTTACGTTGCCTGAAAGTGTGTGTACAAATTCTTTGATTTCCGGCTCCTTAAAGAAAACGTCCTTACCGCCGTGGAACACCTTAAGCTCTGTTAAACCAATGCTTACGTTCTCAACCGCGGACGCACCGGCAATTGCCGCGCGCAAGTATTTATCGGGATAACGAGTGAGAATATCGTAAACCGCTGTACCACCGTTTGACTGTCCGACGATCGATATCTTCTTTGCATTGATATTAACACCGCCCTCGTTGGCAAGCATTATGTCAACAAGCTCGTTTAAGTCTGCGATCGCTACAGGCGTTGTTGAAGCATCTATCGTGTAGACCTTGTCACGCTTGCCTGTTCCGGTCCACGTAGCATCCTTGGGAAGCTGCATCGCCAGAATAACGGCATCGTCGTCGGTGTCTTCGGTATAAAGATTCTGTATCACGGGATTGTTATTAAGCACGTGCGCCGTACCGTTATCGCCGCCCTGATATTCAGCGTGGAGATATACCACAAGCGGATAGCTCTTGGTTTCCTTGAAATTTTCAGGCTTTATGATGCTCACGGGATAGCTGTTGCCGCTGCTTGCGGTGAAGCTGTAATGAGGATTATACTTGATATATTCATCAAGCGTATAGCGCTCAATCTCTGCTCCGTTTGCTTCATCAATCACTCCGAGCGAGCCATCCTCAAGCACGTATCTAAATTTGGAATTGGTGTCGATTCCCGCCTTGACTGCGATATCAATGCCGGAAGCATCAAAATAATACTGCATATTACTTCCGACAACACCCTCAACGACGCTCGCGCTTTCGGCAAATCGTAAGCCGTGTCGCATAATGTATACGTTGTCGCGGAAGGTGTGTCCGTAAGGCTCACCGATAGTATAACGCATCTTAAGTCCTACAGAAGAAGCAAACATATTCACGTTGTCGTGGAATACACAGTTGACGTGCTGTGTGCTGTTGGTGTTTGTTCCGCCGTATACGAAGTTTGCGTCCTTGTTCGGACGCTGATGGCTCCATCCGTAGCCATTGTTTACCGTGTAGTTGTGGTGGAGATCAAAGTTTTCAAACTTGAAGGTCGCATCCTCATATCCGATATTATCGCTCATCCAAACCTCAAGACCGGTGTTGGAATATTCGGATATATTATAGGCAAATTCAACGTCCTTCATTATAACATCCTTACCGTTTGAATCGCCCTGCCACTGAGTCGTGAAGCAACAGTCATATATCTGGCTTGCATAGCAGTGGTGTATTCTGTAATCCTCGCAATTTTCCCAGTTTTCAACCGCGTTACCGTATCTTGTAGGATGCGAGCGTGAAAACAGGTTGTAGCCCTGAACAGAGCCGCCGATGAAGTAAAATTCACAGTATCTGATTTCAAAATCCTTTGCGTTGGCTACACCGATACCATGGCTTCCGCCGTACATAAAGCAAAGGTTATCGACCAAAACGCCGCGCGCATCGCCGTTTGCTATATTTCCCTTTTTCACGACCTCGATAGAATCAAAGTGCTTTGCAGGGTTACCGTATTCGCAATATAAATACATCTTTTTAGCACGCGGATCGCAATAGAACTCAAGATTGCTCTTTAAGTCCCGATATCCTGCAAATTTTTCAGTTCCGTTGTTAAAGGTATCCTTGCCGTTGAACACCTCGCCCTGGTCTACGCGGATATCCTCATCGTTGTGCTTCATGACCTTTATTCCCCACTGCTTGCCGTGGTCGAATATGATCTGTCCGACATCCTTATCCTCAGGAACAGCCTTCGCGTATTCATAAATGTTGGGATATTCTGTCTCGATCCACATTTCGGGGTCGGATGAATCCCATGAGCCGTAGAAGCGAGGCTTTTCACCCTCACCATATGATGAATAGGTTACGCCGGGGAAAAGCGTCATCTGCTGACGGAAAATGCTTCCGCGCTCAAAAAGGACGTAGTCGCCCTTACGCGAGAAATTGCATGCCTTGGCAACCGATTTCCAGGGAGTTTCCGGACTTTTACCGTCATTTTTGTCATCGCCGTTATTTGAAACGTAGTAAACTGTTGCGCCCTCGGGTATTTCAAGCTCGGGCACAGAGCTTGTAATTTCTGCCTTAAGAGCTTCGTAGCCCTCGGTATAAAAGTCAAGCTCTTTTTGTGTAAGAGGACCGTAATCACCCTCAAGATCAAGAGCTACCGGGGGTGTTTCACCCGGAATTTCCACGAGCTTTGTCGAAAGCGTTGCCGGTGTACCTGTGCATGAAGCAAGCATTAAAATGCATAAAAGCATTGCAATAAATGATAAAGATCTGATTATCATATACGTAGCCCTTCCGATATTTGATATTTAAATTGTACCATACCGACAAAAGAATGTCAAGTGGAGTATCATATTCAAGTGCGCTTTTTATGACAAATATCAGTAAAAGACACAAAAAAGGGACACGCAAAATTGCGTGTCCCTTAAAGCTATTAACTTTCAGTTAATTACTTTGCATATGCTTCAGCGTCAGCCTTGTTAGCGAAGAATGCTACGTTACCAACTACTACCTTTGCATCTGCAGAGGGAGTATCACCTGTAACACCAAGTCTGATTTCAAGTCTCTTGTATGTGTCAGCTTCTGTTGTAGCGCTGTAACCGCCGTTATCACCGCCGGTGTATGCGTCAGCTTCGATGAATACCTTACCTGTAGGTCTGTCGAACTTACGTCCCCACATTCTGGATGCGGTTGTTGTTGTATCGATATCAACCTTGCTTCCGGCTGTACCTGTCATTGTGAGCTCGATTACAAAGTAAGGATAATCCTTAGCGTTAACCTTGCCTTCGGGGAAGATAATGTTAAATCTGTGATTGTCTCCAATTGCTGAAGCTGTTGTTGTGGAGAATGTCCACTTGCCGTCTTCGAGAGCTGCATCGCCTGCGCCGTAAGCTATCTTCATAGAATCCGGAACAGATACTGTAAGCTCGTCAGCAGTTACGATAAGGTCAGCCTTAACGTCTCCCTTAGGAGCTTCTTCCTTAACCTCTTCCTTAACTTCTTCCTTTACTTCTTCTTCAACTGCGGGAGCTTCTTCTGTAGCTTCAGCTTCAACAGTTTCGCCGTGCTTGTATGCACGAGCGTCTTCAACTGTCTTGAAGAATGCAACGTATTCTACGTCGAAGTAAGAACCTGCCTTGATTGTTGCACCAAGGTTCTGGAAAGGCTTGAGGCAGAGACCATTAACGTCGAAAGCTGCTACGCTTGCAAATCTTGCAGCTGCATCGGAGCCTTCAACACCCCTTTCACCGCCGGTCCAGTTCTGATCCTTAGCATCGAATACTACCTTCTGCCATGTCTTGTCATTTACAGAGGTGAGGTGGGAACCCCAGATTCTGGCAGTGCTTTCGCCGTTTACGAACATCGGGTTGTTATCGATCTTATTGATCTGAGAGTTTGTTCTGTAACCGATTGCAACTACGGAAGCTGTGTTCCAGTTAAGACCGGTTGCCTTTGTTGCGTCGAAGAAAACGTTAGCACGTGTGACATCAGCCATTTCTGTATCAGCATCAACAGAGAAACGAATGTACTTCTTGCCGCCTTCTTCAGCGAGAGCTGCTGCAACTCCGCCTGTACCCTTACTTCCTGTGAGAAGGTCTGCATCAAAGATAGCTACGGGGCCGCTTATAACAGT
This sequence comes from Clostridia bacterium, assembly GCA_017646005.1. Lineage (GTDB taxonomy): Bacteria > Bacillota > Clostridia > Oscillospirales > CAG-272 > UBA4717. The sequence continues at coordinate 654 of JAGCNJ010000068.1, read as the reverse complement.
TTCAACCTTACCGTACTTCTTTTCCTGGATCTTCTTGAGGATTGCGATGAAGATGAGGCTGGAATTTTCTTCCTTAGTTACGAATTCAGCGTAGTCAGCGTAGATTACGAGGTTCTTGTTAACCTTTTCACCGGAGTTAACTACTTCCTTTGTAGTGCTATTCTTCCATGCGAGGAATACGTCGTATTCGCCGAGTTCAGGAGCTTCAACGAGAACGAGAGCGTCGCCCTTTGTGTACTTCTGAGAATCGTAGATCTGACCATCAACCATGTATGTTACAAAGCGATAAGCTGTGTCATAAGAAGCAACGAGTTCGAGGTCGCGGTCGATGATATCGCCGTCAACAACCTCAGTGTATGTGCCCTTGATGTACCAACCGTCGAAGATCTGTCCTTCGGGAGCAGAAATTGCAACGTACTCGTCGTGAGCCATTTCCTGACCAACACCTACTGTGATAGGACCGGCGATGAGTGTGCCGTCTGCATCATAGTAGTTGATAACGAATTCTGTAGCGTCTTCGTATACTGCTTCAAGTGCAAGACCGTCAACAGCTGCGATAACGTCGCCGGGGTTGTATACTGTGCCTGCATCATCAACGTAGTTTAAGAACTTCATGTTGGAAACTACGGGAGCTGCGGGAAGCTTGTAATCCTG
>JAGCNJ010000067.1 GCA_017646005.1 Clostridia bacterium | reverse complement strand
GCTCCCAAAAGACCTGCGGTCTTTAGAATTGAACGCATTCAGAGTTCGGGGGTAGCAGAGCGCGAATTTCAAGTCCCATTTCCTAAAAGTTTTTGCGGGGGAGTATGAGGGGGAGCTTTTCTCAAAAAGCTCCCCCTCATATAAAAAATCCAACGTCCACTCACAAAAACAAATTCACCCAAAGCTCACACAAAGCGGAGCGTCCAGCGGATAGGTGTGTATAAGCCTTGGCACGCGGTCGTCTACAGAAAAGAGCGCGATGCCCGAGGCTTCGTTTGTGACAACGAGCAGCTTGCCGTCGGGAGAGATATTGAAATCTCTCGGCGAGCCTCCGAATGACGGCACCTCTCCGCAAAGGCGAGCCTTTGACGTGCTGATATCGACTATGCTTATAACGTCAAATCCGCGGTTTGACGTGTAGAGTGTTTTTTCATCTGCCGATATACGTATCGCGGCAGACTTTGTATGCACGACCTCGCGCATACGGTCCGGATATAGATCTATAGTTTCATGGACATCAAGTCTTTTTCCGTCATAGGTAAGCCTTGTGAGTGTCGAGCCCATTTCCGAAAGCACCCACAGCTCTCTGTCGTTCTTGGCAGTAACAAGATGCCGAGGACCTATTCCGGACGGCAATTTTGCCGCACAAAGCCGTGTTAAAGCCTTGTCGTAAAGCACGACCTCATCGCATCCGAGATCACACACAACAACGTTTGTATCCGAAAGCACGCGCACAAAATGTGCATACGGATGCGTTTGCCTGAAGATATCGCTCGAATGGCCGGTATGTGACACAGTAATTATTTCGCTACCCTTTATGCGCGATACGCTTCCCGAATAGTAATTGGCAGTATATACCGCGCCGTCCTTGCCTATATCAAGATGACACGAGCCGACGCCTCCGGTAGGCAAAATTTCAGACGGCTCTGTAAGAGAGCCATCGCTTTCAATTTTATAAGAAATCAATCCCGAAACGGCGCAGTCTGACCACGCCTGCTTTTTGATCGCGTACAGTCTGCCGTTATGCACTACCGTGTATTTAGGTTCAGAAAGAGGGATTTTATCAACAAAGCGCAGTCCCGTGTTGTTTATCTCGTATCTGTATATCCCACCGTCCTTGGTGCAAGAGGAAACATATATCTGCATATCAATTCTCCAAATCAAACTTTTTCTTGAGCGAACGCATAAATCCGATAAGCAGCGCTCCGAGTCCTATATCAGTGAATATCCAGGATATCGGATAAGACACGTATACACAGGATGCGCTCGGGAATATCGGGAACACACAATTTATCCACAAAAGCCTGAAGGCACAAACTCCGAAAACACATATAAGCATAGGCGGAAGCGTTTTTCCTATAGCTCGCATAGAGCCCGAAAGCACCTGCATAAGCGTTGCAAATCCAAAGAACACCACTATATAGAAAATTCTGAGCCTTGCAAAGCCCTTGCTTTCGATATCACCCGGAATAAACAGCTCAAGGATCTGATCGGCAAAGGTATAAGCAAGCACACCGATAATCGTGCTGGCAATAATGCCGAGAATGACCGAAGTGATTATTATCCGCTTCACACGGTCAAATTTGCGCGCGCCGACGTTTTGACCGACAAAGGCAAGCGCGCTTTGACCGAGAGAATCACTTATAATGTCGGCAAAGCCGCTGATGCTTCGCGCGGCGGTATCGCCTGCCATAGCGGCGGTGCCGAGCGAGTTGATGGACGACTGTATGAAGAGATTGGAAAAGGAAAAGGTCGCCGACTGAAGTCCGATCGGTATTCCTTTTTTCATGATCTGCACAAATTCACCCGGATATAGCCGAACCGCGCGCAGATCTATCCTGCACGGCAGATCGTTCACTCTCAGATGTCTTACTATAAGAAACGCCGATAGAATATTCGCCGCAACGGTTGCTATAGCAACGCCCTCTGCCTTCATTTTGAACACTATCACGAAAATCAGATTAAGTATAACGTTCAGAACTCCGCCGCAAAGCAGATAAACAAACGGGCTTCTGGTATCACCCTGCGTTTTTACGATCGCCGAACAATAGTTGTAGAGCATATACACAGGCGCGCCGCCGAGATATATCTGCATATATAAAACCGCACCGTCAAGCACTCCTCCCTCGGCAGGAGTTTTCATAAGCGTAAGTATCGGGCGGGCAAAGGCTATACCAAGCACCGCAACAACCGTGCCTACCACAAGAGAGGCGGCGACTGCATTGTGAGCATGGCGCTTTGCCTTATCGTAATCTCCGGCACCGAGATTATGCGAAATACACACCTGCGCACCGACCGACAGACCGATAAAGGTGTTTATGAATAAATGTATCAGCGAGCTTGTCGCACCCACCGAGGACAGCGCATCACGGCCTGCAAAGCGGCCTACCACTATCTGATCCGCCATATTAAAGAATATCTGTAAAAATCCCGAAAGTATCAAGGGTATTGCAAACAAAACGATACGCTTGAGTATCGGTCCGCTTGTCATTTCTATGTTCTTGCCCATAAATGCTCGCCTGTCCTTAATTTCATATTTTTATTTTACCACCTTTAACAGATCAAGTCAAGCAAAAAGGCTTTGATTTTGCATAATTTTTGAAAAAGCTATTGACACCTGCGGTTTTAGATGATAAACTATATTTGGTCATAAGACTAAATCCCCCGCATATAAAAGGAGAAAGCTATGAAGATTTTATTCCAGGGCGACAGCATTACAGACGCAGGCCGCGACAGAAATGATATTCACAATCTCGGAAACGGATATCCGAAATTTGCAGCTGAATACATCAAGGAAGATTACCCCGAAATCGATTTTGAATTTGTAAATCTCGGCATCAGCGGCAATCAGACAAAGGATCTTGTTGAAAGACTTGAAAGCGATTTCGTCGACATTCAGCCCGATATCGTATCTATAATGATCGGTATCAATGACGTATGGCACCACGCAGGCGACAGATCGTGGATACCTGCCGAAACCTTTGAAAACAACTACAGAACAATTCTTACCGCGCTTAAGGAACGCACAAATGCAAAGATCGTAATGATCGAGCCCTTCCTTTTGCCCACTGTAAGCGGCACGGATAACAAGGACTTCTTCAGAGAGGATCTTGACCCCAAGATCCAGATCATCAGAAAGCTCGCGTATGAATTTGCAGACGTATACATCCCGACAGACGGACTTTTCGCATCGGGACTTATCGGATGCGAGCCTATGGCATACAGCGCAGACGGCGTACACCCCAACACAGAAGGCGCAATATTCATTGGCGAATATTACGCAGACGCTGTCGCAGAGCTTATCGAGGAGCTTAAGTAAGAAAAAAGGCGCACAAGTGTGCGCCTTTTTTAATTAAATATCGCTCTTCTTAATGCCTTGTCAAGCTCATTATCTGTCATACGCTGGACGTTTTCGATAATTACTATCCCCATCTCCTCTGCCCTTGCTCTGAGATGCGCAACAGTCTGTGTGTCAGCCGTATGCGCAAGGTCTGTTGCAACGAGAATCTTTTTGGAGTATTTGCCACCGAATCTTTGCGCTACAGATGATAACTTATAAAGCTCCTCCGAATCAAATTTCCCATTCTTGCAGGAAATAAATACAGGAGAAAGCGAACGCATGACAAGCACGTCGATCTCGTTTTCGGTCGATATCATACCCTGCCTGTCGGGAGACCACGATATGCCAACGCCTGTTTTTACATCGCAAACGCCGTGCCCAAGTAGCTTCTTACAGGAGAGATACACCTTTTGCTCAAGTAAATTTCCTGCCTTTAGTATACACTCCCGAACCTGTACGTTTTTGTACTTAAATCCCGAAAGCGAACCGTCCGGATCGCGCTTGTAGCTTACCATACCGAGCTTTTTCAGCTCCTCAAGATAGGTTCTTACCTTGTATTTGCCTGACAAAAGCTCAGCCTGAGCGGATTTTGATAATTTTTCTATACCGGCGACCTTTAAGACAAAGCTGTTCCAGGTCTGCGGTGCCGAGCGCTTGTGGATATAACCGCGCGGACCGTGTGCGCAAAGACGCCACATTTTATCAATATCCGAAATAAATTCAGCGTCATATACAAATGTGCCGGAACCGCTGTAGGGCATAACGCGACCCGAATGAAGCACAACGTTTTGTTCAACAGTTGCCGAAAAATCAAGCCTTCGCGGAACATTTACGCTATTATCTTTTTTTCCTGTAACACGGGTGTATCCGCTCACAGGGTCTATTTTGTATAACGTTACGTTGTCGTTCTTTTCATAGAATATGCCTGCGGCACATAAAAGCGTGTCATCTCCGCCGATAATATCAATAGCGATCTCATCTCCGTCTGCGGCGATCGCATTAAGCTTCATCAGCGCATCGTTTATATCGTTTTTTATGACCTGAACGTAGGATATTTTCGGTGTACTTACTCTTTTTTTGCGGTAGTAGGATTTTATAGGTTCAAGGCAAAGGCGGTCAAAGACTTCACACTTTTGAGTAGAGATATACACGATCTCGCTTGCAGGCAGACAAAGCCCGCCAAGTACGTTGTCAATCGGCTCATCACCGTAAAGTTCGATTATTTTCACGTCTTTACCTACTTTGCTTTTGTTATACTTCTCCTCAAGGGGAAGGCTTTTATATCAATGCGTCAGATACTGCCTTTTCAAACCGACGTGCCGATGCATTTCCTGAGCCTCCGTCAACTCTTGAATTTTTCATAAACACGGCACAAATATTATTTTCCGGATCTATCCAGAAGTGAGAGCCATACGCTCCGCTCCAACCAAAGCTTCCGACAGATAATGACGGATAAGCTTCTTCCACTACTACCCGCACTCCTAATCCCCAGCGTTCGTTTCCGGGCATTATTTCTTTCGGAACCTGAGGCGTTGACATCTCTCTTATTGCTTGCTCGGACAAAATCCTGCGACCGTTTATCTCTCCCTTGTTCAAAAGCATTTTTGCAAAGTTTGAATAGTCCTTCAGGGTCGACACCAGACCTGCTCCCGCAAGCTCCTGTTCATAGGGGATCCGCTCGAAAACGCATCCGGGACAGGTTTCACTTACAACACTTATATCATTAACCTTACTATGCATGGTCATAATGCGCGCTAAATGCTCTTTTGTCGGTGAAAACGTCGTATCGCACATATCGCATGGGTCAAAGATCTCCTTTTTCAAGAACTCTCCGTAGCCTTGACCCGTAACACTTTTAACTACAGCACCAAGCACCTGAAACGCCGCATATCCGCTATAAGCTTGTTGTGTGAATGGCTCAAAAGCAAGACCTGCTTCAATAAATCTTCTTATTATTTCGTCGTTGCTTTTCTTCTCGCTTCCGGTAAAAGTAACCGAATTTTCACGGTTTAGCCCCGACGTATGAGTAAGACAATGCTTGATTGTCACCTCTGATTTCACCCTGCCAAGGTCAATCCCGTCGTTGCTTATTATATGTACATCCTTAAACCCGGGCAAATATTTACTCACCGTATCATCTAACGAAATTATACCCCTGTCAACAAGTATCATTATAGCAACCGCAGTTATCGGTTTTGTCATTGAAGCAAGGCGGTATACTGTATTATCGTCAGGACACTCATTTGCAGCTTCATCAACGTAACCAAAATGCTTCTTATACATAATCTCCCCATTCTGATATACAAAATAGGACGAGCCGAACAAATTGTGGTTATCAAGATCATATCTTGCAATCTGTTCAATATTCTCTGCCAAGCTGTTTTTATCTAATAATTTCATATAAGTATCATTCGGGCAAAACCCCGTACCTCCTGTATTTTGCCGCCTGTGTATTGAATACATCTGTGTAATCTCCCGAAAGCGAGAACACCTCACCATCAGAAAATCTCAATTCAAAAACAAGCGTTTTTCCTTTCAGCTCATCAACTCTTTTGCCGGTTTTATATTCGGGCACCCAATCTGTTGAGTCACCTTCAAACGGTATACAATCATCATGAGAATACCCCTCTACAGGCTTTGCTATACCAAGCACGTTTCCGGCAACAAGCTCACTTTCATCAGATATATATACAGCCACGGTAGCTTTTTTTGCCTTCAAGTTAAAATGAATCTCACCGCCGTGCCATATCTTTTCACGGGTTATTACGGATGCTGTTTCACCGGCATTTTCGGTGCACAACGATATAAATCCGTCTTTTCTCATATTGTACACAAAGATTTTTCCCGTTCCGGGATTGCGGAAAGCAGGTCCGTGCTCAAGCTCGGACGCCGAAGCATATAGATTTATGCTTCCGTCACGGTTTTCAAGCATACTCATGACCCAGACAAGATTATACTGTTTATCTGTATTTCCAAGCGTATCAACTCCGCTTATAAACGGTTCTCTTAAGCTTCTGAGCCAATATCTACCGTCATATGAATAGGCAAGCTGAGTATCAATAATACCGTTCTTGTACTTTGCATTGAATTCGCTGTTGAGATGCCTGTAAAAATGCGGTACTCCTATATACATTCCGTCGTATTCAAAAGCGATCATACCGTAAATCTCATCAAGTCTGTCATCCGACGAATCCACATCCATACAATATCTGAAATCTGTAAAATCAGTCCAGTTTTCCGTTTCCTTGTAACCCGCGCATCTGCGTCCCCAGAACGGTCGCTCTATAATGGTATACACCTTCTTGTGCTTATTATAAAACACACTCGCCAACGGCTCTGCGCCATCCCCCCAGAGTGAGCCTTCCTTTAACGTCCAGTTTATAAGATCGGGCGAGGTATATACAGTATCCTCAACGTAAAGCTCCTTAAGACGGGAGCAATCGGCAAACAGCATCTTGTATCGCTCGGACGGATCCTTTGCATATTTATCCTCAAATATGCTCGCGACCTCGCCTGCCAGCTTCATTATCTCATGCTCATATTTTTTATCGGGGTAAGACTTAAGGTCAAACAGCTTTTCGGGCAAAAAGTTTATTCCATCCTCACTTGTCGCGCAAAACAGTCTTCTTCCTTCAAAATCCCCATGTGCAAAGTATAGCATACGGTACTTGCCGTTGTCAAGCATAAATACAAATCCCGAAGCATAATCGTTACTGCTTACTCCGTCGTTGTATTCTGCGACCATCTGCGGTTTACCGTATTTTCTTATAACATTATCTCTTCCAAACAATTTGCTGTCATCAAAAAACAGTTGTTTATTCATAAAAGCACCTCAAAATATAAGCATTAGTCTACGTCAATTATATCACATACAAAGTTAAAATTCAAGCAGATAATTGACAATAAACAGACTTTGCTGTATAATGAGGTTATATTGTAAACATATGGTCATATAGTAAACAAAAGGAGAATACTATGTCACTCAAAATTAAAATTCTTGAAAACGAGCTTTGGTACGGTCTTGCCTCGGACGAGGGATGCGAAATGCCATTTGATAAAAATTCTGTATACACATTCAATATGCAGCCGGTTAATACTCCCAACCAGTATTCACCGCTTCTTGTTTCAAATATGGGTCGCTACGTATGGGGTAACGACGGCTTCAACACTACCTTTGAAAACGGAAGCATTGAAATAACCTCAAGCCTTGCGCCTGCCAGGCTTTACGAGGGCTTCGGAGATCTGCGCGGCGCGTTCACGGCTGCCGCAAAGGCACACTTCCCTTCTAATGGAGTTCTTCCTCCGATCGAATTTTTTGAAAAGCCTCAATACAATACGTGGATAGAATTCATCTACAATCAGAATCAGAACGGCATCTACAGCTATTGCAAGACTATCCACGATAACGATATGCCCACAGGAGTCGTTATGATCGACGATATGTGGAGCAACTATTACGGAAGATGGGATTTTGACCGCAAAAAATTCCCCGAACCAAAAAAGCTCATTGACGCGCTCCACGAATGGGGCTTCAAGGTAATGCTTTGGATATGTCCCTTTGTCAGCCTTGACAGTGAGGAGTTCAGATATCTCCGCGATAACGGTGCGCTCGTTCGTGACAAGGACGACAATCCCAGACTCGTGCGTTGGTGGAACGGCTATTCGGCGGTGCTTGACCTTTCAAATCCCTTTGACCACGACTGGCTTACAAAGCAATGCGATTTCCTTACAGAAACTTATGGTGTGGACGGCTTCAAGCTTGACGCGGGTGATGCAAGATTCTATCTTGATACAGACAAAAACTACGGAAACGTTACCCCGAACGAGCAATGCGAGCTCTGGGCTAAATTCGGTCTTAAGTACGCATACAACGAATTCCGCGCCTGCTACAAATGTGCAGGACTTCCTCTCGTTCAGCGTTTGCAGGACAAAGGACATCGTTGGACAGACAAAGGTATCGAGCAGCTCGTTCCGAATATGCTGGCACAGGGAATTCTCGGATACGCGTACGGCTGTCCCGATATGGTAGGCGGCGGTCAGTATCTCGACTTTTTACCCGGAGCAAAGCAGTTTGAGCCCGAGCTTTTCGTTCGCTATGCGGCAACCTCAATGCTTATGCCGATGATACAGTTTTCTACAGCACCTTGGAGAGTGCTTGACGATACTCATTACGGCTACGTGAAGACTCTGCTTAAGATACGCGATGAGTTCGTCCCTGTTATAAGCAGACTTGCAAAGGAAGCGGCTAACAGCGGCGAACCGATAGTAAGATATCTTGAATACGTGTTCCCCCACGAGGGGCTTGGACACATAACCGACGAATTTATGCTCGGTAATGATATACTCGTAGCGCCCGTTCTTGAAAAGGGCAGACTTGAGCGCAACGTAATACTCCCCCGTGGCTTATGGCGTGAAAGAGCGACCGGCAAGCTTTATGAGGGCGGCACGACCGTAAACGTATCGGCAAAGCTTGACGAGCTTCCGATATTTATAAAGGAATAAAAACAGCGGTTACGGATTTATCCGTAACCGCTGTTTTTATCTTATTACCGTATAGCCCTCGTTTTCGATAGCCGTGATAATAATGCTGTCGTCGAGTTCTTTTTCAAGTCTTACCTTTGCAATCCCGGTTTCATGGCTTACGTCTGCAAGTGTAATACCGTCCATAGCCTCAAGCACCTTTTTAACTCTGCCCGAGCAATGAGTACACATCATACCCTCAACTCTATAAACCCTTTCCATTTTATTCTCCTCAACCTCTTTTTGCTTATTTACAGTCCTGAACATATTGAGCCTGAGCGAATTTGATACCACACAAAAGCTTGACAGACTCATTGCCGCCGCGGCAAGCATCGGGTCAAGCCTTATCCCGAAGGGTATCAGCACTCCTGCCGCCACAGGTATCCCTATCACGTTATAAATAAACGCCCAGAACAGATTTTCGCGTATATTCTTTAATGCCGCCCGGCTAAGCTTTATAGCATCACATACGTTTACAAGACTGCTTTTCATAAGCACGACGTCTGCCGCATCTATTGCTACATCGGTGCCTGCCCCAATCGCGATTCCCGTATCCGCGCTTGTAAGTGCCGGAGCATCGTTTATTCCGTCACCTACCATAGCTACGGGAGCTTCTGACTTAAGCTTTTTTATCTCCTCAAGCTTTTCTTCGGGCATAAGAGATGCCATAACGTTATCGATGCCTGACTCACGTGCCACCGCCATGGCGGTATTTTTATTGTCGCCCGTAAGCATTACCGTTTTTATCCCAAGCCTGTGAAGCTCGTCTACCGCCGCCTTGCTGTCATCCTTTACCGTATCTGCAACTGCTATCATACCGATAAATCTGTTCTCTTCGGCAAACAAAAGCGGGGTCTTACCGTCAAGCGAAAGAGTATCCGCAAGCTTTTTCGTATCATCATCAAGCGATATGCAAGCATTTACAAATGCAAGGCTTCCCCCGTAAAGCGCCGTGCCGTTTCTTTTACCGACAACGCCTCTGCCTGATACCGCCTCAAACGATTCAAGCCCGGTTTCACTCACACCGTTTTGCTCACAGTAGGCATTTACCGCCCGCGCAAGCGGATGCTCGCTTTTCTTTTCAAGCGCATACGCCAGCGAAAGCAGTTCACCTTTATCCACACCGTGTGCGGGAATTATATCTGTAACACCCGGGTTTCCGCTTGTCACAGTACCCGTCTTATCAAGCGCTACAGTCTTCACCTTGCCACACACTTCAAGTGCTTCCGCGCTTTTGAATAAGATTCCGTTTCTTGCTCCTACACCGCTTGCAACCATTATTGCTACGGGCGTGGCGAGTCCAAGCGCACACGGGCAACTTATAACAAGCACCGATATTCCGCGCGCAAGCGCAAATCCGACACTCTGACCAAGCAACAGCCATACGGCAACCGTAGCTATAGCAACGGTTATCACCGTCGGGACGAATATTCCCGAAACCCTGTCTGCAAGCTTTGCTATCGGAGCCTTTGTTGCCGATGCCGTCTTTACGGTTTCAATTATTTTTGAAAGCGCGGTATCCTCTCCGACCTCGGTTGCCTTGCATTTTATAAATCCCGAATGATTTATAGTCGCCGCGGACACACTGTCACCGACAATCTTATCCACAGGTATGCTTTCACCGGTCAGCGCAGATTCATCGACCGCACTTTCACCCTCGGTAACGATACCGTCCACGGGTATGCTCTCTCCGGGGCGCACAACGAATATATCACCGACAAGCACGTCACTTGCGGGAATTTTCGTTTCCTTGCCGTTTCTTATAACGCTTGCATATTCGGGAGAAAGGCTCATAAGCGAGCGTATCGCGTCTGTAGTTTTACCCTTTGAGCGCGCTTCGAGCATTTTACCAATCGTTATAAGCGCAAGTATCATTGCCGCAGACTCAAAATAAAGCCCGTGCATATACTCCCCTGCCGTAGCATGATCTCCACGCGATACGGCATCTGTCATAATAAAAAGCACGCAGGTGCTGTATATAAACGCCGCGGCAGAGCCAAGCGCAACGAGTGAATCCATATTCGGCGCACGATGCCACAGTGCCTTGAAGCCGCTTGTGAAAAATCTTCCGTTTATCAACATAACCGCAATAGCGAGAAGCATCTGAAACATTGCAAGTGCCAGATGATTATCAGCAAGGATTTCGGGCAAGGGTAAGCCACACATCGTATGCCCCATTGAAATATACATCAACACGAGCAAAAACAACAGTGAAAAAACAAGTCTGCGCTTAAGGCGCGGTGTTTCCTCGTCCTTAAGTACGTCCTTTGATCTGTCTCCGAGTCTTCCGACACCTTCTGCCTGCGCACCATAGCCTGCCGCTACTACCGCGCCTATAATATCCTCATCTGTGAAAAAGCCGTCTACCACCATACTTTTTGTAAGCAAGTTTACCGTGCAGGATTTTACTCCATCTACGGCTGACACCGCTTTTTCCACCCTTGCAACACAGGCGGCGCAGCTTAAGCCTTCAACATTATATTTTTTCAATATATCCCCTCTTTACCGACAGGATCACACCTTTGAAGATACTTCTTTTGCAAGATCTCCGAGGAAATCTGCGTATCCGATCATCTCAGGTGTTGTCGTATGCTTTTCGATATCGTAATCGACTATGGAAACCGATGCATTCTTTACCCATGCCACGTTCTGTATCTCTTCGTATGGGAGGTCATTCCATTCACAGCAAAGTGTACGTATCGGAGTCGAATGAAATGCAACGAGCACGGTCTTTCCGTCGTTTTCCTTTGCGATTTCCCAAACGACGTCGCGGATACGATAGCTTAATTCCTTTATACTTTCGCCGCCTGTCGGACGTGAATTCCATAAGTCCTTCATCCACACTCCATATTCCTCAGGATAGCGCTCAGAAAGCTCTGTAAAGCCCTTGTTTTCCCATTCGCCCGCATATATTTCCCTGAGTCCCTTGTTCGGAATGACCTCAAGCGAATGCTCTCTTGCAATTATCTCTCCCGTTTCAAAGGCGCGCTTCAGATCGCTTGCGTATGCAATATCTATATGTACGTCCTTAAGATATTTTGCCGCAGATTCCGCCTGACGTCTTCCAAGCTCGGTAAGATCACCGTTGGTGTGTCCTTAGAATACATCGTTATATTTCCCATGCTTTCACCATGGCGCACAAAAATCATTCTTGTCATTTATTTTCACCTCATATTCTCATAATTATATTTTATCACAAATCCTATAAAAATCAAGAGGCAGAACTACTTTTAGATAAAAAAATACCGAGAAAGCTCTCGGTATTTTTATTATCAAACTGTGT
>JAGCNJ010000066.1 GCA_017646005.1 Clostridia bacterium | reverse complement strand
GTCTGCCGCGGCTGAGGGAGAGTGCCATATCCATTCGGAGCTGCAAAAATTTTTCATATACACCTCTATGCACAAAACTGATTTGGGAAAAGTATATCAAAATAAAAAACGCTCGTCAAGTATTGACAAGCGTTTATCAGGCATTTTGCCTGAAATTCAATTATATATCCCCAACAAATGCTGATATGACAAAAAATCACGGAGAAATTCCCCGTGATTTTTGATTTTTCAGTTAAACTTGAATGAATACAAATGACAATCGCGAAGCGCTATCCTGAGTCTTACAGGCTTTCCGGCAAGCTCCGACAGAGCTTTTGCAAAGCCTACCTTTCGCTTTACGCTGTCTCCGAAAAGCTTTATGCTCTTATATCCCTCAAGCCCATTGCCGTCAGAATCACATACTGTAATTACCATATCGCCGAGAGCAGATGATGCGAAATTTACTTCAAGCTCATCTCCGGCAAATATAAACGGCTTTGTAAGAATTTCTCCGCCCCTGTATTTGGCATACCACGAGAAAAATCCGTCAAGTCTCGTGGTATATCTGTATACCTCAACCGATTTTATGCGGTATTTATCCGGCATATAAAAGCACAGCTCATCAGGTGCTCCCTCTGTTTGCGACGGGATTTCGTGCAGACCGTAAACCATATAGCAGTTACCGTACCACCAATTATCTATTTCTTCAATTCCGGGAGTCAGATAAGCTTCGTCCCATTTGTTGAAGCGTATACCGTCACGGCTTGTCATAATGGCGCAGTCTGAAATAGCTGTGCCCTCTCTGCCCCAGAATTTTGTTAAGTATGCATGGCGTTCAGCAAGCGGCATCTGTTCAAAGTTTTCCGCATCCTCCCACCTGTCAATATACCGTGCGGGAAAGCCTATGAACATATCGTCCGCTCTGCGGTATCTGTGGACCTGGTTTGTGTACAGCTGTAAAGGAATATTATCCTTGCCGTAATCAAGCTCCCCGTGATATTCAAAGCTTTCAAAATCCTTTGTGGTCGTCACACGTATTTCCCTGAAAATACTGCGTGCTTTTTTTACAACGTCAAACTCTGCTTCTCCATCACCGATTGTGTGCTCACCACGTGTATATATAAAATACTGCTTTGTCGTATTATCCCATACAACAAGATTATATGAATCAAAGCTTCCGGGAATAGGTAATCTCCTCTTGAGTCTGAAATCAATACCGTTTTCGCTCACAAAAAGATACAATCCTGTTTCTCCGTCAACGGTTTTGTTAATTCCGTCCCCTCCGCCCATTGACAGCGCCTTGAATCTTTCATCAGGCGGACAAGCGGGATTTTCATCGTAAATTACCGAAAAATTATCGCGTCCCTGATTTAAGATTATATTATTTTTTGTAATTCCGTCAGATATGTATTTATTGATACCGGCACGCTTGAAATGTATTCCGTCCTTACTTACAGCAAGGCAGATTCCTTGAGCATCATATGTACTTTCACCGTTTGCGTGATAAACAATATTGCAGACTCTGTAATACAAGCGATATTCATCAAGGCATTTTACAACGCTCATATATCCGCAATTGTTTCCCTCCCAGGAAGCATCACATTCGAACACCTTCTCACGTTTTTCCGGCTTGTGCATTATGATTTCGGTATTAACATTTTGGTCAATCAGAAAGTCATCCCAGCAAACCATCCTGCCCGATCCGAGATTATAAACTCCCATTTGCATTCTCCTTAAAACAAAAGCATCTATCTTCTTCTGTTACGCATACGCCTGAACTGCGCATAGCTGAGCAAGAGATATGAAACAAATAACAGCACAAATACACAAATGGCAATCCTTACCTGATTGCTCTTGAGTAAGCTTTTAAGATAATCGAAAAGCCTCAAAAACGTGCTTGCGCTGACGTTGTTTTTACTCACAAGCGGGACTGTTGCGATCGCTTCGCCGTTATATATAACGTCGACGTGTCCAACCCTCTGTCCCTCGTATATAGGCGCGCTTAAAGTATCCGACTCGAAATGCATCTCATGCGATATTGCGCTTTCAATATCGGTTGCACGCGGCAGAAAATACTCCACCTTATTTTCGGGCGACACTATCACATAATCTACGTTTTTGGCAAGTGTCACAGGCATTTCGTGAACTATCGTGTTCGGGTCAAGCACAGTTTTATATTCAAAATTACCCGTTGCGAAATCTATAAGCTCACTTGCAAGGTAAAAGGAGGAGTTATCCCCGTTTTCATCCTTTGCGGCATTCATTATCGCGATGATATAAGTAAGACCGTTTTTCTCTGCGACAGTAACGGTGCAAAATCCGCCCTCTTTGGTGTATCCCGAATTCATTCCTATCGCATCCGGATCATAATACTTCGGCTCGATATGGTAGGAAAGCAGATAATTTCTGTTATGCACCACGCGCTCACGGCTCTTGTTAGTCGCCGGCATAACGTAGCGCGTTACAGACGCATACTCCTTAAATCCGGGGATCTTATACGCATATTCGGTTATAAGCGCAACGTCACGCGCAGTCGTTACCATTCCCTGTGCGTCTATTCCCGAAGCGTTTTTATAAACGGTATTTTCAGCGCCGATCTCCCTTGCTTTTTCGTTCATCATATCACAAAAGCCCTCAAGAGTGCCGCCTATTTCAAGCGCGAACACGTTTGCCGCGTCATTGGCTCCGCCTGCTATAAGTGCAGTTAAAAGCGCATCCGCCGTTACCGTTTCGTCCGCGACAAGACCTACGTTATTACCCTCGGTAATATCAAGCGCTTCCTTCGTTACGGTAAGCTCGGCATCATATCTGCCCGCAAAATGCTCGCATGCAATTATTGCCGTCATAAGCTTGACGGTTGACGTAGGGGGAGTGAGCTTATCGCTGTTCTTTTCGCACAGCATTACTCCGCTGTCGGTATTGAACACGTATACAGAGTCTGCAAGTGCAAAATCCGGCTCTGCAGCAGAGACCCATATTGAAGAAATAGCGGCGAGGAATATCGCCGCCAACAGAAAAGTACAGATTTTTTTCATTTTTCTTTTTCCGTATTAAAATATTCTTTAACGTCCGCGATGTCCTGTGTGATCTGAATTACCAGCTCATCGACAGATGAGAATTTCTTTTCATCGCGCACCTTTTTATAAAATGAAACCTTGATATGCTCTCCGTAAAGCCAACCGGAATATCCGATTATATGCGTTTCACAGTTAACGGGAGCTTCGTTATCCACAGTCGGATGGCTTCCTACGTTTGCAACCCCTATATAATCCTTTCCGCCGACATATACCTTGCATGCATATACGCCGCATTCGGGAATTATATGCCCCTTTGGAAAATCCTGATTAATGGTCGGCACGCCGATGCATCTTCCAAGATGCTTTCCGTGGATCACGGGGAAATTTATATAAAAGGGACGACCGAGCATTTCAAGCGCACGTTCGGGCTTTCCGCCTTCAATAAAGCTTCGTATAAGCGAGGAGCTGACCGTCTGTTCACCCAAAGTCACAGGCTCTATGACCGAGCTTTTACCATCCATAAGGCGCACAAGATCCGCGGGCGTACCAAGCCCGCCCTTGCCAAATCTGAAATTGAATCCGCATACCGCCCATACGGCGTTTGCCTGCGATTTAAGAACACCGTTTACAAACTCATCCGGTGAAAGACCGCGCAAGGTCTCAAAATCTCCGAGATACACGCGATCGACTCCAAGCTCCTCAAAGACCGCAAGCTTATCGTCAAGTGTCATTATACTCGGTGCATTTCTTGAAACAAGCACTGTTTCCGGGTGACGCGCGAAGGTAAAGACCGCACATTCGACACCCATCTTGTTTGCCGTTTCGACAGCTTTCCTTATAAGACATACGTGTCCTATATGAACACCGTCGAAGTTACCCAGCGCAACAACAGACGGCGAAGCATCTGTGCAAGGCAAATCTCCGTGCGTTATATTGATTATTTGCATAAATGCTTATTTCGCAAGTCCGAGATAGTTCTTAAGCATCAGATTAAGAAGATCATCACGGTCAATGCGGCGGATAAGACTGCGCGCATTATTATGGTTTGTGATATACGTCGGATCCTCGGAAAGGATATATCCTACGATCTGATTTATCGGATTATAGCCCTTTTCGTTTAATGCCGCATATACCTGAAGGAGTATATCCTTGATCTCCGATTCACGGTCATCGTGAAGCTTAAAGGTTATTGTATCGGTTGTCTGCATAGTTTCTCTCCGATCTCCGCCCATTTCCGTTTATGTCAAACAAAGGATCAAGCGGCGATTTTATATTTACCTGTATATATGATACACCAAAGCATAACACAATATCAAGGACTTTTACGATTTGTAATATAATTGTAAGATTATCCGCGTCCTCTGCTTCTTTGCTTGCCAGAGGTCGCTTTGCCTTTATATCGACAGGAGCCCTTTTTCTGTGTGCGCGGCGGCGTGTGTGCACGCTTTTCACCGCTCCTGCCTGCACGCACAGACTTAAAGTCTTCCTTCTTTTCGCCGCGCGCAGGTCTTACAAGACATTCAGCCGAATATCCTATAAGCTCTTCTCTGTGGCATTTCACAAGCGCCTTACGGACAAGCTCGGCGTTTTCGGGCTTTGTATACTGCAAAAGTGCTCTTTGCATACGCTTTTGTTCATAATCGTTTGCCACGTAGACTTTTTTGCCTGTAAGCGGATCTGTTCCCGTATAATACATTACGGTCGAAGCCGTGCCGGGTGTCGGATAAAAATCCTGAACCTGTTCAGGCTTCATGCCGAGACTTTTAAGGTAAAGCGCAAGCTCTACCGCATCCTCAAGTCTGCTTCCCGGATGGCTTGACATAAGGTACGGCACAAGATACTGCTCAAGATCAAAGCTCTTGGTCAATTCAAAGAAACGCTTTCTGAAGCTTTCGTATACCGAGATATCCGGCTTGCCCATGCTTGAGAGCACGTTTGCCGAGCAATGCTCGGGCGCGACCTTTAGCTGACCGCTTACGTGATGCTTTACAAGCCTTTTGAAAAACTCCTCATTTTTATCGTACATAACGTAATCAAAGCGTATGCCCGAACGGATAAACACCTTTTTTACCCTGTCAAGCGATTCGATTTTTTCAAGGAGCTTTATATATTCGCTGTGATCGACCACAAGATTTTTACACGGCGTCGGAGCAAGGCACTTGCGCGACGAGCAAACACCGCTTTCAAGCTGCTTTTCGCAGGACTGATACCTGAAATTCGCAGTAGGTCCGCCGACGTCGTGGATATAGCCCTTGAAATCGGGCATTTCTGTTATAGCTTTTGCTTCGCTTACCACGGAATCTATACTGCGTGAGCGCACAGTCCTGCCCTGATGATACGCTATCGCACAGAAATTGCAGGCGCCAAAGCAGCCTCTTGTATGGGTTATTGAAAATTTGACCTCATCAATTCCCGGAACACCGCCAAGAGGCTCGTATGACGGATGCACGCGCCGTGTATACGGCAGGGCGTAGACCTTATCAAGCTCTTCTCTTTCAAGCGGCGGCATCGGGGGATTGGCAACAAGCATCTTGTCGTCGTAATATTCGATTACCGCCTTGCCCGAAACGGGGTCGGTGTTTTTATACTGCACTCCGAACGCCTTTGCGTAAAGCTCCTTTGAGCTTTTGAGCTCGTTGTAATCAAACTCTCCCGCAATATCAAAATGCACCTTTTCGCCGCGCTTCATAAGGCAGACCGTGCCGCGCACGTCGCGTATCTTTTTTATCGGCACTCCCTTTTCAAGAAGCTGTGCGATACGCAGGATTATATTTTCTCCCATACCGTATGCGAGTATATCGGCACGCGAATCCACAAGTATACTGCGGCGCACTCTATTATCCCAATAATCGTAATGCGCGTGACGTCTGAGGGATGCCTCAAGTCCGCCTATTATTATCGGTACGTCACCGTACGCCTCACGGATACGGTTACAGTACACTATGACCGCTCGGTCGGGACGCTTGCCCATAACTCCGCCGGGCGAATAGTAATCGTAGCTTCTTTTCTTTTTTGAAACTGTATAATGCGCGACCATTGAGTCTATATTTCCCGCGCTGACTAAAAATCCAAGTCGCGGCTTCGGATATTCCTTAAAGGCTTCTGCGCTCTTATAATCGGGTTGTGAAAGTATTGCAACACGAAAGCCCGCGGACTCAAGCACGCGGGAGATTATAGCCGTACCAAAGCTCGGATGGTCAACGTACGCATCACCCGTAACGTAAACGAAATCAGGCCTGTCCCATCCGCACTCAAGCATATCATCATAGCACAAGGGCAAAAATCCTTGCTTTACAGGGGAATTTATCATTATATCAAGCACGGAAACATTCCGTTATCCTTTCAGACTAATCTTTTCTTTCATCAAACACCGAGGTGTATTCGCCATCGCCTTCAGGCTTTTTTTCAAACAATCTGCCAAGCAAAAATGATACGATTCTTATCACAAGATACAAAAGTGTTGCAAGTGATAAAAGCACAAGTATAAAGCGTGCTTCTGCCCTTTGCGGTATCACGATACATATTATAACGACGCAGAGCATTGAAAGCAGATAATGTAAAATGTTTTTTATTGCTCCGGGCAATATTTTGATTTTGAGAATATAGCTCAGAAGATTGAACACAAGCGAGCTTACAAGTATAAGAAATGCCGGCTTTAAGCCGAGAAAGCTTATGAGCGTATCGCTTCTGCCGTCTGAATTTATGAACGCCTGCGCTATGATGAGAAGTATAAACTCACACACTGTAAAGCACACGCAGGTACGGGATATGATCTTCTTTATTTCACAAGTCATAGTCTGATCTCCTTTTAATACTGCTTACATTATACCTCAAAAATCGTTTTTATGCAAGTGGGAAAGACAAAAAATAACCCGCAGATACAATCCGCGGGTTATTTCTTTATGCTTTTTTATATGACTCTATCTTTGAAATAAGGCTTCGTCCGACCTTGCACATAAACGCGGCAACTTCAGGATAAAACTCCTTATCAAAGCCACGAAAGAAGTTATCCGCTTCATAGGTAAACTCGCCCTTGTAATCTATTTCTGCCAAAGCCTTGCATACCTCGTCCCAGTTTATTTTTGATACACCCGGCAGGGTATGCAGATCGTTTATGCCGTCTACGTCATGTACGTGAAGTGCTCCGAGCCTATCATGTCCGATAGCTCTTATAGCCTCTGCAGGATCTTCGCCGACAAGCGGAGAATGGCCTAAATCAAGGCAGACCGTGAAATATTCGCTGTCAAGCGCGTCATAGCATTCATTAAGCTCGTGCGAAAGACTGAAGTGATTGGGTACTATCCTGTTTCCGTCGTGTCCCCACATATTTTCGATCGCGATCTTAAGTCCCGTACCCTTATAATATGGAACAAGGCTATTGTAAAAATCGAGATTATAGCTTATACAGTCGGGGGTATTGTCAAAGCCGCAGACCGGATGCACGATTATCTGTCTTATCTTAAGCTCGCAAGCGATCTCTATCGCACGCTTTATCTTTTCAGCCATAACCTTATTGTATTCATCGTCACCGAGCTTTTGCGAAGCAAAGGGGGCGTGCGCCTGATTGAAGAATACGCCGTTTGCTTCGGCGATCTTACCAAGCTCATGTGCAAAATTTATATCGTTATCACCAAACGGGAAGTTATCAGCCGCCACCGTGCCAAACAAGGACAGATCTATCGCGTCATACCCTGCCTTTGAAAGAATCTCAATTGATTTGATGTAACCGCAAGTGCGTGCAATCAAGTCATTCTGAGTGGATAAAATCATGACAACATCTTCCTTATCTGCTCTTTCTCTTAAGCACGAGCACGCCGAACTTAT
Organism: Clostridia bacterium; assembly: GCA_017646005.1. GTDB lineage: Bacteria > Bacillota > Clostridia > Oscillospirales > CAG-272 > UBA4717. The sequence continues at coordinate 13,656 of JAGCNJ010000066.1, read as the reverse complement.
TAAGAGTAACGTCACCCGAAAGCTTCTTTTCATCAAGCATATCGAAATATTCGCCGTCAAGTACGAAGCTTATGTCGTGTGAATTGTAGTTCTGAATGAACACGTAGTCGTTTTCACCGTCTGTACGCATAGTGACAGCAGCGTTTTCGGGAAGCTCTATGTCAGCCGCCCCCTTGATTCCAAGCTCGTCTGTGAGCTTGTTAAGGAGATCCGCCATAAAGTCGCCCTCATTCTTGAAGCCTACATAGTAAGCCTTACCCTTGCCGTATTTGTTTACGGTAAAGGCGGGCATTCCCGCGAAATAATCATCTGTAAACTGTGCAAGCACCTCAACGTCATCGTTTCTTGTATGGAGAAGGTCACAGTATTCGATTATCTCATAAGAATCCTTAAGTCCCTTGACAGGCTTTAACATACGCGCGCCGTTCTTTTCGCCGTTATGTAAGCAATCAAGATCCTCCGACCATACTCCGAACACCTCCGAAAGCTTTCCTCCGGGGAAGCCGCCGAGTCTGCAAAGATCGTTTTCATCCACCCAGCCGGTGAAGTAGGTCGACACGAGCGTGCCGCCGTTTTCTACGAATTTTGCAATTCTTTCACAAGCAGCGTCGTCTGCCATATAAAGCGCAGGAACGATGAGAAGCTCGTATTTATCAAGCTCGTCGCAGGCTTCGATAACGTCACAGGAGATTCCCTTCTTCCACAAGGGCTTATAGAATTTGAGGCAAAGATCCTCATATTTTTTAGGCTTTCTTGCGCCTGCCATTTCGGTAAGTGCCCAGGAGCTTTCAATATCGTATATAATAGCCGCACGGCTGATAGTCTTTGTGCCGACTACCTCATCAAGCTTGGCAAGTGCCGCACCTACCTCGGATACCTCCTTAAATACGCGAGTATCGTCTCTGCCGCAATGGTCTACGACTGCGCCGTGGAATTTTTCAAAGCCGCCGCGCGATTTTCTCCATTGGAAATACTGCACCGATTCCGAGCCGTGAGCTATAGCCTGCATCGAGGCAAGCTTATGCATACCCGGCTTTTTGCCCTTGTTTACCTCAAGCCAGCTGTTAAACGAGGGCGCACATTCCATAAGCATAAACGGCTTTTTGCCCATAGAGCGGAAACGGTCGTGCCAGAAAGCTGTCTTTATTCCCGAATACATATGCGTGTCACCAAGGGCGTGCCACATCGGGTAGCTGTCCCACGATACTACGTCTATGACCTTTGCAATCTTCTTGTAATCGATACCGTCGGTTTCCATCATGTTGGTGGTAACGGGCACGTTGGGCGTTACCTTTTTGAGTGCCGCCGCTTCCCAGGCTATGTAGTCCGCAAGCATATCATCCGAATATCTCTTCCAATCGAGGATGAGCGCGTGCACAGACTTATCGGTAACAACGATTTCCGACCAGTCCGTATACGTGTGTCCCCAGAAGCCGTTCCAATACGCGTCGTTTATGGCATCAAGTGTTCCGTACTTTTTCTTAAGCCATTCACGGAAATTATTCTGACAACGCTCGCAATAGCATACGCCGCAGCATTCGTTGCTTATATGCCACATTCCAAGCGCGGGGTGATCCTTATAATGCTTTGCCATAGCGGTGTTAAGATCGTGAATCTTACGTCTGAAATCGGGCGAGGTCTTACAAAAGCCGCCGCGTCCGCCGCGTCTTCCGCGAACGCCTGCCTCGTTTACAGGCAGAATGTCGGGGTACTTTATACCAAGCCAATGGGGCTTTCCGGCACTCGGCGTTGCAAGGCACGCCTTCATTCCCTGAGCGGCGAGCTTATCCATTATCTCATCGAAAAATTCAAAATTATATACTCCGTCCTCAGGTTCAAACTCTACCCAGGAGAATATACCGATAGAAACTGTGTTTACGTTTGCTTTATCAAAATATCTGAAATCATCCGAGATGATTTCGGGAAAATTCTTCCATTGGTCGGGGTTATAGTCACCGCCGTGAAGCATATGAGGGTAATCCGGTATTACAGGCTTAAACTTATCCATAGCACCTGCCGCCTTTCAAAACTTTAGTTGAATTTTTTGCACAAAAAAATGCATATTTACATTTTTCACCATTGTACCACACAGATCCTGAAAAAGCAATACGGTTTACAGCTTTTTACACTCGATTTTTCAAAAAAATATGAAGAACACCGCAATTTATGTGTTCTTCATATTTTAAGTCAGAATTTGTTAATTTACAAGAAAAGCACCGATTTCAAAATTGCATGATCCGTCAGGCGAGGCACCTGTCAGCTCTATTTTCACCGTATGTTTTCCCTTTTCGAGTCCGGAGGCAATAGAATTCTCACACGGATTCGTATTCGGGGTGCAGGCATTTATAACCACGGGATTTTCCCCATCCACGGTACAGGTGATAATACCTCTGTTGGGACCGATTCCGTAGCAGATGCCAAGATCCGTGCCCTCAAAATCAAACTCAAAGCTTGATCCGACGCTGCTTGCAAATAATCTTCCGTTATATCTTGTGCCAAGCCATGAAAAATTCGTTTTCTGATGCTCCCAGCCGGTCACGTTTTTCATTTCAAGCTCGTCGGAATATATCATTTTCGCATCCAAAAGCAACGGCTCATTGCTCAAGGTGTTTTGCGGAATAACGGCTTTTTTCTGTGTTATTTCCTGCGATATCACACCGTCTTCAAATATAATATCCTGAGCAATACGATCCGTTATTACCGATGCAAAATATGCATAACCGTTATCGTTCGGATGAACACCGTCTGTGAAGTAATCATAGTAGCTGCCGTTTGTTTCTTTAAGCATAGGGTAAAAATGATCGCTCATCTTTATTGACATAAGCCCGTATTTATCGGCTACGTCCCTGTGCGCCTTCAGCTGCGGATAATCCGAATCCGCGACCTGCTCGTCAAACACAAGCACATAGATTATATCAATGTAAGGATTATCCTCATACGCCTTTCTCACAAGCGTTTCGGAAGTATTTACGACATTGTCGTAGGAGATGTTGCCGTAATGGTCATTTATGGCAAACTCTATAAACAGCAGGTCCGGGTTATGTGGTTTTATTTCACGCTCATAACGAAAATCCGCAAAATATGATCCGGTTCCGCCAATCGATGCTTTTGTCTCCGCAATCCTTGCCTCGGGGAATTTTCCCCTGAACCATTCGGTGGTAAGATGTCTCCAGGATTTTGTATTCTGATCGGTCGCGCCGTATCCGTCGGTTACAGAGCCGCCGACATATACGATATTAAGCTTTTTATCGTTTGTCAGTCTGTAATATGTATTCTGAAGATATTCAAGCGGTTTTGAAGCCTTTTCTCCCATATTATCCGGCACTGCGGCACAGGAAGAAAGGCTTGATATTGCCAGAATAAGTGCAAGTGCGGTTGTAAAAAGCTTCATATTTACTCATCCCCTTTATTTCTTATTCGCAATAATAATTCTTATTCTTCCGCCCTTTTCGGGGACTGCATCATAATACGCACGGATATTATAAGAGTCGATATTTCCGTTAAGCTCGCTTACAGGCATCACACTGTAATCAAGAGACGATTGCTTGTTTGTGTTCGGCGTATATACACACATATTGTCCGAAAAAAGATAAAGCTTATCGTTTGACACTATCCCAAACGAGGTATAAAGCTCAATATTTTCAAGCCTTCTTAACGGTGAAAGCTCTGTGAGCGTATTACCGTTATATTTGAACACAGCAGGCCCCGTCTGATAGGTAAACGGTCTTGACACTGTCATTGTGCTTGCCTTTGCACCTATCTGATACTCGTACACAAAGTTATCGTTGAGTATGACCGGGTTATTTAAATCCCCTTCATCTGACACGAAGCCGGATGCGCTCTCTGCCTCGGTTATGATACCGTAGGTGTATGCATCCCCTGAAAAATCACGCAGGATCAGATCAGTGATTTTCCCCTTTGAATCAAGCGCGTAATATCTTACGTCCTTATCCTCAAGCGTTGCTCCTGTCAGACGGCTGAAAAAAACGGGGGTGGGGTTACTTCCCTGCATATCGGTTTCTATAATGTTAACATCAGATGCAAGCTCGCGCTCACCAATCGCACCAGCGCTTACGTCACCGCTTACCGAGCGAGCCTTGAGCTTTTCCACGTTCACCGTATCGGTGTAGGATATCTTCACGATATCACCTGCTAAAATATTGCTTTTAACTCCTTCAAGCTTGAGCGTATTGCCACCCGTTGTAACTACAGTTGCAGTTTTTGCACTGTAGGTAAGACCTGTGTGGTCGGTATAGTTTTCACTCGCAAGGCTTGTGATAATACCGTATACGCTTTCGGCGTATTCGCTTGTGGATACAACTCCCGCGACCTCATTGTTGCGACCCAAAAGCAGTGTCACAAAATCGCCGGGGCGGAAATTACCTATTGCCGAAACGCTGAGCGCGACCTCGGAATTTGCAAGCGCATAGGTGTTACCAGCAACGGTTATCTGCGAGGGTGTTTCGGCATTCGGGCTTGCCGAGGTATACGTACCGCTTACAGATGCAGAATAAACCAAAAGCGTTTTAGCTATCTCCGAATAATATACAACATCGTAAGGCTTTATCTCGCCGATAGCCGAGGGCTTGTCATTGCGCTTTACGTTAAGTCCGCTTGTCGGCAGACCGAGCGCGCTATAGCTGCTTTTTACCACAAACGGTCCTTCAAGTGTACCCTCAACAAGCTCAAGATAATTATCGTTATCTACGTAAATATATTCATCAACCGACAGCACTGCCGCAACTCCGCCGTCCTTCCCCAAAAGAAGCGTTACCATATCCTCGGGCTCGAATTTGCCCATAAACGATAGATCAAATGCCGCTTCTGCGCTTTCAATAGCATAGCTCTTTGAGCCGACGCTCACGCTTGTGGGTGCGTTAACCGAGGGGCTTGCCGAATTATATTTACCCGTAACGGCATTTCTGTATACCCACACGGTATCAACTGCGTCCGAATAGTAAAGAATATCGTATTTTTCAAGCTCGGACTCATTAATTGACGAAATATCCTTTACGAATTTCGTGTCCTCTCCCATAAAGGAGAGCCTTTCACCGAGATAAACGTAAGGTCCGTCAAGCTCATCGGCGAGTGTCTTGTTTATGTCTATCTCTCCGTCAACGTTAAGAGTACATCCGAGAGTTTGTGCATACACCTGACCGTTTCTTGTCTTTGCGTTAAGCAGGTTTACAAGCATAAACATCGCATCCTTGCGATTTATGATCTCACCCTTTTTCGCCTCAACGCTGTCATCAAGGTCGAGCGATTCGTACAGTGCAAGCTGTGCGTTGGGATATACTCCGCTCATATCCGATGCGGTGTAGCCAAGCACACGCAAAAGCATAGTTGCCGCCTCCTCAAGCTTTATGTTGCTTGAGGGGGCAAATCTGCCGTCAGAATAGCCGTATATCCACTTGTTGGCAGATGCTACTCTTATATACGGTGCCGCCCAATGCTCTGCGGCAACGTCTGAAAAGCCTGTGGATATTGCAGACTTTGTGATACTGTCCTTAAAGCTTGACGCGCAAACGAGCATCTTTGAAAATTCTGCGCGCGTGACGCTTCTTTCAAGATGAAGCTCTCCGTTTGCGTCCCCGTTCATTATTCCAAGCACGCCGAGAAGTCTCTCTGCATCCGCCTGAGAGGTCTGTGCAAGCACAGCCGTTGCAAGCGAAAGCGCAAGGACCATGCATAACAAAAGCGTGATGATTCTTTTCTTCATTTTTATCTCCATTCCGCCGCCGTGACGGCTCACAAAATATCCGGAAGCGTATTATTACTCGTACCTTAAAGCATCTATCGGGTTAAGCTTTGCCGCCTTGCTTGCCGGAAGATATCCGAAAAGCACACCGATGAATATCGACACACCCGCACTTAACGCTACCGCCAAAAGCGTCGGTGTTGCATCTATACCGATAAGATTACCAAGAAGAATCGATACCGCCGCTCCAAGCAGAATACCTATTATCCCGCCTACCGCAGAGGTTGTTCCTGCCTCAATTACAAACTGACGCATTATATCACGCCGTCTTGCACCAAGCGATTTTCTGATACCTATCTCTCTTGTTCTTTCTGTGACAGATACAAGCATTATATTCATAATTCCTATTCCGCCGACAAGAAGTGATATACCGGCGATTCCCACGAGTACCATTGTCATCGTGTTCATCATTTCATCCATCTGATCTATGAGCGATTGCATATTGATTATCATATAATAATCGTCCGACTTGAAGATACCATAAAGATAATCACCTATAACATCCTCTGCATATGTGATCTTTTTGGTATCGCGCACAAAAAAACTATAGCTTGATATCTGCGTTTTCCCCACCTTGCAGGCGGTGCTGTAGGGCAGAAGTATAAGATCATCGCCCGATTTTTCACTTGAATCGTCTGTTTCCTTAAGGACTCCTACAATGGTAAGCTTGTTACCGCCGACCTTTATATACTTTCCTATCGCTGAACCGTTATAAACCTCTTTGTTAAGATATGATCCGACAACGCATACCTTTTGATAATACTCTATATCCGCATATGAAATAAAGCGACCGCTTTCAAGCTCATAGTCCTCTATTTCCATATATTCCTCTGACACGCCCTTTACGGTAGAGGAGTATTCAGTATTTGCATATTTTACCGTACCCGAAACGGTGACGTTCGGAGAAAATGCACTGAAAATTTCACCGTTTGCCTCATAAAGCTCATAAAGATCCTTATCGTCAACCGTTCTCGTCGCACCGCGACTTTGGACAGTTACCGTAAGCACCTCTGTACCCAAGTCGGAAAATATTGAAGTCACCTCTCCCGTAAGACCTTGCATAAGGCTTACGAGTATGATAACCGCAGCAACACCGATAATTATACCGAGCATTGTCAGAAACGCTCGCATTTTGTTTCCGGCAAGGCTCTTTAAGGCGAGCTTGAATGCCTGATAAAATCCCATAAGCCTTACCTCTTTTCAAACGCGCTTGCCGCGTCGCCGTCGTATATTATTTTTCCATCCCTTATCCGCACTACCCTCTTAGCCTCAGCTGCAATACTCTGATCGTGTGTGATAAGAACTATCGTATTTCCCTCGTCGTTAAGCTTTTTTAGAAAATCAAGCACCTCTCGGCTTGTCTTACTGTCAAGCGCTCCTGTAGGCTCATCGGCAAGTATTATCGAGGGGTTTCCCGCAAGTGCGCGGGCAATAGACACTCTCTGCTGTTGTCCTCCCGAAAGCTGATTCGGGTAATTTTTAAGCTTATCCGAAAGTCCAACCCTTTCAAGTGCGTGCTTTGCAAGCTCTGTTCTTTTATTCTTAGACAACCCGGCGTATAAAAGCGAAAGCTCGACGTTTTCAAGCACATTCAGCTTGGCTATAAGATTATATTGCTGGAATATAAATCCGAGAGTCTTGTTTCTGATATACGCCTGCTCGTCATCGTCAAGCTCGCTTACGTCCTCGCCGTTTAAGTAATACTCACCCATTGTCGGCACGTCAAGGCACCCGATTATATTCATAAGCGTTGATTTTCCCGATCCCGACTGTCCGACTATGGCAACAAATTCACCCTTGTATATTTTAAGCGAAACACCGTCAGCCGCACGAACCTCATTTTCGCCCATATAATAGATTTTATATATATCACGAAGGTCGATTATCGGCGTCATCTCATACCTCCGCCCATATTGCCCGACGGTCTGGAGCCGCTCATGCCTCCCATATTGCCCGACGGTCTGGATGCACCCATATTAGGCATAGCGGTGCCCATATTCGGCATATTTCCGCTCATCATCTGCTCAAATACATTGGTAGTAACGTGAACAGCCTGGGGAACGTAGATTATATCGCCCTCTTTAAGCTCACCCTCTGTGATCTCTATATAATTATCACTCGAAATTCCGGTTTTTACGCGCACCGACATATATCCCTCGGGTGCTCCGTCATCCTCTGCCTTGCTTCCGTCGTCCTTTATATATACCACGCCTCCGCGCTGTACCGCCGCACTTGGAATTGCCAAAGCATTTTCTGATTCTTCAATTATAAGCTCTGCATCAACGTTCATTCCGGCAAGAAGCCCCTTGGGCGGATTATATATCTTGACCGTTACGGGATAGCTTGTTGAATTATACGAGGTTGAACCAACAACACTGACCTTGGATATTTTACCCTCGATACCGCTTAAGTTAATCGCCTCACAGGAGATCATTACCTTCTGACCTACTGCTACCTTGCTTATATCAAGCTCATCAAGCGCCATATCGAATTTAAGGTAGGAAAGATCATATATTATCGCCATCATATTCTGTCCCTGAGAGGACATTCCGAGCGTATCCCCCGCCTTGCTGTATTTTTCGATAACCGTACCCGTTATCGGTGCTTCTATTGTATAGTCGTCAAGCTTTTCGCGGGTGTTGTCAAAGGAAAGCTGTGCATCGTCAAGAGATGCCTTGGCATCCTTGAAGTTATCCTCAAGAGTTTCGCTTTCAAGAGAGCACACGAGCGTTTCACCGGCAATCACTCTGTCACCCTTTTTCACGATGCTTTTTACCGTACCGCCGACCTTGGCACTTACGGTAGCAACCTTATTGTATTCAAAAGTGCCCGACTGAAGGCATACGGTATCGCCGAAGCTAACGCTTGCCTGCGTAACGTCAAATAATCCTCCGTCAGCATTATCAACGCTGAGCTTTACATATCTGATCGCCTTGCCGTCAAGATGGGATTCAAAGGCGTCTATTTCGGTAATGACTGCATCTCTCGTTTCAAACGAGCCGTCTATCACAGCCTTTCCTACCTGACCAATTTCAAGTGTATTTGCATCCGACACAGCAAAGGGAACGGTTATATTCATCGTATCCGAATCTCTTATCTGGATAAGCTTTGTTCCGTTACCTATCTCATCGCCCTCTTCGACATACACGTCGATGACCGTGCCGCTGTAATCAGAATAAACGTTCAGATCCTCCAAGGAATCGACTATTTTGTTATAGCTTCTGAGTGTCCTGTCATAGGATATCTGAGCGCGATCTATTGTGTTTTCCATATCCGAGGAATCGATGACGTACAAAAGGTCATCCTTTTCTACCATGTCACCCTCCTCGAAGGTACATTCAAGTATCTCTCCGCTGACGCTCGCCGTTACGTTGTATGAATCGGCTGGAACAAGCGTGCCGCTTGATGAAAGAGTTGTCTGTATCGTTCGTCTTTCAACCCTGCTTTCGGTATACACGGGTCCTGCATTCATCTGCGCCTGGTTTTTCGGCAAAAAGAAATAGGCTGCCGCCGCACAGACGAGTATAATCACCACGGCTATGATTATTATCTTTTTTACTTTTCCCTTTTTTCTTGATTTTTTAACTTTGATGCTCTGATTTTCCAAAACTATCCCTCCTTAGGATTTCTGGGATTATTTTACTACCCAAATGTGACAGTTTTTTGACGGTTATTAAAACTTGAAAAGAATATTTAAGAATATTGACACAAACTCCCGCCAAAATGCTCTCAAACAGGCAAAAAACCGCCGAGAGCGAAATTTACGGCACTTTTTATTGACAATCTACCCGATAAATGCTATAATATAGTGCATTAAATATTCTATTGAGGTGATCCTTTGCATATACCGACCACCGATACCGCAAATATTGACGTGCTCACCTTCGCATCGGCACTTGGCGAATACGAAAATTATTCGCTCGGTGAGTTTGCCACAGAAGATTGGCTGTACGTCCCTCCGAGATATTCGGAATACAGATACATACTCGGCACGCGCGGAAATAATCCGCTTATCTGCATAGGAATAAATCCGTCCACCGCAAAGCCGAATGAGCTTGACAACACATTAAAAAGTGTTGAACGTATCGCAAAGCACAACGGATACGACAGCTTTATTATGTTTAACGTATACGCACAGCGCGCCACTATCCCATCGGATATGGATAAGGAGCTTAACGCCCATCTGCACGCGGAAAATATGAAGGCGTTCAGATATGTGCTTGAAAGAAGCAAGTCTCCGGCTCTATGGGCAGCGTGGGGTGCGATAATCGAAGAAAGAGGATATCTTGCCGATTGCGTGCGCGATATGATAAAAATCGCAGATGAATTTGACTTGAGCTGGTACAGCTCGGGGAAAATATCGAAAAAAGGGCATCCTCACCACCCTCTGTACCTAAAAAAGGATTCACCGCTTGATAAGTTTGATATCTGCGGATATATAAGCGATGTCCTGAAAAAATAAACTATACTCCTGTCTGAAAGGATGATATAAACTATGGAATTTTTTATCCCGGACGGCTATAAGCCGCTTCTTGACCTGCGCGGAACACAGGTCGCCATTAAAAAGGTAAAGGACTTTTTCGAGCGTGATCTTGCGATCCAGCTTAATCTTACACGTGTTTCCGCACCTCTTTTTGTAAGAAAGAGCACGGGTCTTAACGATACGCTCAACGGAATCGAGCGTCCCGTCGGCTTTGACGTAAAAAACGTATGCGACGACGCCGAAATAGTTCAGTCGCTTGCAAAATGGAAAAGATTTGCCCTTAAAACCTACGAATTCGACGCAGGTGAGGGACTTTACACCGACATGAACGCCATCCGCAGAGATGAGGACGTTGACAACATCCACTCTGTATTCGTCGACCAGTGGGACTGGGAAAAGATAATAAAAAAGGAAGAGCGCACGCTTGATACCTTAAAGCTTACGGTAAAGCGCATCTACCGCGCATTTCTGCACACCGAATACTATATCTCCTACGAATACAATTTCATCAAAAAGCAGCTTCCCGAGGATATAAAGTTTATAACCGCGCAGGAGCTTGAGGACAAATACCCCGATCTCACTCCCAAGCAGCGTGAATATACGGTCGCAAAAGAATACGGTGCCGTATTCATTATGCAGATCGGCGGCAAGCTCAAATCGGGAAAGATCCACGACGGTCGCGCTCCCGACTACGACGACTGGGCGCTTAACGGCGACATCATCGTATACTATCCGCTTCTTGACATCGCACTTGAGCTTTCGTCTATGGGTATAAGAGTTGATGAAGAAGCGCTTATGCGTCAGCTTAACGAACGCGGATGCCCCGAACGCGCAGAGCTTGAATTCCACAAAGCGCTTCTTGAGGGCAAGCTTCCCTACACGATCGGCGGCGGTATCGGTCAGTCGAGAATGTGTATGTTCTTCTTGCAGAAGGCTCACATCGGCGAGGTACAGTCCTCGGTATGGGATGCAAACACGATAAAGGTCTGCGCCGACAGAGGAATAAGCTTACTGTAATAAAAATCCTGAACGGAAAATTTCCGTTCAGGATTTTTTATTTTTGTCCGTAATAAGCGTTCTTGCCGTGCTTGCGCAGATAATGCTTGTCAAGAAGCTCACTCTGCATATTTTTCACAGCGGGATTTAACGTAACCGTATGGAAGTTCATATACGCTATCTCCTCTATTACTACGGCATTATGCGCCGCCTCATACGCGCTCTTACCCCACGAAAAGGGCCCGTGTGAATGAACGAGCACTCCGGGGATCGCAAGCGGATCGGTGCCGCCAAAAGCCTCGGCGATCACCTTGCCCGTTTCAGCCTCGTAGCTTCCGCTTATTTCTGCGGGCGTCATCTTGCGCGTACAAGGAATCTCACCGTAAAAATAGTCGGCGTGGGTCGTGCCGTAAGGCTTAAGCCCGAGTCCTGCCTGCGCAAACGAGGTCGCCATGCGGCTGTGAGTATGCACGACACCTCCGACACCTTCAAAGCTCTTATAGATTACTATATGCGTGGGAGTGTCGCTTGATGGCTTAAGCTTGCCCTCAACTATCTCGCCTGTTTCCACATTCACAAGCACCATATCATCCGCCGTCAGATCGGAGTAATCAACGCCCGACGGCTTTATTGCCATAATGCCGCTTGCACGGTCATAGCCCGACGCATTACCCCAGGTAAAGGTAACGAGATTATGACGCACCAGCATTAGATTTGCCTCTAATACCTCTTTTTTAAGTGCTTCCAACATAATTATATCTCCCCTAATATGCGCTCGCCTTCAAGGCCTTTTTTATAATAGCAAAGGTAATCGTCAAACTCATCTGCCAAAGCCTTATCGGGACTTACCGTGTCTGAAGAAATACCTGCGAAAACGCTTTCATCAAGCCATTTGTCAAGCGGGCATTCGTTTTTGTTCACCATATACGCGGCAAGCAAAGCCATGCCCCACGCACCGCCCTCGCCGGCAGCCTCAGTTACAGAAACAGGCGAATCTACCGCGCTTGCAAGAAGCCTTTGCGCGACTCCCTTTACCTTGAAAAGTCCGCCGTGTGCGCAAAGGTTATCCGCCTTGACGCCCTCTTTTTCAAGAAGTGTTTTCATACCGAGTGAAAGGGTTGCGATCGAGGAAAACAGCTGCGACCTCATAAATCCGGCAAGATTTACCTTAGTATCCGGGAATCTGAAGCACATCGGCTTTCCGCTTGATATATCGGTAGCGTGCTCGCCGGAGAGGTAATTATACGCGATAATTCCACGGCTGTCCCCTGTAAGCGCGTGGTTATAAAGCTTATTATACAAAGTGGATCTGTCCTGCTTTGCCCCGAAAAGTGAGGTAAGCTCATCAAAGATATTCACCCAGAAATCAAGCTCACCCGAGCAGTTGTTGCAATGCACCATCGCTACGGGAGCTCCGTTTGGCGTGCTTACCGTATCTACGAACGAATATCTCTTTTCAAGTGCTTTTTTAAGCACCAACATCGAAAAGACCGACGTTCCCGCAGAAACGTTACCGGTTCCCGGTGCAACCGAATTTGTTGCTACCATTCCGGTGCCTGCGTCCCCCTCGGGAGGACAAAGCGGTACACCCGGAAGAAGTGTACCCGTAGGATCTAAAAAGCGTGCGCCGTCCTTGGTAAGCACCGCGCCGTCTTCTCCCGCAAGTCTTACGCGTGGGAGGATATTTTCAAGCTTCCACGGCAGATCAAAAGCGGATATCATACGCGCGAAAATTTCAAGCTTTTCCTTATCGTATTCGCCTCCGCTTACGGGGAACATTCCCGATGCGTCGCATACGCCAAGCTCCCATCTTCCTGTCAGAAGATAATGGATATAGCCTGCAAGCGTTGTGATATGTGCTATTTTTGTAATATGCTCTTCATTATTGAGTATTGCCTGATACAGATGCGAAATACTCCATCTTTGACCGATATTCATACCAAAGGCATCCGAAAGCCTGTCGGTCGCCTCTGCGGTAGTGGTATTTCTCCAGGTTCTGAACGGTGTGAGCAGACTATCATTTTCGTCAAAAGCAAGGTATCCGTGCATCATTCCCGAAATACCTATCGCGCCAAAGCTCGCAGGACGCGTACCGTACCCGGCGTAAAGATTATCCGACAAGCTCTTGAAGCACTCTTTTACACCACGGTGAATGCTTTCAAGCGAGTATGTAAAATATCCGTTCTTAAAATCGTTTTCCCATTCAAAAAATCCCTCGGCGACAGGCGAAAAGGTATCGTCCGTAAGCACCGCCTTTATCCTCGTAGAGCCAAGCTCTATGCCGAGATAGGTCTTTTTCAAATCCAGTGTGTTCATATTGTCCCCTTCATTATTTTCTGCAAGGATTCTTTATTCTTCTTCATACCGGCGGTCAGAAAGTCAAAGTCGGCGCCTGCCGAAAGCATATCGACTCCCATAT
>JAGCNJ010000065.1 GCA_017646005.1 Clostridia bacterium | reverse complement strand
GCTTATGTTCTCTTTGTTCAAAGTATTTCCGTGATATTGTCACTTAAAAGCTTCATCTGCCGCATACAGTCCTTAGCGTATTCGGTAAGCTCACCGCTTTTTCTGTTACGAGCAAGGTTCTTGGTTTCTATACCCTCAAGGCACATATGATATTTTGCGGTAAGGGGGTATGCAAGACCAACCTCTGTAAAGCCGCTCATACAGAAGAAGGACTGTAAAAGCTCAGCCTTTGCCGGCTCTTTTTCATAGTTTTTGCAAAGCCACACATAAAGCTTCGGGTGATAATTGCACATAATTCCGCAATATCCCGCACCGCCGTCGCGTAGCGACTGTAAAAGCGTCTGACAGTTAGCGTTGAGAAGCTTAAACTCACTCCCCTTTAATATATCAAGTCTTTCCTTTATGAGAGCGCTGTCACAGCAGGTGTCCTTCATAAAATAGAAACGTCCGGTTTCAAGACACCAATTAAGTATTTTGGGAGTTACAAGTCTTTTATAGGGGTATGGGCACTCGTAAAGTCCGAGCCCGATATCACTCGGAAGCTTTTCAAGCAAGGCTTCGGCATTTTTTATCCACACCTCGTCACCCTCGTTGTTGATATCAAGCCTGTTTGTGATAAGTATGAGCGCATCCGTGCCCGAATTTGCTATCATATTAAGCTCGCGCGCCTGTTCTTCTATCGTATACGACACGTGTCCGGATGAAACGACGGTCATTTTTCTTCCGCCGTTTTCAGCAAGCCTTTGCACCTCATCATACACGGTCTTATTAAGCTTCACGCGCTCTTCGAGCGTGAGATAGAATATCTCGCTTGACTGACACACGGCAAATATACCGTCACAGCCGTTATCGTAATACCATTTGACGTATTTTTTTACAGTGTCGTAATCTATCTCATTTTCTTCATTATACGGCGTTATCATCGTCGGATACGCGCCGAAATTATAGCTCTTTTCCATTGTTTGCCCTTTGATCTCTTTTTATTTCTTCACAACTATCGCGTGGGAATAAGTAAGTATCGGATCAGATTTAACAACTTTTGCACCTGAAGCCGAGTGGGCAGGGGTAAACGATCCGATAGCAAAATCGGCAGTACCGAGATGAAGCGTGCTGTTAAGCGAATTTGTCGTAACCGGGTAAAGCGTATATCCGCAGCCTAAATGCTTGCAGAGTGCATCTATTACCGCAAGCGCAATACCGTATGGCAGCTCATGATCCTTGTCTGCCGCGTATACGTAAGGGTAAAGCGAAGCATCAAGCGATATCGTAAACGAGCCGTTGCTGTCATCAAGCTCTTCGGAAAACTCATACTTGTATCCCGGATCGCTTAAATATCCGTTTACTATCTCGTCAAGCGTGCCGTTCGACTTCAGCTCTGCAAGTGCCTTGTTAAGCATTATCGTATACACGCGCTTTGCTTCAAGCATATAGAAGCCAAAGCTTTCCTTTTGCTCGCTTACATTTTCAAGAACTCTTAAGCTGTCATTTTCACTGACAAGCACTTTGGCATGGTTTTCGTCCATTATCGCACAGTCAATTTCATCTGCATCAAATGCCTTGACCATATCAAGCCTTGATTTGTATCCTATGATTTCGCATCCGTTTTCGATGAATTTACGCGAGTAAGTATCACTTTCGGACCCCCTCACTACACCTATTTTCTTGTTTTTAAGGTCGTCCTCACCTGTAATTTCGGACGGTGTCTGCGCGCAGGAAGCAAGGGCGCATACCAAAAGTGCGATGCAAAGCAAAAGCGATACAAGCCTTAACCTATTCATTATTTCTTCTCCGATCATTTAACTATCTTGAATTTTGTTCCGCCGGGAGTATCCTCTAAAACGATTCCGCGATCAAGAAGCTCAGCACGGATTCGGTCTGCCTCCGCGTAATTCTTTTCCTTTTTAGCCTGAAGACGGAGTGCAATCATTCTTTCGATTTCCTCTTCAAGAGCCTTATCGAGCGTGTCACGCTCAAAGCCCATAAGCTTTGTAAGCTCACAAAGAAGCTCATATGCATATTTTACGGTTTCTGCATTTGCGTGCGCCTCGTTTACAAGCGAGTTGATATCTCTTACAAGATCAAATATAACCGATATAGCGTCGGCGGTGTTAAGGTCGTCGTCCATCTTTGCGATAAACTGCTCCTTGCGCGCGTCAACGCGCTCGCAAGCACTCTTATCAGGCTCACCCGCAGGTGCGCTTTCAAGATAGAACTCTGTGCTGTCAAGGCAGTTGAATATACGCTCGATTGCCGCCTTGGACTGCTCGATTATATCCTGCGAAAAGTTTATCGGGCTGCGGTAATGCGAGCTCAAAATAAAGAATCTGATCGGCATATATCCGTACTTCTCGGAAATTTCACGCACGGTAAAGAAGTTATTTGCCGACTTGGACATTTTCTTGTTATCGACGTTGATATATCCGTTATGAAGCCATCTTTGAGCAAAGGTCTTGCAGGTCGCGCATTCGGACTGCGCGATCTCATTTTCGTGGTGGGGGAAGGTTAAATCCTGTCCGCCGCAATGGAAATCTATGCTTTCGCCAAGATACTTAAGTACCATCGCAGAGCATTCGATATGCCAGCCCGGTCTGCCCTTGCCCCAGGGGCTGTCCCAGCTCGGCTCACCCGGCTTTGCCGCCTTCCAGAGGGTAAAGTCAAGAGCATCCTCTTTCGCTTCACCGATTTCAATTCTCGCACCTGCTTCAAGCTCGTCTATCGGCATATGCGAAAGCTTACCGTATTCCTTGAAGGTCTTGGTACGGAAATAAACGTCACCGTTTGATTCATACGCGTGACCCTTTTCTACGAGAGTGCTTACGATATCAATGATTTCGGGTATGTTATCTGTCGCTCTCGGATGAACGCTTGCAGGCGTTACACCAAGTCCCTTTGCATCGGTAAAGTATTCGCCGATATACTTTTCGGCAACGTCCTTTACAGTCGTGCCCTCTTCATTTGCGCGCTTTATCATCTTATCGTCGATATCGGTAAAATTCTGAACGAATTTTACGTTATAGCCTCTGTATTCGAGGTATCTGCGAAGCATATCGAAAACTATGAAGCAACGCGCGTTTCCTATATGGAAGAAGTTATAAACCGTCGGTCCGCAGGCGTATATCTTTACAAGCGATGGATCGATCGGCTTGAATTCTTCCTTGGTCTTTGTTAGTGTGTTGTAAAATTTCATATTTATTTCCTCATTTTCTTATTCGTCGTTTTTTTCATTAATTTCACTCAGCATTTTTTCAAGCGCATCAAGTCTTGCCTGAAGCCTGCAGAATTCCTGTGATACAGGGTCGGGGATATGTACCTGGTCAAGGTCGTTTTCTACCTTTTTGTCCCCTCTCTTGATAACGCGCGCCGGAATACCGACCGCAGTTGAATTTTCGGGTATCGCATCGAGCACGACCGCACCCGCGGCGATCTTTGAATTATCGCCGACCGTAAACGGTCCGAGCACCTTTGCGCCCGCGCCGACCATTACGTTGTTACCGAGCGTCGGATGTCTTTTACCCGTATGCTTACCCGTACCGCCGAGCGTTACGCCCTGGTATATTGTACAGTTATCACCTATGACGGCGGTTTCTCCGATAACGACTCCGCTGCCGTGGTCGATAAACAGGCCCTTGCCGATCGTTGCTCCGGGGTGTATTTCAATTCCCGTAAAAAATCTTGTCAGCTGGCTTATAAGTCTTGCGCAGAAAAAGCATTTGTGCAAATACAGCCAATGCGACATCCTATATCCGAGTATCGCGTGAAAGCCCGAATACAACAGCGCCACCTGTATGCTTGAGGTTGCCGCCGGGTCACGCTCCTTTATTACCCGTATAGTGTTTCTGAGATCTCCCATTATATTTCTCCTGGTATAATATAAAAAAGCCGCCTGTATGCTTGACATAAAGGCGGCAGTGTCGCGGTTCCACTTTAATTTATAACTCTTGCTCCTTAACGCGGAGACACGTGCGGGCATTTGACCCACCGACTCACGGATGCACAGCCCACACGCTTTGTATACGCTTCCAGCCACGGCGTATTTCTCTGAAACCAAGCGTTTGCGGATTCTTCCCGATCACAGTCTTTTCATATACATCTACATTATATTATAAAAAATCGTTTTTGTAAACACTTTTTTTGAAATTTTGTTCATCTCATTTTCGAAAGGTATTTATCAAGCTTGAATCTCGTTCTCAGCTTAAATACATAAAGCGTGATAAGACTTGTCAGCGCGATGTCAAAAAGCACAAATGCTATATTGCCGAGCACCGCAAAGGATATCACCGAAAGCAAGCCAAGATCGGGTGTCAGCAAAAGATATTTCGCTACAACAAGCGCGAGTACAAGCACGATATTGAAATAAGCGAGCTTTATTATCCGCGAAAGCCCGGTCTTTTTTCTTTCGATAACCGATTTAAGTATTGAATAAAGCGCAATAAACGCATACGCCGCGACCTCAAATTTGTTCGGCACGACGAGAGAGGAAAGTATAAGCGTTGCCGCATACACCCCATATGCGTATTTTCTTGAAAACTCTATCACCGCGAAAACAGTTATGAGACTTGCGCACGCGCAACAGGTAAGATCAAGCACCTCAATGACCGTGCCGAGATACATAAGCACGACCGAAAGCGAGGTCAGCATCGCACCGAGTGCGATCCGTCTTGTTTTTACTTTTGAACTCATTATAAGCCCTCTTTGATATTAACAGCAGGGGATAAGATCTCCGCCGCAGCATTCGCAAAGGCAGTCTGCGCATATAAGATTCGCACAGATATCGCAGGGCGATATCGAGCTCTGCGCTCCTCTGTATCCGCCGCCGTATGACGATGCCGAATTTCTGAGATTATTAAGCGTATTTTTATATTCCGCGTTATCGGGATCCATATAGCAGGCGCTTTCAAGATATCTTTGCGCATCAATATACCATCCGCGCTTGATAAGCACAACGCCCTTAAGATAGTTCCATTCGGCGTTGCGGTCGGACTGTGCCACTGCGTCTATCATAAGCTCGGCTTCCGAGAATCTGCCCATGTTTATCATATTGCGGATATGCGCAAAGCCTGTTGCGCCGCTGCCGCCCGCACCCGTATATCCGTGCGAGCCGCCGCTTGCTCTTTCTCTTTGTATCTGGTCGTAAGCCTCGTTGACCTCCTTCATCTTCTCTTGAACAAGGTCGGCAAGAGGATTACCCGCATAATTATCCGGGTGGTACTTACGCGCAAGCTCTCTGTATGCTTTTTTTATTTCCTCATCGCTTGCCGTTCTCGGCACGTTCAGTACCTTATATGGGTCCTTCATATAAATCTTTTACCTTTCAGATCTACTTCGTAAGCTTTTCGTATATTTTATCTATTTTATCTGACATACCGAGATATGTAATATTCTCAACGATATTCTTGTATCCCGGACAGGTTGAAAAATCAACCAGCGCAAGAGCCGCCTCAAGTCCCTTTAACTCAAGAAGCACCGCCGTTTTTATTTCGTCCTTCTTTTCCCTCACACTGTCCTTATACATACATACGAAGGGGTTGTACGTATTATGCTTTATATCCTTTTCGATATCGTCAAGCGCGTCTGCAAGATATACGTATCTGCCCGTATGCCGTCCGATCTCACGCGCTATCCGCACGCTTGTCTCATCCTCAAGACCGTAGGAAAATATTTCGCTCATAACCGAGCCGAAAAGCTCTGCCACAGCGTCAACCGAATCACAGTTGTTTTTTTCATGCACAGACAGCTCCCGCAGGTATTCTTTCACCCTTTCACCAAGCTCCTTAAGCTCGGCGTGCCTTTTCAAAGGCACTCTGCAAATCGGCTCTGCCGCCACTTTTGTAAGCTTTTTAAGTCCTCTTGAATCGGCAATATCGTCACGGATCTTATAGTAAGCAAGCATCGCGCTTACCTTGGCAGAATATTCAAGCGCCTTATCATCCTCTGCGACAGCACGCTTTTTTGTCGGATGCACAGCGCATCTTGACGGCTTGATATCGGGCGTGATGCCGAGCAACGCGCTTCTTATCATGGCAAGAAAAACGTAATCGTAATTAAGCGTCATTCTCGAAAGCGTTCCGATATGCTTGCCAAGGCTTCTGCAAAGTCCGCAATATACCGCACGGTACTGCTCATATTCCCACAGCCTGAGCTGAGCCTTATCCGGTTGTATATATCCAAACACGCTTTATCAAGCCCCTTTTGCAGATTATTATAGATATTTTACAGCCCAATATTATATTTACCCTAAATATCCCGTTAACATTTTGTAAAGTAGAAGTTACTTTTTTCACCAAGAGCCTGTTTTTTTATCAAAGCTGAGTTTTTTGACAAATTCTGTTGATTTACTCTCTGCAATGGTGTATAATGATGTAGGTAAACGATCAAAACGGAGTGTTTTATGGATTTTACTTATAACGCCTGCAGACTTTGCCCGAGAAAATGCGGTGCAGACAGGGCTGAGGGCACTGCAAAGCGTCCGGTATGCGGCGCATCTGATAATATTTATGCCGCACGCGCATCCTTGCATATGTGGGAGGAGCCTTGTATTTCGGGAAATCGCGGCTCCGGTACGGTATTCTTTTCGGGCTGTCCGCTCAAATGCGTCTTTTGTCAGAATAAGGATATATCGCACTCTCTTCACGGCAAGCGCGTGACAGCCGAGCGCCTATGTGAGATATTTTTCGAGCTTAAGAAAAAGGGCGCGCACAACATAAATCTCGTTTCACCGACACCGTATATTCCCGATATTGCAGCAGCTTTACGGTCGGCACGCCAAAACGGACTTGATCTGCCGATAGTCTTCAATTCATCGGGCTATGAGCTTCCCGAAGCTCTTAAGCTGCTCGACGGGCTTGTTGACATTTATCTTCCCGATTTCAAGTATATGTCAGACGAGCTTGCAAAAAAGTATTCGCTTGCGCCCGATTATCCCAAAGCGGCTATGGCGGCGCTTGAAGAGATGGTACGTCAAAGACCTGAGCCGGTTTTTAATCACGACGGCAATATGCTGTCGGGCGTTATAGTCAGGCACCTCGTCTTACCGGGTTGCACGGACGATTCACGCGCGGTGATAAAATATCTGCACGAAAGATACGGCGACAGCATTTATATAAGCATAATGAGCCAATACACGCCCGTCGGTGAGCTTGACAGGTACCCCGAGCTTATGCGGAAGCTAAGCGGCTCGGAATACGACGAGGTCGTCGATTATGCTGTGGAGCTTGGCGTGACACAGGGCTTTATACAGGATTGCGACTCTGTCGGAGAAAGCTTTATTCCCGCCTTTGACGGGCAGGGGATCTGAGGAGATAACTATGAAGGATCAATACACAAGCATAGCCGAGGTATACGATAAATTAAACTCGGACGTCGATTACAGGGCTCTTGCCGATTTTTTGATTGAAAAAACACGCAAATATCTGAACAAAGAGCCTTCACTGTTGCTTGACCTTGCCTGTGGCACAGGCAAGCTGACGTGTGAGCTTGCTGAAATGGGGTATGATATGACGGGGGTCGATCTGTCATATGATATGCTTTCGATCGCATCGGACAGAGCGCACGGCAAGGGACTTGATATACTCTTTTTGTGTCAGGACATGAGCGAGTTTGAGCTGTACGGCACGGTAGACGCAGTTTATTCCTGCTTTGACAGTCTTAACTACCTTACCGATTATGAGGACTTAAAGCGTTGCTTTTCCCTCGTCCACAACTATCTCGACCCGGACGGGATATTCATCTTCGATATGAATACGCTTTACAAATTCGAAAACACGTACGCCGACAACAGCTACGTACTCGAAGCAGACGGAATCTTTTGCTCATGGCAGAATTATTACGATAAGAAAAGTTGCCTTTGCGATTTCTATCTCAATTTCTTTACAGAAAAATCAAACGGCGATTATGAAAGAACAAGCGAAACGCAGACCGAGCGCGCATATAGCGAAAAGGAAATACTCGATGCATTGAAGGATGCACACCTTGAGCTTATTGAAACACTCGGCGAGGACAAAATATCCGCGCCGTGCGACACAGACTGCAGACGTTTTTACATAGCACGCGCTAAAAAGTAATTTCAAAGAGGTTAAATTAATGGATAAGCAGAATTCAAAGATACTGCGCGTTATGACGCGCGACGGAAGCGCTCGCGCTTTCGTTATAAACTCGACCGATATTGTAAACAAGGCTATCCGCTTCCACAACACCGCGCCCACAGCTACTGCACTTCTGGGAAGAGTGCTCACGGCGGCGTCGATGATGGGTACACTTCTGAAGGACCCCGGCAACACTCTCACTCTTACAATCCGCGGTGACGGCCCTGCCGGCACGACCCTTGCAGTATCCGACTACGCAGGCAACGTAAAGGGGTATATCGCCAATCCTTCCGCAGACATTCCCCGCAAGCCGAACGGAAAGCTTGACGTGTCTGGTGCGGTCGGCTATGGCACGCTCAGCATAGTCAAGGACATCGGGCTCAAGGAGCCCTACAGCGGTATGATCGAGCTTGTCTGCGGCGAGAGTGCAGAGGACGTTACCGAGTACTTCCATTCAAGTGAGCAGACACCCAGTGCCTGCGCTCTCGGTGTGCTTGTAAATCCCGATCGCACCTGCCTTGCCGCAGGCGGTCTTTTGGTCCAGCTTCTCCCCTTTGCCGATGAGGAAACGGCGGCAAAGCTCGAACAGAATTTGTCAAATTTCAGCAGCATTTCTTCTCTCATTGCCGAAGGCAAGAGCTTACACGAGCTTATCGACCTCGCGCTCGACGGTATTGAGTACGATATCTTCGATGAGATCGACGTCGGCTATATCTGCGACTGCTCACGCGACCGTATGGAACGCGCCGTGATCAGCCTCGGTAAAAAAGATATCGAGGAAATATTCGCCGAATGCCGCGCCGAAGGCAAAAGCGAGGAGATCGAGATCTGCTGTCAGTTCTGCGACAAAAAGTACAAGTTCTTCCGCGAAGATCTGAGCGAGATTCTTGGATGATTGAGGTTTGTTTTTTGCGAGAGGGGGACTTTTTGAGAAAAGTCCCCCTCTCGCGCTCTCCCCCTCAAAAACTTTTAAGAATTGGATTAGGAAACCCGCGCTCTGCTACTTGCAGGCACTAAATGCGTTCCTTGCTTGGATCCCTATAATCCAAGCGGAACAATTTGATGAAATT
>JAGCNJ010000064.1 GCA_017646005.1 Clostridia bacterium | reverse complement strand
GGCGTTATAGCTCCCGGATACACCGACGAGGAGCTTGAGCTTCTTAAAACCAAGAAAAAGGGCAATTACAACATCGTAAAAATAGACCCGAATTACGTTCCCGAGGAAATCGAGCGCAAGCAGGTCTTCGGTATCACCTTTGAGCAGGGAAGAAACAACTTCAAGATCGATGCTGAGCTTCTTGATAACGTAGTTACCGAAAACAAGAATATCCCCGAAAGTGCAAAGATCGACCTTATCATCGCGCTTATCACGCTTAAGTATACACAGTCAAACTCTGTATGCTATGCGGTAGGCGGACAGGCTATCGGTGTTGGCGCAGGTCAGCAGTCGAGAATATATTGCACAAGACTTGCAGGAAGCAAGGCTGATATATGGCATCTCAGACAGCACGATCGTGTGCTTAATCTCCCCTTCAAGCCCGAGCTTGGCAGACCCGACAGAGATAACGTAATCGACGTTTATATCTCCGAGGACTGTGAGGATGTGCTTGCAGAGGGCAATTGGCAGAAGTATTTCACAGAATGTCCCGCTCCCTTCACCAAGGAAGAGCAGAAGGCATATCTTTCCACAATCACCGGCGTTTCGGTAGGCTCGGACGCATTCTTCCCGTTTGATGACAACATCGAGCGCGCACGCAGAAGTGGTGTATCCTATATCGCAGAGCCGGGCGGATCTATCCGTGACGATCTCGTTATAGAATGCTGCAATAAGTACGGCATCGCTATGGCGTTCACCGGAATGAGACTCTTCCACCATTAATCAAAAATACACGGGCGGCAGACCGAAAAGGTCTACCGCCCATACGGACGTATAAGAGGGTAAATATAATGGGTATGAAAGTAATGGTTGTTGGCGGCGGTGGCCGCGAGCACGCAATAATAAAAGAACTTAAAAAATCTCCCGAAATTGACAAGCTTTATGCGCTTCCGGGTAACGGAGGAATCGCGCGCGATGCCGAGTGCGTAGCAATAGGAGCCAAGGATATTGAGGCTATAGTAGAATTTGCAAAGGCAAATTATATCGACTATGCGGTAGTTGCTCCCGACGATCCGCTTGTTCTTGGCTGTGTTGAGGCACTTAATGCTATCGGAATCGAATTCTTCGGTCCGAATAAGGCGGCGGCGATAATCGAGGGCAGTAAGGTGTTCTCAAAAAATCTGATGAAAAAATACAATATCCCCACGGCGACCTATGAAACCTTTGAGGATATGGATGCGGCGATAAAGTACGTTGAAAGCATTCCTGCTCCCGTGGTAATCAAGGCTGACGGACTTGCACTCGGTAAGGGTGTTATCATCGCACAGACTACGAATGAAGCAGTAGATGCTGTCCGCAGTATGATGGAGGATAAGGTCTTCGGCGAAAGCGGAAGCCGTGTCGTAGTCGAGGAATTTTTAGAGGGCCCCGAGGTGTCGGTGCTTGCCTTTACTGACGGAAACGTGCTTGTGCCTATGGTTTCGTCAATGGACCACAAGCGTGCAGGTGATAACGATACAGGACTTAATACGGGCGGCATGGGAGCAATCGCTCCCAACCCCTATTACACGGACGCGATTGCCGCAGAGTGCATGGAAAAAATATTTATGCCGACGGTAAACGCTATGAAGGCTGAAGATCGCACCTTTAAGGGATGCCTCTACTTCGGACTTATGCTTACGAAAAACGGCCCTAAGGTAATAGAATACAACTGCCGCTTCGGAGACCCCGAAACGCAGGCTGTGCTTCCGCTTTTAGAGTCCGATTTATTCACAGTAATGCGTGCGGTGTCATCCGGAAAGCTTGCCGATTGTGAGGTCAAGTTTGCAGACAAGCATTCGTGCACGCTTGTGCTTGCATCAAACGGATATCCCGGCAAGTATGAAACGGGATTTGAGATAACCGGCGACGAGAATGCCGATGCATCGGTATATATCGCAGGAGCAAAGCTTGATAACGGTAAGCTTCTTACCGCAGGCGGCCGTGTGCTTGCAGTATCCGCAACCGGAGAAACACTTAAGGAAGCGATCGACAAGGCTTACCTTGAGGGTGAGAAGATACATTTTGAAAACAAATATTTCCGCCACGATATCGGCGCGCGTGCGCTCAAGGCAGGAAAGTGATCTTTTGAAAGGATTTAAGCAATGGTATACAGAATATTCGTCGAAAAGAAACGCGAATTTGCAAATGAAGCGCGCTCACTTAAAAACGATATAAATACGGTACTGAGAATCTCCTCGGTTACCGACGTGCGCGTTATCAACAGATACGACGCGGAAAAAATAGATGCAGAGCTTTTTGAAACGGCTGTAAGAAACGTATTCTCCGAGCCGCAGATTGACGATACCTATGAAAAGGTGGATTTTGATGGTGCCTGCGCAGTATTCGCGGTTGAAAGCCTCCCCGGACAGTTTGATATGCGTGCCGAATCCGCCGCACAGTGCATACAGATCATATCTATGGGCGAAAAGCCGATCGTACGTACAGCAAAGGTTTACGCAATTTACGGAAGCGTTACCGATGATGAGCTTGCGAAAATCGAAAAGCACGTTATCAACCCGGTTGAAAGCAGACACGCATCATTTGAGCTTCCCGAAACGCTTGAAATGAAGACAGATATCCCGAGTGAGGTTGCAACCCTTGAGGGCTTCACTTCACTTGAGGGAGACGCTCTTGCAAAGATGGCGTCCGATATGGGACTTGCTATGGATGCGGATGACTTAAGATTCTGCCGCGACTATTTCAGAACAGAGCACAGAGACCCCACAATCACAGAGATCAGAATGATCGATACCTATTGGTCGGATCACTGCCGTCATACTACGTTTTTAACTACGGTAGATAACGTAAAATTCGAGGATGAAGCCCTTGAAGCGGCTTATCAGAGATATATTGACACAAGAAAGAAGCTTAACAGAACCAAGCCCGTAAATCTTATGGACATCGCAACGCTCGGCGCGCGCTTCTTAAAGAGCGAGGGCAAGCTTGATGCGCTTGACGAATCCGAGGAGATCAACGCTTGTACCGTAAAGATCACGGTAGATATAGACGGAGAAAAGGTTCCGTATCTTCTTCTTTTCAAGAACGAAACGCATAACCACCCCACAGAGATCGAGCCCTTCGGCGGCGCGGCTACCTGTATCGGCGGCGCAATACGTGACCCCCTTTCGGGACGCTCGTACGTATACGCGGCAATGAGAGTTACGGGTGCGGCAGACCCCACTCGCCCGATAGATCAGACGATCCCCGGAAAGCTTCCTCAGCGTACCATCGTGCAGACTGCGGCGGCAGGATATTCGTCATACGGTAACCAGATCGGTCTTGCAACCGGTATGGTAGACGAGCTTTACCACGACGGCTACGCGGCAAAGAGAATGGAGATCGGTGCCGTTCTCGGCGCTGCTCCTTCGGAAAACGTGCGCCGTGAGGTGCCCGATGCAGGCGATATAGTAATTCTTCTCGGCGGCAGAACAGGCCGCGACGGTTGCGGCGGTGCAACCGGCTCGTCGAAGTCGCATACAAAGACGTCTCTTGAAACCTGCGGTGCAGAGGTTCAAAAGGGTAACGCTCCCGAGGAAAGAAAGCTTCAGAGACTTTTCCGTATGAAGGAAGCGTCAAGTCTTATCAAGCGTTGTAACGACTTCGGTGCAGGCGGTGTGTCTGTTGCGGTCGGTGAGCTTGCAGACGGTCTTGAGATCAATCTTAACGCAGTACCCAAGAAGTACGAGGGACTTGACGGAACAGAGCTTGCGATCTCCGAAAGCCAGGAAAGAATGGCTGTCGTTGTAGAGGCAAAGGATGCAGACCGCTTTATTGAGCTTGCAAGAGGTGAAAACCTTGAAGCAACTCCCGTAGCTGTTGTTACGGCTGACGCGCGTCTCGTTATGAACTGGAACGGCAAGAAGATCGTTGATATTTCCCGTGAATTTCTTAACTCCAACGGTGCGGAAAAGCATATCGACATCGAGCTTTCTGCTCCGAAGGCATTTGATAAGGCTATTCCCGATAATTTTGAAGACGGCATAAAGGCACTTGCGGCAGACCTTAACGTATGCTCGAAGAGAGGTCTTTCAGAGCGCTTTGACTCGACCATCGGTGCAGGCTCGGTGCTTATGCCCTTCGGCGGAGCAAATCAGCACACGCCTATTCAGGCTATGGTACACAAGATACCGCTTGAAAAGGGTGAAACAGATACCGTTTCCTTTATGTCCTGGGGATATAACCCTTACATAAGCGAAAAGAGCCCCTATCACGGAGCTTATCTTGCGGTAGTTGAATCAATATCCAAGCTTATCGCGACAGGCGCAAGCTATGAGGATATCTTCCTTACCTTCCAGGAATATTTTGAAAAGCCTATGCGCGATTCAAAGCGTTGGGGCAAGCCGATGGCAGCACTTTTGGGTGCATTCGGCGCACAGCTTGATTATTCCGCGGCATCTATCGGCGGTAAGGACTCGATGAGCGGCTCGTTTGAGGATATAGACGTTCCGCCGACACTCGTTTCCTTTGCGGTAACGACAGGTAAGCTTTCGGACGTTATCTCGCCCGAATTCAAGAAGGCTGACAGCAGAGTAATCCTCCTTAAGCCCGAATATACAAAGGACGGACTCCTCCCTGTAAGCGAAAGCGAGATCGCTCTTTACAATAAGGTAAACAAGCTTATGAGAGATGGACGTGTAAGCGCGGCGTATACTCCCGTATACGGCGGTGTTGCAGAGGCGGTTATGAAGATGGGCTTCGGTAACGGCTACGGCTTTGCTTTTGACGATAGCGTATCGCTTGAAACGCTCTTTGCATATAGCTACGGCGCGTTCGTGCTTGAAATGACAGACGATACTCCTATTGACGGCGAGATCCTTCTCGGACGCACAACAAAGGCGTGCCCGATGTCATATAAGGGCGTTAAGGTATGCTCGCACGAGCTTCTTGAAATATACGAAAACAAGCTTGAATCGGTATTCTCCTGCAACATCAAGACCGAAGAAAATAGCGCGATACTCCCCGATACACACAGAGATCAGAATAGTCTTTCGCACTCAAGGATAACTGTTGCAAAGCCCCGCGTGCTTATTCCCGTATTCCCCGGCACAAACTGCGAATACGACAGCGCAAGAGCGGTAATGCGCGCCGGAATGGATGCGGATATTATGGTTATCCGTAATACCAAGCCCTCGGATATCGCAGAGTCGGTAGAAGAAGCGGTTAAGAGAATAAAGGATTCTCAGATAATCTTCATCCCCGGAGGCTTTTCGGGCGGTGACGAGCCGGACGGCTCTGGTAAGTTTATCACGGCGTTCTTCAGAAACCCCGCGGTAAGCGAGGCGGTAAACGAGCTTCTCAAGAACCGTGACGGACTTATGTGCGGTATATGTAATGGCTTCCAGGCTATAATCAAGCTCGGACTCGTTCCTTATGGTGAGATCCGCGATGCGGCAGAGGACAGCCCCACACTTACATACAACGTGATCGGACGCCACCAGTCGAGAATAGTTCGTACACGCGTGCTTTCAAACAAGTCCCCGTGGCTTATGAACACCAAGCCCGGTGAGGTTTACAACGTGCCGATTTCTCACGGTGAGGGAAGATTTATTGCCGACGAAAAGCTTATACTTGAGCTTGCGGCAAACGGACAGATAGCAACACAGTATGCTGATCTTGACGGTGCGCCTACATATGCGATAGGCGCTAACCCGAATACGAGCAACTACGCGATCGAGGGTATAACATCACCCGACGGACGAGTATTCGGTAAGATGGGACATTCCGAGCGTATAAGCAACGGAACCTATCAGAACGTCGAGGGCAACTACGACATGAAGCTCTTTGAATCGGCGGCAGAATATTATAAGTAATACTAACACAAAAAACACGAGGAATTTTTCCTCGTGTTTTTTGTGTTAGGCTGACAAATAATTATTTCTCCTCATACATAGTGCTGTTATCCGTGTCTGAAATAATATTCTCCCCTTCGAAAATCAGGTCAAAAAGACTTTGTGCAAACAGCTCGTGCATCTCTTTGGTCGGATGGTTAATGCGGTTTGCAAGAAGATATGTAATATCCTGTGTTTCGCTGAGCTTTTTCCACTTCTTGTAGCAATCGCAAACTTTGACCTTCATTTTTTCTGCCAAAGTGACAGCCGACTCTATATAAAGATCAAAAACACCGCTGTTCTGCAGTTCTGCGGTCTTTATAGCGTAATTATAATACATTGACGGAACGTCCGGCAAAACAGAGGTATTAAGCATATTCGGAGTCATAAAAATAACCTCAGCCCCGCTTTTCAGACCTCTGTCAAATATCTTTTCAAGAGAATCAAGATATTCATTAAGAGGATTGTTTACGTCGTTCAGTCCAAAGCAAACTATTATCAGATCGGGATTATGTACAAGGACCTGTTTTTCCATTCTTTCAAGAGAAGATTTTGCACTTGTGCCGCCAATGCCTGCGTTTATTACGTTGACAGGCACGTAATTGTTTACTTGGTTAATCTTTTTCTTAAGCCTGTT
The DNA here is from genome assembly GCA_017646005.1 of Clostridia bacterium. GTDB lineage: Bacteria > Bacillota > Clostridia > Oscillospirales > CAG-272 > UBA4717. The sequence continues at coordinate 28,287 of JAGCNJ010000064.1, read as the reverse complement.
CCAATAGACGGTTTCGTAATTGATTTCACCCTGGGCAAGAGCACCGTGAGTAACGCTGTCGCCGAAAGCAACGATAGTGATTGGTCCGTATTCAGTTAACGCATTTTTATCAAACATCAGTTTTTCAGTTATTTTCATTTTTTCTACCTTTCTCATTTCTCCGCCTCTGCAATCACCTGCGAAAGGGCGGTGTCCTTGTCGACTCCGGCAAGCCGTAGCTTGTGCGCAAGCTCAAGCAATTTGCTGAAATCTTCATTCGGCTTTAAGCCCGCCGCTATGAGGTCAGCTCCCGTGACGTGCGGCTTTTTCATAAGCTTTTCAAATTCGCAAAGCTCATAAATCAGCTTTTCTTCGGTTTGCGTATACTCGCCTTTGCTATCGGATACAGAGCCGTAAAAATCTGCTTTTGCAAGCAAGAGCAGATCACGCGGCTCTATCGCTTCGTCGAAAAGCTTGAAATACGCCTTTTCGCCCGCATTTTGACCTGCAAGCATATTCGGGCGCATATGAAGCTTTATCATATTAAGCACGTATCTTGAAAGCGCGCGCTCGCTTGTGAGGCGTGTGATGAATCTGTGCGCGATATCAACTCCCACGTTTTCGTGCATAAAAGCGCGGATTCTGCCGTCTATGACAGAGGTAGTTGTTGGCTTTCCGAAATCGTGACACAGGGCAGAAAGCATAAAATACAGGGGTTCTTTAGCCGTAGACCGCAACTCTGCCGCTTTATCAAGCACAAGCATCGTGTGGTTGTAAACATCACCCTCGGCGTGATAGACAGGCGATTGCTCTACGCCGATAAGAGCCTTTATTTCAGCAAACCAGGTGTCAAGCTGATCTGTGTCGCGCAATACGTCAAAAAATACCGAGGGATGCTCGGCCTTCAGCAACGCCTTTTCAAGCTCGGCAAAAACACGCTCGCGCGAAAGCTCACCGAGCGGCATTTTCTTAAACAAAGCCGCAGTTTCCTCTGCAAGTGTAAAGCCAAAACGCGCGGCAAAGCCTGCACCGCGAAGTACCCTCAACGGGTCTTCGGTGAAGCTTTGATCGTTTACGTGACGTATCACGCCGTTTTTCAAGTCCTCTATGCCGCCGAAGCAGTCTGTAAGCTCGTGGGTGAGCACGTTTTCCATTATAGCATTTATTGAAAAATCGCGCCTTTGCGCGGCAAGCTCAACGGGCAGATACGGGTCTATAAAGGTCTTGAAATCGCGGTGTCCTTTGCCTGTGGCTTTTTCGGTGCGCGGCATAGCTACGTCGATATTTGTATGATCAAGGCTCCATATGCCGAATGAAAGTCCGACTGTGCGCGTGTGACCAAGCGTGTCGAGTATACGTTCAAGTGTTTCCGGGAGTATTCCGTGCACCTCTATATCAAGATCCCCGCAGGGAATACCCAAAAGCTTGTCACGTACACATCCGCCAACAAAATAGGCGCATCCTCCTACCGCTTTTACTGCAAGCGCGAGCTTTTCGGCAAGCTGCATATCTTTTGTTATATCATTCATCGTTATCCTCGCCAAGCGCTTCCTTTTCGTCGTTTGAAACTACCTTTGGCACAAAGCCCGCGACTATGCGAGACGCGCGCTTTCCGCGCTTGGTTATATAGATATATCCGAAGATACAGAATACCACAGCACCTATAAAGTTTACGAAAAGATCCTTCATCGTGTCGGCAATTCCGATATCAATATAACCGTTTATAACGATGCTTTGACCGTCCGCTGTTTCAAGAGTGGTCTTTACGATGTTTTCAATTGCAACAACCTCGTTTTCAAGAGTGGGATCAAGCAACACTGTGTATAAGCCGCGGACGATCGTATCCTTTTGCATATCTGTGTTGATAAACATATCTGCGGAAAATTCAAAAAATTCCCATACAACGCCAACGGTCATAGAAAAGCAAAAAGCAACAAGTGCGAGTGTAATAGGCGTAAGATTTACCCTTTTGTTACGGTTAAGCAGGTCGAGCAAGCAAAAGCCGAAGGCTGCGAATATAAATCCGCTTGTTGTGTGAAGCGCCGTGTCCCAAAAGGGTATTTTGACATAGTATGCACCAAGCTCTCCAAGTATTTCGGCACAAAAAACGAAGACAAACGCGGTAATTTCAAGGCCTGTCGGCAATTCAAGATTAAACTTTTTTTCTATAAAAGGCGGAAGCAAGAGAAGTGTTAATGTAAGTGCACACATAAAAACGCTTTCCCATTCTCTTAAGAAAATGCTTCTCACAAGAATCACAATAACGATAAGTCTTAAAATTGCATATACAGCAAAAGCTATCTTATCCTGCTTTATCTTTTCTACAAGCTGGTCTATTTTGTTTTTTCTTTTTTCTCTTTTTTTCATAACGTTATCCTGAAGTAATATTTGATGCTTAATATAAATATTACCACTTTATTTGTTAAAAGTCAACTCTCATAAATTTACGAATATGTAAAAAATACCCGAGTGATTCCACTCGGGTATTTTTTTAGTCCATATCGTTTCGGATCAGATCCTCAAAGCTTTCGCGCCTGAGCACGAGAGTGTCCTTTTTGTCCTTTATCATTACCATAGCCGGACGGGGAAGTCGGTTGTAGTTTGATGCCATTGAACAGTTGTAAGCACCGGTTACAAGCACCGCAAGCTTTTCTCCGCGTACAGGTGTTTTTATCTTGACTCCTTCTTGGATAAGGTCGCCGCTTTCACAGCATCTTCCGCCTACAGTAACGGTGATGTCGGGAGCTTCTTTTGCACGGCTTGCGTTGAGAACGGTGTACGCCGACTGATAAAGCGCGTATCTTGGATTATCCGCCATACCGCCGTCTATTGAAACGTAGCTTTTATAGCCTGTGATAGTCTTGACGCTTCCTACCGTGTAAAGCGTAACGCCCGCATCTGCAACGATGCTTCTGCCCGGCTCCATAAGCACGCGCGGCTTTTCAAACTCGAATCTTGCACAGGTGCTGTCTATATGCTTTGCGATGAGCTTTATGCTTTCGTCAATGTCGATATCACCGTCATTTTCGGTATATCTTACTCCGAAGCCGCCGCCGAGATTGAGTGTTGTGGCAAGATATCCAAGCTCGCTTTTTACCCTTGCCATAAACATTATCATAATGTCGGCTGCATCGCAGAAGGGCTTTATTTCAAAGCACTGTGAGCCGATATGACAATGGAAGCCTTCAAGTGTGATATTGGGGAGAGTTAAAATATACTTTACAAGCTCAAACGCTTGTCCCGTTTCTATCGCTGTGCCGAATTTGGAGTCCACCTTGCCGGTGGTGATAGCGGCATGGGTGTGAGGGTCGATTCCGGGTGTGAGTCTTAAAAGGATCTTCTGATTGATACCTGCTTCACCTGCTATGCGGTTTATCGAGTCAAGCTCCTCACGGTTGTCTGCTACAAAATATCCAAGACCTGAATCTACCGCAAGCTTTATATCCTCATCGGTCTTGTTGTTGCCGTGAAAATACGCCTTTTCAAGCGGAAAGCCTGCCGCTCTTGCCGTATAAAGCTCACCGGGAGAAACAAGGTCTATACCCATACCCTCTTCATTTGCTATTTTGTATATTTTTTTCAGACAAAGTGCCTTTGAAGCGAACAGAGGCATTGAGCCTTCCGGGAAATATTTACTCATAGCACCAATATAAGTGCGCATTTTTTCTCTTATTCGCTCCTCGTCCACGAGATAAAGCGGAGTACCGTATTTTTCAGCCATTTCGACCGTATCTACTCCTGCGAGTGCGAGATGACCTTTTTCGTTTACCGAAAGATTAGTGTGAAGCATTTTTATTTCCTCTGTTTGTAAAATTAAGGCTCAGCTATTGGCGATAAGCTCTGTCATAGTATATTTTCCGGGATTTTTATCTGCGATAAACGCTGCCGCCTCGATTGCACCGCGTGCAAAAAGCGCGCGTGAATGAGCCGTATGCTTGAGCGAAAGCGTTTCCGTACCCATATCTATTATGATTTCATGCTCGCCGACCACGTCGCCGAGTCTAAGCGCGTGAATACCTATCTCACCCTTTTCACGCTTTGCCTGTCCGCAACGTCCGAATACAAGCTTTGCGTTTTCTCTTTCCTCTGTGAGCGCATTTGCCAGCATAAGCGCAGTGCCGCTCGGAGCGTCAAGCTTTCTGTTGTGATGCTTTTCGACTATCTCTATATCGGCATCCGGAAAGATTTTCGCACATTCGCGCGAAAGCTTTACGAGCATAGCAACGCCAAGTGACATATTTGCGCTGAAAAACACGGGTATCTTATCGGTGTGAGTATTTATATACTCAAGCTCCTCGGGAGTGTGTCCCGTAGTTGCGAGAACAAGCGGTATGCCCAGCTTTTCGGCAGAGTCTATAAGCTCAACCGTTGCGCTGTGATGCGAAAAATCGATTATAACGTCAGCTTTGCCCGTAAAGTCTGCAAGGGAAGTCAGAATTCCCTCGCCGCCTTGAATATCAACGAGTGCCGCGATTTCAATATCGTCGCGCTCGTTTACGATTTTTGCGACCTCACGGCCCATAAATCCGCCTGCACCGTTTATTATGATCTTCATGTTACGTTTTACTCCTTTTGGCATCAGGCACTCAGATTGCGCCGTGAGCCTTCATTATTGCGAGCATTTTCTCCTCGTTGTCCTTTTCCATAGGTGTTAAGGGAAGACGTAAGTAGTTATCGCAGAAACCCATAGCCGCCATAGCCGCCTTTACGGGTATCGGATTGACCTCGCAGAAGAGAGCGTCAATAAGATCGTGATACTTACACTGAAGCTCGGCACTCTTCTGAATGTCGCCTGCAAAGAAGCTGTCTGTTATCATAACGCTTTCCCTTGGAAGCACGTTGGAAAGCACCGAGATAGCACCGATGCCGCCGAGTGCCATAAGGGGCACGATCTGATCGTCGTTGCCTGAATAAAGATCAAGCTTTCCGCGAACGCGTGCCATGGTTTCAACTATCTTGGATATGTTGCCGTTGGCTTCCTTGATGCCGACGATGTTGTTGTGCTCTGCAAGAGCCTCATATGTCTTGGGCTCAATGTTAACGCCTGTACGCGAGGGGACGTTGTAAAGGATGATCGGCTTTGCGGACGCATCAGCAATCTTGGTGAACATATTGTAAAGTCCCTTTTGCGTGGCTTTGTTATAGTAGGGTGTAACGACCAAAAGCGCATCTGCACCCGCGTTTACTGCGTGAGCTGAAAGCTCAAGCGCGTAATCGGTGTCGTTACTTCCCGTGCCTGCGATAACAGGAACTCTTCCTGCGGATCTCTTTACAGCATAACTTATTGCATTTCTGTGCTCTTCGTCTGTGAGGGTAGACGCTTCACCTGTGGTTCCGCATACAACGAGCGCGTTTACGCCCTCATTGATCTGCCAATCGATGAGTCTGCCGAACTTATCGTAATTGATCCCGTTTTCGTCAAGAGGGGTGATAAGTGCGGTAGCAATACCCTTGAATACTGTCTTTTTCATAATTATCTCCAATCGTTTAAGTAATTACAACAAACAGAGCAGCCATCACAGATGACTGCCCGCCTATAAATATCCACGTAAAAAGATATACACGTATCATTTATAAAACAGATAGCTCTCCGCGAAAGCGACAGTCTGACAGATCTTATTCTGTCCGACCAGAGAAGACCTGTGCCCTTGTCTCTCTTCGGCGTCTGCGCCTTTTACCAAAGCAATAGACCTGCACAAGTCCGTAAAGCTCTGATTACTGATCGCACAACGCGCCTCTATCATAGTTTAGTTAGATGATACCATAATTTTGCCGATTTGTCAACAGTATTTTCACAAAAATCGGCAAATGAGCGATAAAACCTGATATTTTTACATTCAGTCTGCAGATTTTGCCGGGCTCACGGATATTTTCCTTTTTATAAGTGTGACCGAGAATTTTTCTTCAAGCTTTACGGGTTGATAAGAAAGCTTTGATTTTCTCAGCCCTTCGTCGCCGGCATCGTCCTCGCGGTTTACGTATTTTACCTTGTCGGCATAGCATCTTGCAAAGCCCGATGCTATCATCTGATATGCTCCGCGCACGCCTGGGTCGGCTTTTTCTATATGCTCCCACAGTGTGTCGTTGACACTCTCGCCCATAGCGAACGCAACTACCTTGCCGTGTGCGTAAAGAGTAAGGCCGTCAAAGCCGTAAAGCTGCGGATTATCGAATATTTCCGGCAGAATATCTGCCTCCGCAAGAAAGCTTTCGTCGGTTTTACCTCTTGCTTTGAGGTAATCCGCGTAAAAAGCTTTTACTTCGTCTATATTTGTGCTGTCAATATTCCTGAATTCAAAGTCGGGGTAGTTTTTCGTAAAATAGTTTATATGACCACGCTGACCGCTGTATTTTCTTCCGCGCATATACGCAAGATCCTCTGCGAGGTAAATATAGTCTGCAAGATCGCGCTCGGATACGGCGTAACACTCGTAAAGCTCCGAGAGAAGTGCAAGTGAGTCTTTTGTAACAAAGCTTATAACGGGGTCAATGCCATTATCATCAGCGTATTTGCATATAAGCTCAAGCGCACCTGTAACGTCGTTGCCTACAGGTATTGAAAAGCTTGTATTACCCATATATTCATTTTTCGTGATCAGCGTATCGTTTATAATTGTATAGCTTGTATTATAGTGATGTCGCCACATAAAAACTATTCCCGATGAAAGCCCAGCGTTTTCAAAATATGGCTTCATCACACTGAAATCATCGGGTGTTATCGGTTTGAATTCAAGCATTTTAATATCGTATGCCTCAACTGCACGGCAGTTGAGGCATACCTTCTTTCTTTTTACTTAAGTATGAAGTGAAGGTCGCTTCTCTTTGATTCAAAGGTGCATACAGAGCCGTTTCTTTCAACCTTGTATTCGCCGCTTTCACAAACCGCGGTGAATGCACGTCTGCCTCTGTGAACGAATGCGATCTTACCGCCCTCATATACACTGTAGCTTGTATCGAAGCTGTCGAGAATAGCGACGGGTGACATAAACTTGTCGATACGTCCGAGCATCGCTATGCCGTTCTTATCAAAGGGAGAAATGATGAACAGACGGTAATCGTCGTGATCCTTGAGAGTGTAGGTGAAGGATTCGCCCTTCTTTAGCATGCGAACCTTTCCGGTGTTATATTCGTATACAGCAAATTCCTCGCCCACAAGACCTACAACATCGTCGGGGGAAATAGTGCCGCGAACAGCCTTGCCATTTTTGTCGAGGTTATAGGTAGCGATAACGCCGTATTTTCCGCCTGAGCAGGTGTTGAATACCTTAAGCGGATGCTTTGAGGTTTCGGGATCGTTGAAAAGTGAATCTGCCGTGGGACGTGCGGGAATATCACATCTGAGGATACGGCCGTCGTCGTATGCAAGCGGATCGAGGATCTCCTTGTTGGAGCGTCCGATCTTGTCGCTTACGTAGATAGGACCGCCCGAAATAGCGCGGAGTAAGCTGTTCTTTCTTGCCTGACCGTCGTCTGTCCACCACATATCGTAGTCCGGCCAGTAGAATTCGCTCTGTATCATAGAGCTGTATACGCATTGGAGTATGTGGAAGATAAACCACTCGCGGTTTTCAGGCTGGAAGTCGCCCGACTGACGGTTGATGGCACTTACAGGTCTGTTCCACATATTTTCGTTTGCCATACACATACAGTTGATCATATTGTTATCAAAGTTTGCACCGACGGATGCTTCAAGACCTGCATGTAATTCGCGCGCCGCCTTACCGATCGGATAAACGCCGGTGTAATTTGCGCGCAGATAGCTCTGGTTATCGACCTTTACAAACTTTGCACCGCACTCTCTGAAGAACTCGTGGAATGCATTGAAGAATTTGAACACCTTTTCGCGTTCCATTTTAAGCACGAGTCTGCCGCTGGGAACCATCTGGAGGCAGTCTGCGTATTTTTCTGCAAGCTCACTTTCGGGGTCGATTCCGAGCCAATAGCCTGTTGTGGGGTGCCACATACCGACCTCAATGCCGTATTTGTTCATTTCCGAGATGCAATGCTTGAGTCCGTGAGGAAAGCGCTCGTGGTCTGCCTCGAATGAGGTGAGGGCGCTTGTATGCATCTGATGGAACATATTGTCGTTCTTGTAGGGGCGCTTGTTGAGTCCGCGGCATTCAGCCCACATATCGTCGATAATCGCCCACTTGACGGGAATACCCTTGTCTGAAAATTCCTTGCACTTTTCAACACATCCGTCCTCGCTGACGTTGATGTTCATAGCATCCCATGAGCACCAGCCGAGGTAGTCGAATATTTCGGGATAGCGTCTGTATTCACGGGTATGTATTCCGGTACCCATAAGCTCGAAGGCGTATTCAGCGCTGTCGCGTACCATATTGTATGGCGACACCTCGCCGTCGTCTATCATAAGAGCGAGTGTATGCTCAACCTTGGAAAGACGGGGGTGATAGCTCGATACGCCTACGTTGATACCGTCCGAATCGCCGAAAAGCGTACATTTGTAAACGGCATCGCATACAGGGAGGAGAAGAGAGTATTTTCCATCGTTTTTCTCATATAAGAAGCCCTGTGTATCTACGGTAAGAGCCGTGAGATCGGTTGAAAACTGTGTCTTGCACCAGAAAGCACACCACATATGGTTTGCAAAATAACGCTTAAGTCCGTCGATCTCGTTTGAAGCGAAGCCGACTGCGTAATCCTTGTTGAAATGGTCGCGGTCCTTTACGGCGTCTATGTATACGGCGGTGATATTGCCGCGCTTGACAGTTGATATCTTTACCGTGATGTCCTTGTCTTCGCTTGCGTATTCACCGGCATTCTTGGTGGGCGCGAGATAGATCTTTGCGCCGTCCGGATCCTTTGCCCAGACCTTAAGATTTTTGAAAACGTTCATAGAAGTTTACCTCTCTTGAAAATTGATATGTCTATTTTATTGTTTTCCGTTTTATGTCCCTCAAGGGGGTATGTAAGACCGACGCTCTTATATTTTGCGCCTGCCATTACGTTATAGGGAAGAAGCTCCACGGGGGAATCTCCCGCGATTTCGCTTATTGCACGCAGATTTTCTTCCGTATCGGTTATATCGGGTATCAGCGGTACGCGGAATACGTGAGCCTTTCCGCTTTTTTTGAGGATCTCCGCATTTTCGAGTATCACGGTATTATCAACTCCGGTATATTCCTTGTGCATAACGGGGTCGATAAGCTTTAGATCCATCATAACGTAGTCGGTGTTTGCAATTACATCCGAAAAGACCTTGTTTGAAGCAAAGCCGCTTGTCTGTATTGCGCGGTGAAGCTCGCTTGTGCGTTTGAGCAGATCAAGTGTAAATTCATGCTGCATAAGAGGCTCTCCGCCCGATATTGTGACGCCTCCGCCGGACATACGCATAAAATCCTTGCCTCTCAGAATCTTTGCGGCAACGTCTGCGCTGTCCATTTCCTTTCCTGTCAGCGAAATAAGACCAAGCGGGCAGGCGAAAAGGCATCTGCCGTATTTTTTGCATATTTCATGTCCGCATGGATTAAAGCATCGTTTGCAGTGAGTGCACTGATTTTCCTTGACCATTATCTGAGGGTACGGTGACAGTCCCTCGGGGTTGTGACACCATTTGCATCTCAAAGGACAGCCCTTGAGGAAAACGGTAGTGCGCACGCCGGGACCGTCGTGTACCGAAAATTCCTTTATATCAAAAATTGTACCGAGCATATAAAACCAACCATAAATATAATTTCTGTAGGAATGATAACACATTTATTGCCTCAAGTCAAGACCCTTGACAAAATATTTGCATCATTCGGCGAAGTTTTTATGCTTTTTATTGACGCATTCAAATATGATTGCATTTTTATGGGAATAGAGTGAGATATCTCTTGACTTTGTCTTCAAAATATGATATTATGTTAGTGTGTATACTTTTGGCATTATAAACAACGCGCAAGTATGCGTGAAAGGAAAAGGATAATTCAATGAATAAGTTACTCCGATTTACTACACTCGTGTTTTTTGCGGTAATATTGGCCGCTTTGATGACCGCAACGGTATCCGCGGCAATTACCACTGTTGCAATTGAAAGCGTTGAGGTCGTAGAGGGAACAGAATCTGTAAAGGTTCCCGTGCTTGTGAAGAACAATCAGGGAATCATATCGATCCTCACAAAGCTCACATACGACGAGGCTCTCACGCTTACATCTGTCGAAGCAGGTGAGGTCATTTCCAATTCATTCTGCTCAAACGATGAGATAGACCTTGCGTCCAATCCGTATACGATTTATCTTTCGGATTCGACGTCCAAGGAAAATATTACGGCAAACGGAACTCTCGTATATCTTAACTTTGCAGTTGATAAGGATGCCGCAGTGGGTAAAGCACTTTCGATATCCCTTAATGACGGAATTGCGTATAATGCAGAGGTGAAGAGAGTTACGCTTGCTTATTTAAATGGATACGTAAAGCTTCTTCCCGGAGACTATGAGGTTAAGTTCCTTGATTGGAACGGAAACGTTCTCAAAACCGAAAAGGTAAAAAAAGGCGAGTCTGCTACTGCTCCTGTGACACCTGTAAGAGCTGATGCAAACGGCGTCGGATATGTGTTCACGGGATGGAACAAGTCCTTTGATAATATTACGGCAGCTACGGAAGTGACGGCTGAATACAGATCATTTGTATACGGTGACGCTGACGGAAACGGAGTTGCCGATTCCACCGACAACGTTATAGTTTCCCGTAACCTTGCTAAGTGGCAGGGCTACGGTGACTCGACTATCGATATGCTCGCATGCGACGTTGATAAGGACGGCGTGCTTACGTCTACCGATAACGTTATAGTTTCACGTTATCTTGCGAAGTGGCAGGGCTATCTCACACTTCCTTATATCGGTTAAGTCAAACGAATAGCGGCGTCGCATGTGCGACGCCGATTTTGCCGATTTATACATAGCTTTGGAGGTATATTTTGCTTGTCTGAGGCTTGTTTTGGATGATAAATGATGGATTATACGATTACAACTCATACGGTTGAGGAAACCGAAGAAGCAGGAAAAGAGCTTGCTTTGCTTTGCTTGCAAAAGGGAGAACGCTTTGTTGCGATGTACGGTGATCTCGGCGCAGGAAAGACGGCATTTGTAAGAGGAGTGGCGTCTCAGCTTGCAAGCGGAGCCCCCGTTACAAGTCCCACCTATTCAATAGTCAATGAATATTCACCAAGCGGTCTTTCAAAGCCGACACTTTTTCATTTCGATATGTACAGAGTAAGCGATTGGGACGATCTTGATTCAATAGACTTTGATTTGTATTTTACAAGGGATGCGCTTATAATTACCGAGTGGAGCGAAAACATAGAATTTGCTCTGCCGTCACATCACATCAGGGTCGATATTGAAAAGATTGATGAAAATTCGCGACGTATAAGCGTAAAAGAGGTGGAGTTGAAGTGAAGATACTTGCAATAGATTCAAGCGCTCTTTGCGCAAGTGTCGCTCTTTGTGAGGACGACAGAAGGCTTGCCGAATCCTTTATAAATACAACGAATACCCACAGTGAAACTTTGCTTGCAATGGTGAAGGACGTGCTTGAAAGAGCAAAATGCGATGTAGATTCGCTTGATATGCTTGCCTGCACGGTAGGACCGGGCTCGTTTACGGGAATACGCATAGGCGTTGCTCTTGTCAAGGGACTTGTGTTTGGTAAAAGCATCCCCTGTGTTGGAGTTTCAACTCTTGAAGCGACCGCGTGGGCTTTTCGCGAAGCAAACGCGCTTATAGTACCGGTGACAGACGCTCGCAGGTGCGGACTTTACAATGCGGTATTCGAAAGTGACGGCGAAAAGCTTACAAGGCTGACACCGGATAAGCTTGATCTGCCGGATGAGCTTATAAAAGAAGCAGAAGCTCTTGCAAAGGAAAAGAAAAAGAGCCTCTATTTTGTCGGCGACGGATACGACAGAGTGCGTGACCTTGCAAAAAGTGCGCGGATAAAGGACACTCCCGAAATGCTTAAGCTTGTAAGTGCGTATTCGGTAGCGCAGACGGCGGAATGTATATACAAGGCTGCACTTGATAAATCGGTCTTTACCGATAAGAAACTTGCCGCGGTGTATTTAAGACCCGCACAGGCAGAGCGCGAGCGGCTTGAAAGGCTTGCTTCAAAATAACAGTTAACAAACGCTTATGCGTTATAATATTTTTCCTATGAAAGGATTTCTAACGATGAAAAAAATAGCGATAGCATGTGATCACGGCGGATATGAGCTTAAGATTGAAATAATCAAAAAGCTTGTCGAGCTCGGTTGCGAATATGAGGATTTCGGATGTGATTCTACCGAAAGCGTGGATTATCCGATATATGCCGAAAAGGTTTGTGCGGCACTCGACAATAAATCTTGCGAGCTCGGAATACTCGTGTGCGGTACGGGAATCGGTATGAGTATGGCGGCAAATAAGCACAGAGGCATCAGAGCAGCTTGCTGCGCGGATACCTTCAGCGCAAGAATGACACGTCTTCATAACGATGCAAACGTGCTTTGTCTTGGCGGCAGAGTCGTCGGAGCAGGTCTTGCCTGTGATATGGTCGAGCTTTTCGTTACGACCGAGTTTATGGGCGGCAGACACGAAAAGAGAATATCGCTTTTTGACGATACAAGAAAATAATTTTTACCACGGAGGTTTTTAAATATGACACTCGTTATTATGGCGGCGGGAATGGGCTCTCGCTACGGAGGTCTCAAGCAGATCGACCCTGTAACTCCTCACGGAGAATTTATAGTTGATTTTTCTATCTACGATGCGAAAAGAGCCGGAATAGATAAGGTGGTTTTCATAATCAAGCGTGAAAACTATGATATATTCAGAGAAACTGTCGGAAGCAGAATAGAGGGAAGCGTTGAGGTCAAGTACGTTTTCCAGGATATGGATGCTCTTCCCGCAGGCAGAAGCGTTCCCGAAGGACGCGTAAAGCCCTGGGGTACGGGACACGCGATCCTTTGCTGCAAGGACGTTGTGAAGGAAAACTTTATCGTAGTTAACGCAGACGATTTTTACGGTGCGGATGCATATGCCCGCCTTGCAGACTTCTTAAAGGACGTAAGGGCCGGCGGCGACAAGGCGCACTTTGCTATGGTCGGCTACGTGCTTGAAAATACGATAACCGAAAACGGAAGCGTTGCACGCGGCGTTTGTGAGATCGAAAACGGACTTCTTACACAGGTTACCGAGTGCACAAAGATCCAGGAAAACGACGGTGTTGTACAGTACCTCGAGGACGGAAAGTGGTATGACCTTGATCGCAGATCGACCGTGTCTATGAATTTCTGGGGCTTCACTCCCGAAATATTCGATATGCTTGAAAAGGATTTCGATAAGTTCCTTGACGATGTTGATACAGGCAAAGCGGATAAGCTCAAGGGCGAATTCTTCTTACCCTTTGTTGTAGCACGCGCTATCAAGGAAAACAAGTGCGATGCAAGAGTTCTTGAAACGAATGCAAAGTGGTACGGAGTTACCTATCACGACGATAAGCCCGTGCTTGAAGCGTTTATAAAGGATTCTGTCGCTAAGGGCGACTATCCGGACGGGCTCTGGAAATAATTTTACATAAATACACAAATCCCGCATAGGCGGAGAACGGAGATAATCATGGCAATACTTGTAACAGGCGGAGCCGGCTTCATAGGCTCACATACCGCGGTCGAGCTTCTCAATGACGGACGTGAGATCGTAATTCTCGATAACTTCTGCAATTCAAAGCCGGTCGTGCTTGACAGAATAAAACAGATCACAGGTAAGGATTTCAAGTTCTACGAGGCGGACCTTCTTGATAAGGAAGCCTGCGAGCGCGTATTCAAGGAAAACAACATTGAATCCGCTATACATTTCGCAGGACTCAAGGCGGTTGGTGAAAGTGTTGAAAAGCCGCTTCTTTATTATCATAACAATCTTACCTCAACCTTTAACCTTTGCGAGCTTATGAGCAAGTACGGTGCAAAGAAGATCGTATTCTCATCATCCGCAACAGTATACGGAAAGCCCGAAAGTGTACCGATCAAGGAAAATTTCCCGCTTTCGACAACCAACCCTTACGGCGAAACAAAGCTTATGATCGAGCGTATACTCAAGGACCTTTGCGTAGCTGATAAGGATTGGAGCGTTGCTATTCTCCGCTACTTCAATCCGATCGGTGCACATGAAAGCGGACTTATCGGTGAAGACCCCTGCGGAATACCAAACAATCTTCTCCCTTACGTTGCACAGGTTGCTATCGGTAAGCGTGAGTGCTTGAGCGTATTCGGTAACGACTATAATACTCACGACGGTACAGGCGTGCGCGATTATATCCACGTTGTTGACCTTGCAAACGCTCATCTTAAGGCGCTTGATAAGCTTCAGAGCCTTGAGGGTATCGACTATTATAACGTCGGTACGGGTAATGGTTACTCGGTGCTTGATATCGTCAAGGCATACGAAAAGGCTACGGGACTTAAGGTAAACTATAAGATCGCTCCCCGTCGCCCCGGAGATATTGACGAATGCTACGCAGATCCCGAAAAGGCGTACAGAGAGCTTGGCTGGTCGGCAAAGCGCGGTATCGAGGAAATGTGCCGCGACAGCGCAAACTGGCAGGCAAAGAATCCTAACGGCTTCGGCGAATAATTTTAAGATTATTACATAAAAGTGAGGAACATATTATGACGTTTGAAAAAGCATTATTCGGAAATCTTCCCACAGGAGAAGAGGTTTACGCATACACATTTACCGCAAATAACGGTGCATCGGTTACAATACTCAACTACGGCGGAATCGTAAATAAGCTTATAATGCCCGACCGTGACGGTAAACTCGCAGACGTTATCTGCGGCTTTGACAAGATCGAGGGTTATCTTGAAAGTGACGGCTATCAGGGCGCGCTTATCGGACGCTACGGCAACCGTATTGCAAACGGTAAGTTTACGCTCAACGGCAAGGAGTACACACTTCCGCTCAATGATGACGGCACAAAGACTCTCCACGGCGGAAACGTCGGCTTTGACAAGAAGATATGGGGCACGACTCCCTTTGTTGAAGCGAATAAGGCAGGTCTTATAATGACACTTGTAAGCCCCGACGGAGACGAGGGCTTCCCCGGATGCCTTACAGTCAAGGTAACCTATACTTTTGATGAGGATAATTCTCTTGCTATCCGTTATGAAGCTGAAACTGATGCGGATACGGTAGTAAATCTTACAAACCACACATACTTCAATCTTTGCGGTTATGACTTCGGAACAAATGCAACACACTATATGCAGATAGATTCCGATTATATCACGGAGGTGGACGGAACACTTATCCCGACAGGTAAGGATTATGCTGTTGAGGGTACACCCTTTGACTTCAGAACACCCAAGAAGATCGGCGACGGCATCAACGATACAAGCGACAAGCAGATCGAGCTCGGCGGCGGTTATGACCATAACTATATCCTGAAGCCCGACGGCACCGTGAAGAAGGTCTGCGAGGTATATGCAGAGGAAACAGGCAGAGTTATGAGCGTTTATACAAACCAGCCCTGCGTCCAGTTCTATTCGGGTAACTTTCTTTCGCACCCCTATCCCTTCAAGGGCGGCTTCAAGCAGGTAAAGCGTGCGGCTTTCTGTCTTGAAACACAGCACGCACCCGACGCACCCAATCAGCCGACTTTCAAGTCGACCGTACTTAAGCCGGGTGAAAAGTACGATTATACAACAATCTACGCATTTTCGGTAAAGTAAGATTTTTGGCAAAGCGGGGCGCAAAGCGCCTCGTTTTGAGATTTATATAAGCCGTCGTATTGACGGCAAGACGGAGAAAATATGAGCATAAACCCCATAATGCTTTATGCAGATCACGCGCATACGCATATGCACGGCGAGTTTAATATACTTCATATAATCGGCGAAACGCTTACCGACGCGCTTAAAATACTTCCGCTTTTGTTTATTGCCTTCCTTGTTATCGAAATTATCGAACACAAGGCGGCTGATAAATTAAGAAACGCGCTTTCAAGCAAACGTGCGGGAGTGTTTGGCGGTGCACTTTTAGGGCTTTTCCCCGAATGCGGTTTTTCGGTCGCAGCTTCAAATCTGTATGCCGAAGGGCTTATAAGCGCAGGAGCACTTGCCGCGGTATTTATCGCTACCTCTGACGAGGCGCTTCCGATAATACTTTCTGTGCCCGAAACTGCACGTTACTTTTTTGTGTTGCTTATCTTAAAGCTTGTGCTTGCACTTATTGCGGGATATACGCTTGATTTTATACTTAAGCTTGCTAAAAGAAAGCTGCGCGACAGCAATAAGGAGACACACGCGCATCACGATCACGCACACGATCAGCATTTCCATGAGGCAGGCGAGCACCATCGTTGCTCCTTCTGCGATTCCAACCGCGGTATCATAAAAAATTCTATTGCGAGAACGCTTGTAACGTTACTTTTCATAATACTTACGATATTTGTTTTCAACTGCGCAGTATCACTTATAGGTGAAGAAAATATCAGGAGTATGATGAGCTCCATAAAGTATCTGCAGCCGTTTATAACCGCACTTTTGGGACTTGTTCCGAGCTGTGCCGTAAGCGTAATGCTCGCGGGACTGTTTGCAGAGGGGGCAATTTCATTCGGTGCGCTCGTTGCGGGACTTTGCGCGGGTGCGGGTGCAGGAATAGCGGTGCTGTTCAAATCCTGCAAGGAGACAAAGAAATGCCTTTTGATAGTTTGCTACGTGTGGCTTTTCAGCGCCGTAGCCGGTGCTTTGATTTCAATATTTGCTTAACTTAACGATCGGAGAAAATAATGCTTGAAAAACTCAAACAAGTAAGGGCAAGATACGATAATATATCGCTTGAAATATCAGACCCTGAGATTATAAGCGACGCTGAGAAATACAAAAACCTGATGCGCGAGCACAAGGGACTGACACCTATAGTTGAAAAATATATAGAGTACTTGAAGTGCGAAAGCGATATGAACGGCGCACTTGAGCTTTCCGAGGATAAACAAGCTGATGCCGAGATGAGAGAGCTTGCAAGCGAGGAGTATTATGAGCTTAAGGATCAGCTTGCTGCGCTTTATGACGAGCTTAAAATACTTCTTTTGCCGCGTGACCCTAACGATGACAAGAACGTAATCGTTGAAATACGCGCAGGCGCTGGCGGTGAGGAGGCGGCACTTTTTGCATCCGTGCTTTACCGTATGTATTCCATGTATGCGCAAAAAGCAGGCTTCAAGACCGAGCTTTTGTCGGTGAACGAAACGGGACTTGGCGGATTTAAGGAAATATCCTTCTCGCTTTCGGGTGAGGGAGCTTATTCAAAGCTTAAGTTTGAAAGTGGTGTTCACAGAGTTCAGCGTGTCCCCGAAACCGAATCATCCGGAAGAATACACACCTCAACCGCTACGGTAGCCGTGCTTCCGGAGGCTGAAGAGGTCGAGGTTGAGATCAATCCGGCAGACCTTGAAATAGAAACCTGCAAATCAAGCGGTGCGGGCGGACAGCACGTCAACAAGACCGAATCGGCTATCCGTATAATCCATAAGCCGTCGGGCATCGTTGTTGAGTGTCAGGACGAGCGCAGTCAGTATAAAAACCGCGACAAGGCAATGAAAATATTGCGTACGCGTCTTTACGATATCGCACTCAAAGAGCAAAGCGACAAGATAGCGGGCGAACGTAAAAGTCAGGTGGGTACGGGCGACCGAAGCGAGCGTATACGCACCTATAACTTCCCGCAGGGAAGAATCACCGATCACAGAATCGGTTTGACCCTATATTCAATAGAAACCTTTATAGACGGTGATATTGACGATATGATAGAAGCGCTTATAAGCGCGGATACCGCCGAAAAATTAAAGGGCAGTGAGGAATAATGGATACCATAATAGCAGTTCTTACTGCAGATGAAGAAGAAAACGAGAGGATACTTGAACGTGCCGCACAGATAATAAAGCGCGGCGGACTCGTAGCTTTCCCGACCGAAACCGTATACGGACTTGGAGCAAGCGCGCTTGATGCGGATGCTTCGTCAAAGATCTACGCAGCAAAGGGAAGACCGAGCGACAATCCTCTTATAATACATCTTGCAAGCGCCGCAGACGCTTCAAATTACGCTTATGTTAACCAAGCGTTTGAGAGCCTTGCGGAAAAATTTATGCCGGGACCTGTCACGGCAATACTGAAAAAGCGTGATAATATACCGATCACTGTCACAGGCGGACTTGACAGCGTTGCCGTGCGAGTCCCCGAAAGCACGGTTGCACGAAGGCTTATAGAGCTTGCGGGCGTGCCGATAGCCGCTCCGAGTGCAAATCTTTCGGGCAAGCCGAGTCCTACATCGGCGCGCCATGTAACAGAGGATTTAAGCGGCAGAGTCGATATGATAATCGACGGAGGTGACACGAATATCGGGCTTGAATCAACGATAATAAAGCTTGATGAAGATGCTCCCACACTTCTCAGACCCGGAAAAGTAACGCTTGAACAGCTCACCGAGCTTTACGGCGAGGTAAGGCTTGATAAAGCGGTCACGCAGAAGCTTTATAAAGGCGAGCGTCCGCTTGCACCCGGAATGAAGTACCGCCATTATGCACCCAAGGCAAGCCTTACGCTTGTTGATGCGGATGACGATACGTTTATAAGCTTTGTCTCTGACAAGGCGGACGGGTCAACGGCGGTGATAGCCTGCGACGAGGATACAGATGCGCTTCTTTGCGCAGGATATGAAGAAAAGGATATTCTTTCTCTTGGAAAACGAGAGGATATTATCTCACATGCGGCATCGCTTTTTGCCCTGCTTCGCACCTGTGATGAGCGGGGATATATAAGAGCGTATGCAAGACTTCCTGAAAAAGAGGGGCTGTCGCTTGCGCTTTACAACCGCATAATAAAGGCGGCGGGCTACGATATTATAAAACCGTAAAAATCAAACTAACGAAAGGCTTGATTTAGAAATGGCGAAGAAAAAAACACAGAAGATCGATTATATTTCAACAGGCAAGGAGGCTGAGATTACAAATCAGCCAATAACCGATACTATAGTCACAAACTTTATGCCGTACGCGATGTACGTTATCCGTGACCGCGCTATCCCCGAAATAGACGGCTTCAAGCCGTCGCACAGAAAGCTTCTTTATACAATGTATAAAATGGGGCTTCTTACGGGAGCGAGAACAAAGAGTACAAACGTTGTCGGCTCTACAATGAAGCTTAACCCCCACGGTGACGCGGCGATATACGAAACGCTTGTCAGACTTACACGCGGCAACGAAACGCTTTTGCATCCCTTTATCGATTCAAAGGGAAGCTTCGGTAAACAGTACAGCCGCGATATGGCATATGCGGCGGCGCGTTATACCGAGGTAAAGCTTGAATCGTTTGCGTCCGAGCTTTTCGAGGGTATTGATAAAAACGCTGTTGATATGGTCGATAACTACGATGCTACCCAGCTTGAGCCTCTGCTTCTGCCGGTTTCCTTCCCGAATATACTTGTCTCGCCCAACCTCGGTATTGCGGTCGGACTTGCAAGTAATATATGCTCGTTTAATTTAGGCGAGGTGTGCGACGGCGCGATACAGCTTCTTAAGAGCCCGAATACGACGGTTGATAAGATGCTTGACATAATAAAAGCGCCCGATTTCGCAGGCGGTGCTTTCCTTGTTTATGACAGGGAGGCGCTCAAGAGTATATATGAAACAGGACGCGGACCTATCAAGCTTCGCGCACGCTACAGCTATGACAAGGCGGAAAACTGCATAGATATTACTCAGATACCGTATTCGACCTCGATTGAGCTTATTATGAATACGATCGCAGAGCTTGTAAAGGCGGGCAAGGCAAAGGAAATAAAGGATTTCAGAGATGAGATTGACCGTAACGGCTTCAAGCTCACAATAGACCTTGCGCGCGGAGTTGATCCGGACAAGCTTATGGCAAAGCTTTTTAAGCTGACCTCTCTTGAGGATAACTTCTCCTGTAACTTCAACGTGCTTATAGACGGCACGCCGAAGCAGCTCGGCGTTATCGATATCCTTAAGGAATGGATACGCTTCAGATGCGATTGTGTTAAGCGTCAGCTTACCTTTGAGCTTGACAAAAAGAGAGAAAAGCTTCATTTGCTTTTAGGTCTCGGACAGATACTTCTTGACATTGACAAGGCGATAAGAATTATCCGCGAAACCGAAAACGATAAGGACGTAGTACCCAATCTCTGCAAGGGCTTTGATATAGACGAAGTGCAGGCTGAATATATTGCGGAAATCAAGCTTCGTCATCTCAACAGAGAATATATACTCAACAGGATCAACGAGATCGAAAGCTTACGCTCCGAAATAGAATCGCTCAAGGCGATAATCGGTGATGAGCTTAAGCTTCGCTCGTATGTTTCCGATCAGCTTAAGGATATAAAGAAAAAGTATGCGATACCGCGTAAGACCCAGCTTATATTCCCTGAGGACATCGAGGAATATAACGAGGAAGAGGAGATTGACAATTCTCCTGTAAGACTTGTGCTTTCACGCGAGGGCTATTTCAAGAAGATAACCTACCGCTCGCTTCAGGGTAACGATGAGCAAAAGTTCAAGGACGGTGACGAGCAGCTTAACGTATACGATACGGTAAACACCGCCGAGGTGCTTATCTTCTCGGATCAGGGTCAGGTATACAAGACCAAGGCAAGTGACTTTGAGCCTACCAAGGCATCGGCTTTAGGTGACTATATTCCCGCAAAGCTCGGGTTTGATCCGGGTGAGCGTGTTGCAGGTATGGCGGCTATAACAGGCTATGACACCAAGGATTATATTGCGTTTATCTTTGCAAACGGCAAGGGCGTGCGTATACCGATAGGCGCTTATGAAACGAAGGCAAATCGCCGTAAGCTTACAGGCGCGTATTCGACAGCTTCGCCGATAGTCGGCATATTCCACGTAAAGACAGGGGAGGACCCCGAGATATTGCTTGTTACAAGCGATAAAAGAGGAATGCTTATCAAAACCTCGCTTATAACCGAAAAATCCACAAGAAGCGCATCCGGTGTAACGCTTGCTACACTTAAGAAGGATCGCACTATTGTTGATGCACGGATTGATTATAAGTCAAAGTATCCGGGCGGAGATACAGTCCGCAAGATAAAGCTTCCGGCAACACCCTCGGCTATGTGACTTTTGATATAAATAAAATTCATGTGTAAAAAAACGGGACGAATATGGCATCGTCCCTTACTTTACATAAATCACGAAATATTCATAAAATTACTATTGCGAAAAATAAAAAAATCTGCTACAATATAAGAAGAAACGTAAAAAAGTAAAATTATCACGATCGGAGATCTGTTATGAAAACAAAAATAGTAACACTTGCACTTGCCGTTGCGGTTCTGCTCGGCATCGGTGCTTACGTAATAGGCGGTAATAACGACCTTGATCTGACAAACGATCCGCTTATCTCGTTAAGCTATCTTAACGAGGTTTTCTGGCCGCGCGTTGAAAAGGCTATACTTGACGCGGCAGACGGAATTCTCCACGAGGATAATGGCTTCTTTGACGATCCCTTTGAGGATACATATGAAGATACAAGCGATGAAACAGAGCCTGAGGATACAGCTTCTTCCGATGCGCCCGTTGTGGTTGCGGGCTCGGAGTATGAGGTGTTGCACCTTGTTCAGGGCGATATAGTTTTAGCCGAAACTCCGTGTGAGCTTATACTCAGATCGGGTAGCGCGAAGGCTTACCTTTCGGGTAACGAAAGCGGAATTGCCGACCTTACCGCAGGTATTGATATCAAGGAGGGCGAGGAGTTTTCTGCCAACCATCTTTTGCTTGTGCCCAGAGGCGGCGACGGACGTGGATTTATCGTTACCTCTGCGGAAGTATATATAATGGTGAGAGGAGGCTATGACATTGTCACAGAATAAGCATGGCAAGAACAAAAACGAGCTTGCCAAGAGAGTGCTTGTATGGGTGCTTATTGCACTTATGGTGCTCGGAATGATAATTCCGTCGCTTACGTGGATATTTACTCTTAACGTAAGCGCGGCATACGATACTAATACGGACGATACCATCGTCCGTATCGGTTTATTGTACGGTACAAGCGTAGTGCCTGCCTTTCAGACACGCTCGCCGTACGGATTCACCGTATGCACGGTAGATAAGGAAAGTGATGAGGTAACTGAGATATACCCGCTTTCAGGCACTAAGGTACTTGAATCCACAGTCGATAAGAACTTAAAGATCGAGGGCGGAGATTATCTTCCTACCGATTCGGATTCCTGTGACATAGGAGCTTATCATGCTATGCTCGAAACGCCGCTTTCACTCGGTGAGGTCTATATGGCTATGTATGCGGCAATAGACAACGGCTCAAACGTGCCGATGCTTGTGTATTATACGAACGGTGCGTATTTCCTGCTTGTCGGAAGCTTTAAGAGCGCGTCGGCCGCACAGGCGTATATTGATGCGTCAGGCAATATATTCGAGGGCTTTACCACAGTAAGCGGCGATCCGGTAGGCTCAATGGTAGTGCGTGAGCCGAGTCCGAGTGCGGTAAGGCTTATTGATTTCGAAACGAATATGACCGTTTTTCTTTACGACGGTCTTGATACGGAGGAGCTTGGTGTCATGGCGCGCGATGCCGAGGACGGCACGACCGCATATCTCCAGACTCCGGCAAACAAGCTTTACGACGGAGTGTTTATTTTTTCAAGACACGAGCAAGGAATAGAGCTTGTTAACCTTATAGGGCTTGAAGATTACATACTCGGCGTGCTTCCTTACGAAATAAGCAATTCGTGGCCGCTTGAGACTCAGAAGGCTTTCGCCGTTGCTGTAAGAAGCTATACGGTAAACACCTCCGGAAAGCATACCAAGACCTATGGATTTGATATGTGTAACACTGTATGCTGTCAGGCATATCACGGAGTAAGAAATGTAAACGATACGGTAAGAGAAGCAGTATCGGCAACACGCGATTTGGTGCTTGTAAGCAATGAGGGCGATATAATCACCACCTATTACAGTGCAGTCGCGGGAGGTACTACCGTCAGTGCAAAGCAGGCGTGGGGCGGAAGCGGAGCACCATATCTTTTGGCACAGCAGACACCGTGGGAGGATTACAGCTCACATACTAACGGTACATGGAAATGGAGCGTTTCTCCGCATGATCTTGCAAACGTCCTTGTGAGCAAGGGATATACCGATATCAAGGGCGCGATCGCTGACATTCAGGTTGAATATGCAGATAATTCAGCTTACGTGTATTCGATCACGTTTACGGACGTAAGTGGGAACAAGGTGACGATAAAAAATACCGATACGGTGAGATCAAGGCTTTCCTCATATCTTAAAAGCGCGAATTTTGTGGTTGGAAGATCGAGCGTGATCGTAAACGATCCCGCATTTGGTTCTGAAAGCGCAAAAAGGCTGTTTTCGAGACTCGGAAGCGATAATATGATCACCTACGTCAACTGGACAGACCCGATGACGGTAGCGACCTCGCGCGGATACGAATATACCTGGGCAGGGGTAGACACTCCCGTATTAACGTCAAGCGGTGAGGTCTCAACAGTAGACCGTACGGTTGAGATCAAAGCTGATAACAGCGATCATTTCCTGTTTGTCGGACGCGGATGGGGACACGGCGTCGGGCTTTCGCAGGTCGGAGCGTATTGTCTCGGACTTCAGGGATTTGACTCGGATTTCATCCTGCAGGCGTATTTTGCAAACACTCATCTCGAATATTATTCGGACAGAACAGAAGAAACCGTTGCTTAACGCAACGGTTTCTTCTGTTATTGCCCGTCTGTTTCACGCCAGCCGTCGATGCCTGATTTGCATATCGCCTTGAAGATGCGGTGCTTAAGCCCGCGGTGATGCTCACGGTCAAGTTTTTTTAGAAATATTTTCATTTCCTCCCGCTTTGTTGTACCGTCGGCAGGGCAGGGGGATTTTATTATCGGCAGGGGCGTTTTTGAAACGAAATATTTTATATCCTTTTCAGGCGCGTAGATTAGCGGTCTTATCATCGTAAGATCCTTGCGGTCAAGATAGGTCACGGGTGAAAATGTGCCGAGTCTGCCCTCGTGGAAAAGATTGAGCATGAATGTCTCAAGCACGTCATCGTAATGGTGGCCGAGTGCAAGCTTGTTGCAGCCAAGCTCAAGCACGCCGTCGTGTAAAGTTCCGCGTCGCATACGCGCGCAGAGAGAGCAAGGATTTTTCTCCTTTCTTACGTTGAATATCACGTTGTAAATGTTTGTTTCGACTATCTTGAGTTGTACGTTTATCTCATCGCAGAAGACCTTTATCGGCGAAAAATCAACGCCCTCAAAGCCCATATCCACGATAACCGCATAAAGCTCGTATTTTTTAGGATAAAACGTGCGCATTTCGGCAAGAGCCGCGAGTAAGGCAAGCGAATCCTTACCGCCTGAAACGCCGACGGCGATCTTATCGCCCTCTTCTATCATATTGTAATCGTCCACGGCACGGCGCACGTAGCTCAAAATTCTTCTTATATTTTCTACTGCCATAGGCACTCCTTTATACTTTATCACATATATTGATACAGACAAAACTATACGAAAGGACAGCTTATAATGCCAATTAAAATTTACGTTGATATGGGACACAACCCGACGGGCCCCAATGCGGGGGCAGAGGGTAACGGCTACACCGAGCATCAGATAACCTATGATATCGGACGAAGACTTGCCGCGCTTCTTAACGCTAATCCCGAATTTGAAGCACGTACCTCACATAATTCACCCACGCAGATACTTGGCACGAGCAATTCGACAAGCCTTTCCACGAGAGTGAACGATGCAAATTCGTGGGGCGCAGATTATTACATAAGCCTGCATACCAATGCAAGCACGAATGCGACCGCATCGGGTGTTGAGGGATATGCGTATAATCGCTCATCCCAAGGCTACGTGCTTGGCGAATATATTCTCACCGCGCTTTCGGCGGCAACCGGGCTTGATAACCGCGGGATGTTCGTGCGTCCGTCGCTTTACGTATTAAGGCGCACGCGTATGCCGTCGGTGCTTATAGAAATGGGCTACATTTCAAACCGTGGTGATGCGGTGCTGATGGGCACCGAGCCTGACGTATTCGCACGTGGTATTTACAATGGAATTTTAGCATATTTCGGTATGTAAACGGAAATAATGTAAATATAACTTATGTTCAAAGAAAAGGAAAATGAAATGTCAGATAAAAGGCTTACTGCGGATTTCAAGGTCAATACCTCCGTGCTCGACGAGATATTCGCCGTAGACACGAACTTCGATCTGACCGGAAGGGAGATAACCTTTTCGGGTCAGGATGCAAAGCTATATTTTCTCGACAGTTTTATGAACGGTGATCGGTTTGAACGCTTACTCATATTTTTTGCCGAGCTTCAGAAGGATAAGAGGATCACGCCGGGAGACGCCGTGCGCTTTATAAGAGAAGCTGTGCCGTATAGCGAGGTCACGACGACAAACGATATTGATCAGCTTGTTTACTTTGTAATGTCCGGTACGCTCTGTCTTGTATCAAGCGCGTTTCCGTCCGAAGCGGTTATAATCGACCTGCGTTATTATCCATCGCGCTCTATCGGCGAGCCGAGCAACGATAAGGTGCTGCGGGGAGCGCGCGACGGCTTTGTTGAGGCTGTCAAGCCGAATATCAGTATGATACGCAGACGTATCCGTGATACAAGCTTCCGTGCAAAGCGTGTTGTGGTCGGGAAGAAAAGCAAGACCGACGTAGCTATCTGCTATCTTGAGGGAGCTGCCGATGCCGCATACGTTGAAAAGCTTGAAAAAAAGCTTGCAGACCTTGATGTCGGCTCGCTTTCGCTCGGACATCAAAGTCTTGCCGAAGCGCTTGTGCCGACGAAATGGTATAATCCGTTTCCGAAATTCCGCTATACCGAAAGACCCGACACAGCGGCAGCATCAATACTTGAGGGGAGCGTCGTTATAGTCACAGACGCGTCCCCCGAGGTTATGATATTGCCGACAGGCATATTCGATTTTTTACAAGAGGCAAACGATTATTACCTGCCGCCATTTACCGGATGCTACCTGCGTATTTTGCGACACATCGTATTTTTTATAACGCTCGTGCTGACGCCTACCTGGTATTTGCTTGTGCAAAACGCGGACCGTCTGCCCGGATGGCTTGAGTTTGTCAAAATAACGCACGAATACAGTCTGCCGTTGATAGTCCAGCTCTTTTTGGTCGAGTTTGCGCTTGACGGACTAAAGCTTGCCTCGCTCAATACTCCCGATACGCTTACAAATTCGCTTTCGGTGGTCGGAGGTCTGATACTCGGAGATTTCGCCGTTGAAATCGGATGGCTTATACCCGAGGTTATCGTATATATGGCGGTCGTTGCTATTGCAAACTTCACACAACCGAGCTATGAGCTTGGCTTCGCTTTCAAATTCATGCGCATGCTTATGCTGATATTTACCGCACTGCTCGGACTTTTCGGCTATATTGTATCAGCCGTGATTATCGTGATCCTTATAGTAACAAACAATACCGTAGACGGCAGTCGAAGCTATCTTTATCCGCTAATTCCCTTTAACGGCAAAGCACTTATGCGCGTGCTTTTCAGAGTGAGCGCAAGGTATGCAAATAAGGACTCGGATATAAGAACCAAAAATTAATTTTATTCCTTTGCCTCGGCTATGACGGTGGTGCTTTCCATCGCAGTTGTGCATATCTGCATCATCGTCATGCCGCGGTTTATAATAAGCTCGCTTCCGTCGTCAAGATAGTACGAAGCGGGCGTTTTTGTATCAGGCTTTTTCCAGGTTATATCAACCTTTCCGCCGCGGGTGATGTATACACCCGTGCCTTCGCCTGTGATGTTAACGCTGTAGTGACCGTATTTGTCGCCGGTGTTGTAGGTGGAGCAGTAAAGTATGATTATATTGTCAAATTTAAGCTGATCGCCGGTGGAGTTGTCCGACTGTGCACAGTTAAACTGATAGCGTTCGTAAAGCGCATTTTCTTCATTATATATATAGTAGGGCGAATGTTCTGCCGAATAGGATACCGATACGTATTTCGCACTTTGATCAGCAGGTACGATCTCGCTTTCAAAATCGCAGAAATTAAACGGCTGAGTGAAGCCTTCCTTGATTTCATCACGGTAGTCCTTGAAGCTGATACCGCTTGTAATTCTTTCTCCGCTTGTCATAAGCGTGTGCTCAAGTGACATCGTCTTTCTTCGCTCGCTGTCGCGGTAGAAGGAGTCGGGCAAGTACATATTAACGCCGTCAAGGTTGTTTACGCCCGTGGATTTTATCCTTTTGTAAGCATCGTTACTTCCACCCGCGTGTACGTATATAGCGTCGTGATTGTACGCAAGGTCAATAAAGTATTCGCGGCTTGATCTGACCGAGCCTATAACAGGCGCGCTTTCATAGTCGTGGTATATTGCCATAAGGCGTGTCTGAGCACCCTCAACGATGCATTCATATATAACGTCGGCATACGACGTGCCCTCCTGGGGCATAGCATCGCGGATGTTGTTTATCATAACGGCAACGGGACGCTTGCTGACAAGCTCTTCGGTCGTTTCAAGACCCGTGAGCGGATTTATGTGTTCGGGGATAACGAAAGCAGGTATTTCTTCGCTTTCCGATTCTGATTCGCTTTCGGCGATTTCGGTCATTTCGAGTGCAACAGTGTCGCTTTCGCTTGTATCCTCGCGCTTTTCAATTATCTTGTTGCACGATGCGCTTGAAAGAAGAGCCGCAAGGGTGAAGCAGGCGATCAGTATCTTTGCTTTGTTGTTCATAATCATATTCCTTTCGTAGGGTGCGTATACATATATTATATACCCTTGCGTGCGGTTTGTCAAATGAAATATGGCGGAATTTGTATTATAATGCACTAAAGGAAAAAGGTATTGACAAGATGGACGAAAGATAGTATAATATAAAGGATGAATTTGTCCGCGCGGCGGCTTTGTTTAGTGAAAGGGAGAATAAAAATGGCAAATATACTCGATAAAGAAAAATATATCATGTTCCGCGGTAAGCCCCTCGTAAGACAGGGCGGTCAGTACCTCTACGGCAGCCTCGATGAATCGCATACGCTTTTCCTTGGCGTCCATAATACCGAAAAGCACGGCGAATATGAGCTCGCCGGCGATATCACCGTTATGGTGCGCTCGAATGCCGACGGTAAAATAGAAAAAATGGCAAAGAAGCACGGGCTCTATGAAGCGCTCGATATCGGCGCCGCATGGCTTGATCTTGCTATCAAGGGCAAGCTCGGTTGAAAGTTTTTTATTAGGGGGGGCTTTTGGAGAAAAGTCCCCTTTTTGTTTTTGTTTTT
>JAGCNJ010000063.1 GCA_017646005.1 Clostridia bacterium | reverse complement strand
TTTTTCTTTTCTTTTTTGTTTTTGGAGCATCCGGAGCAAGCTCATCCGGACCTGCTGCCTCAAGCTCACGTACAAATCCGGTCTTCTCCGATTCAGGGTCGGGTACGAACTCGAACTCCTCTTTGTTTTTATCAGACATTTTTATATTCCTTGCAAACAGATATATTTTTACTTATATATTGTAGCACAAATATAATTATATTACAAGAGTTATTTGCGACTTTTAACATCTGCCTATTGCAATATTCACCGTTTTGTTATAAAATATAAGCGTAATGAAGTGAAAGGGGGAGAGTATATGCACGATATTATCACGTTATCCGTAAGGGAACTGTGCGAAAAAATGCTTCCGAGCGGTAATATCGATATGCGCAGGGATGCGTTCAGGGTGGTTGAAAGCATCCGGCTTCATGCTATGCTTCAGAAGCGCGGCGGCGACGTATACGCTCCCGAGGTAGCGCTTAAAAGGCTTTTTGAGCTTGAAGATGGCTCGGTTATGCTTACAGGCAGGGCAGACGGTATAATTCAGACTGAGGATGGATATATCATCGACGAGATAAAATGCGTAAACGTGCCCGTAAGTACACTCACAGAAAACTTTTGCCCGACACATCTTGCGCAGGGTATGTGCTACGCGTATATTTTCGCTTCGGAAAAGGGACTTGAAAATATTACCGTAAGGCTTACCTATTGCGATATTTCGACAGAGGAAACGGTGAAGTTCGACAGCGCATTTGATGCCGAAGACCTTGGCGCATTCGTTGAAAATATGCTCGATGAATATCTGCATCTTGAAAAGAAAAGGCTTGAAAGAAAAATAAGCTTTCAGAAAAGTGCAAAAAGGCTTGCATTTCCGTTCGGTGAATACAGACCCGGTCAGAGAAGCTTTGCCGAATATGCACTTGAGGCGATATGTACTAAAAAGAAGCTTTTCGCCGAAGCGCCGACGGGTATCGGAAAGACTATGTCCGCGCTTTTTCCTGCTGTAAAGGCGGCGGGTAACGGATACGGTGAAAAAATATTCTATTTCACCTCAAAGACCACGATAGCACAAGCGGCGAAGGAAGCGTTTGTGCTTATGCGCGAAAAGGGGCTTGATGCGTCGGTAGCGGTAATTACCGCAAGGGAAAGGATATGTCAAAGCTTGTGTGAGCCTTGTGATCCTACCGTATGCGGTAACGCCTGCGGTCATTTTGACCGTATAAACGATGCGCTTGCCGATGCGATAGAAAACGATAGGGTGTTCGACCGCGAAAGGATCGAATATTATGCGGTCAAGCACAGCGTTTGTCCGTATGAGCTATCACTTGCGATATCCGAGTGGTGCGAGCTTGTCATATGCGATTATAACTATCTATTTGACCCGATTGTGTTTTTAAGGCGCTATTTTACCGATGGCGGTGACTATATATTCCTCATTGACGAGGCGCACAACCTTGGCGACCGCGCCCGTGAGATGTATTCGCACTTGATAAAAAGCAGCGATATAGAGCTTCTTATAGCGACACTTTCTGCTAACGATAAAATACTTCTGCCAAAGCTTGTTGAAACGCTTGAATATATGAAAAGTGCGGCGAAGCTTGTTGACGTAAATCACCGTAAGGCAGGAGAGGTTGGCGTATACAAGAGTAAAAAGCCGTTTGGAATATTAAACCGCAGGCTGTATGAGCTGTTTGAAGCATTTGAAGCGTATTTCAGGGCGCATAAAAATATTCCCGATCAGGTAACGGATATCTATTTTGAGATGAAAAAATATCTGAAGATATCCGATTATTATGACGAAAAATACGTGAGCCTGATAGAATACAGAAACGGCGAATATACCTTCCGCCAGCTGTGCATAGATCCGTCGGCTGTGCTTAAAAGCCGATATGAGCTCGGGCGAAGCACGATCTTGTTTTCGGCAACACTTTCTCCGTCAGAGTATTATAAAAGCATTCTCGGCGGAGAGGAAAATGATCTTACGCTCACGCTTGATTCGCCTTTCCCGAAGGAGAATTTGTGTCTTTGCACGACCTACAGATTCAGCACCCGGCTTGATGAGCGAAAGATTACACTTTCATCGCTCACCGATCTGCTTTATACCTTTGTAAAGGGTAAAAGCGGAAATTATATGGTGTTTTTCCCATCCTACAAATATATGAGCGAGGTTTACGCACTGTTCGGGAAAAAATATCCCGGAATAAAAACGATAATCCAGAGAAGCGATATGAGCGAAAGCGAAAAGAGCGACTATCTCAAAAGCTTTGACGGAAGCGTGTCCGAGTCGCTTTCAAGCGTTGACGCAAAGCCGGATCCGCTTGCGGATATACTCGGGCTTGGTTTTGTGCGCGGATCGGCGTTTTTTGGCAAAGCCAAGGATACGCCTGTCCTTACAAATGAGAATGACAAGGATACCTTACTTGCATTCGGCGTGCTTGGCGGAGTATTCTCGGAGGGAATAGATCTTGCGGGAGAGAAGCTTATAGGATGTGCGATCGTCGGTGTCGGGCTTCCGGGAATAAACGATGAATCAAATCTGATATGCGAGTATTATAACGAAAGCTCGGACGATGAATATATGCGCGGATACGACTACGCATACCGTATTCCGGGTATGATAAAGGTGTTGCAGGCGGCAGGCAGAGTTATACGAAGCGAAAATGACCGCGGTGCGGTGCTTCTTATTGACGACCGATATGCAACGCGGGAATATGCGCAGATGTACCCGTCGCATTGGAGGAATATGAAGCTGATAGGCGACAAAAGTGCGCTTGGCGAGCTTTTGCGCAGATTCTGGAATAATGAATAATAAAACGGATGCAGCTGCATCCGTTTTATTATTATAAATCACAAATATTCGATCACGCTTTCGGCAAACTCGGAAGCCTCGTAGGTAATGCTTCTGCCGAAGGTGTATGAAAATTCAGCATCGTCATATTCATTTATCTTGTCCGCAAGCTCTGCGGCGCGGCTCATTCTGAAATATCTGTTCTCGCCGACGATGTATATGTCGATAAGCTTTACCGATGCATCCTCTACTATCGATTTGAGCTTGTACATAGACTCAATATCCGCGCAGGAGGGCTTGAGATTGTTGTTCGGGTGGTTGTGCGCTATCGCAACGTATGAAACATTATCGCGCACAAGCACTCTCATAACCTCGCGCATATCGATGATACATTCATCCGGGTGACCCGATGCTACGAATTCGCAGGATAAAAGCTCATTGTTGCTGTTAAGCGATGCGATCATCATACGCTCCTCGCGTATACCGTCAAAATATGCGCAGAAAAGCGTTGCTATCTCCTCGGGAGTTTTGAATTTCTTGCGCCTGTTCTTTGAGATCTTTGCCTTGTGTGCGAGCGAATTCTGTAAGGTAAGCAATATTGCCGTGGCAGTTCCGATACCTTCTACCGTACAAAGATCGTGAACGCTTGCATTAAGCACATTGTCAAGGTCTCCGAATCTTGTCAGAAGCCTCAGTGCGATCGGATATACATCCTTGCGCGGAATACTGAAGGTGAGCAGAAGCTCAAGCAGACGGCTTTCGTCAAATTCATGCGCGTTCTGCGTGAGATATCTGTTTCTCAGCCTTTCTCTGTGCCCCGCAAGTCTTTTATATTCTTCGCTTTTTTCTTTGTTTGTTTTCTTTTTGCTCATAAAAATACTCCGTGTTGATTTTCTTAAAACATTTTAACTTAAAAGCGCGTTTTTGTCAATTATTTTTTTAAATACACTTGAAAAGAAGACGGTTTTAAGGTAAAATAAGGTGAAAACTGTTAAAATTATGTTTGCGGAGAAAAAGTATGAAGGGCAAAATAAGCGTGCTTGTAAAAAACGAATATCTTGCGGGCAGTGTGATATTACTCGTGCGCGGGCTTGGCTTTGAAGCCGATATTTCGGGAAAGCCCTGCGGGCTTTTGAGTATCGTGGACTCATCAAGCTTTTTCAAGGATGAGTATGACGCGTCAAGGCTTATATATCTGTGTGAAAACGGCGGAAGGATACCGAAGGGCGTGAAGCATTTCTTGTCGGTGCCTTTTCTGAACCCGGAGCTTGAAAGGATTATATGCGAGCTTGTACAAACGGAGTCGGGCGGTGCTGATGCGCCTGTTCTGACGGATGACGATACTCTTGTATGCGGCGGTGTGAGCCTTAAGCTTACGCAAAAGGAGGCGGCACTTTTTTCCTGCCTTTACGAAAATAAAGAAACGCCCGTCTCGCGCGACGTACTGCATCGGGCGGTGTGGGAAAACAAGGCGTCGAGAGAAGCAAACGTGGTTGACGTATACGTAAGCTACGTAAGAAAAAAGACGCGTGAGGCTTTCGGAATCGATTGCATAAAGGCGGTGCGCGGTGTCGGATATATGTATACCGAAAAATACAGCATAATAAAATGAGTCCGGATGCATTTGCATCCGGACCTGATTTTTTATTCGTTGTAAAGTGAGAGTATTGCCTTGTGAGCCATATATACGTCAAGCTTTGCGATGATCTCGCAGGGAGCGTGCATAGAAAGCACCGGCACACCGAGGTCTATAACGTCGATATTGAGGTCCGCAATATATGCGGCTACAGTACCTCCGCCGCCCTGGTCTACCTTGCCAAGCTCGGCAATCTGCCAGATAACGTCATCCTTGTTGAACATATTTATAATGCTGCCCAAAAATTCAGCCGATGCATCGGATGTACCGCCCTTTCCGCCGGAGCCTGTGTATTTTGAAATTACGACACCGTGGTTAAGAAACGCGGTATTGCGCCTTTCAAATACGTCACCGAAGCCGGGGTCATAGGCTACGTTAACGTCCGCAGACAGACATTTTGAATTTGCTCTTACTACTGCGGGAGAAGCAGAAAGCTTTGAAGCGATCTCACCGATAAGATCGTACAGGATCGAGGATTTCATACCGGTATTGCCGTTGCTTCCCGTTTCCTCCTTGTCGGCAAGTACAGCCATAACCGTGTGTGTCGGGTCAAGCGTGTCATCAAAAAGCGCGCTGAGCGCGGGGTATGCGCAAACGCGGTCGTCGTGACCGTATGAGGCTATCATTGAACGGTCAAGTCCCGCATCCCTTGCCTTGTCGGCAGGTACTGCACAAAGCTCTGCCGATATAAGGTCTGCCTCGGTAATACCGTATTTTTCGTTGAGCATCGAAAGTATATTGAGCTTTACCCTGTCGCTTTCGTCCTTGTCGGGGTATGGCATACTGCCGCTGAGCAGATTGAGCGCTTCGCCCTCAAAGGCTGCGGAAAGTGTTTTCTGAGCCTGATTGCGTCCGAGATGCGGCGCAACGTCGGAAATGTAGAATATGGGATCGTTTTCGTCCTCGCCGATGCAGATATCAACGACGCTGTTGTCCGAAAGCACTACGCTTCCGTGAAGTGCAAGCGGGATAGTCGCCCACTGGAACTTCTTGACACCGCCGTAGTAGTGGGTCTTAAGATATCCAAGCTCGCTGTCCTCATATATCGGACGGGGCTTTAAGTCAAGTCTGGGAGAATCAATGTGCGCCGCGGCTATCCTGATACCGTTTTCTACAGGCTCGGTACCTATTTTGAAAAGAAACAGTCCCTTGCCGCGGTTATTGAGATAGTATTTTCCGCCTGCCTTTATATCGTCGCCGAGCTTATATGGAGCAAAGCCCTTCTTTTCTGCCATGGCGATTGCTTCTTTAACAGCTTCGCGTTCGGTCTTGGCATTATCAAGGAATTTTTTATATCCCTTCGCGTATTCAAACGCGGCTGCCTTTTCGTTTTCTTCAAGTTTGTCGAAAGCGTTTTCGGATTTGTAAAAAAGCTTATCCGAAAGCTTTACTTTTTCTTCGTTTGTACTCATGTTTTCGTCCTTTCATTTGCTGTAAAGCTGTTTGTATTTTACCATTGTATTGTTAACTTTTTTTATATAATTCTCGGTTTCTGCAAAGGGGATTTTTATGAGCCTGCCGTTTTGTGAGTAGCGCTCGTCCTCAAGCCACGAGGATACTCTGTTCATGCCTGCGTTGTATGCGGCAAATACAGTAGTGTAGTCGCCGAATTTTTTGTAAAGATACGAAAGATAGTAGGTGCCGAAATCAATGTTTATGCGCACATCGTCAAGCTCGCCCGGCTTTTCTTCCTTGCGCAGGTACAAAAGCCAGTCGTAGGTGTCTGGAGTTATCTGCATAAGCCCGATCGCACCCGCGCTTGATCTTGCTTTGCTGTCAAATTTGCTTTCGGTGTGGATTATCGAGTATACGATCTCTGTAGGTACGTTATATTTTTCAGCATAAAGCTCGACGTAATCCGAATACTCCTGCGGATAGATTTGCATCTGTATGCGTCTGTCAACTTCTCCGTGAACGGCGAGCCATGTTACAATGATGATAATAATCGCACTTATCACACCGAGCGGAAAGCTTCGCTTTTTACGCTTCTTCATTCGGTACAGCTCCGTTTAACAACGACCTTATATACGGCAAGGCTTTGCTTTCAAGCTCTGCTACGGTGCCGTCGTTATAAATCACAAGCGAGCAGTTTTTATTGAAAAATTCATCATCCTTTTGTGCTGCGATGCGTTTTTCTGCGTCTTCGCAGCATATATTATCGCGCTCGGTGATGCGTTTTATCCGGGTATCCTTTTTGGCAAGCACACCGATAATATAATCGCACTTTTTGTCGTAGCCCGATTCAAACAGTACGGGCGCATCTATTGCAGCAGCGGCAAAGCCCGCGTTTTCTTTTTCGCATAGCCATTTGTCCGCGTAAGCAAGAATATGTTCGTGGGTTATA
>JAGCNJ010000062.1 GCA_017646005.1 Clostridia bacterium | reverse complement strand
GCTTTCCGGCGCTTGCTTTCACCTCACACTTATTGTCAAGGCTTTTGTATTCACGGCAAAGCGATGCAAATACACGGCTTAAAGCAGAGCATACCTTGTCGAAAAACGCGGCGTCTCCCGTATAAAGAATTTCAATTCTGCCGGCGGAGAGTATTGAATTCAAGAAGCAAAGAAGCTTTTCTGGAGTTATTTTGTCGAGCACCGATTTATCACCGAGCATGGATATCGCGTAAGCCTCGTTTTCGCACATAAGCTCAATACAGCGGTTGCGCGCGTATTTAGCCTTGTTGTTTATAAGCGAATCAATGTCGTCTGCCAGATTTTTCTTTTCGCCTTTAACGTACTCACTGTTGAATGCGCCGTTTTCTGTCAGCGGATGCAACAGTATGTCGCCCATCATATCAACGACTTCGTTTATTATGTCGCAGTCCTCGGTGTAAAGGCTTGAGAGAAAATCCGTGTACACGCAAAGATAATGTGCCTCACCGGATCTGTTGACACCAAGCGCAAGCCCTGCGGCGTAAAGGTCGTCAAGCTTGCGCTCGATCGAGCCTATGTCGGGATATTTTTCACATCCGCGCTTTAGCACACGCGTCAAAAGATTTGCCGCAGTAACGCTTTCGATGTCAAGCGGCATTTCGATGCCGAGAGTTATCGAATTTACCTTGAATTTTTCGCCTGGCAGACAGCTTACGTATATGCCGTCTGATATTTTTCGCCTTGAAAGCTCCATATAGTTATCCTTTCGGGTGGTTTAACGAATTATTTGCATTCCTTTACAAAGCCTATAAGATCGCCGACCGTTTTGAAGCCGGGGATAACCTCGTCGGGAATGGCTATTTTGAGAGTATCCTCAAGCTCGGTCACGATTTCGACGATATCAAGCGAGTTTGCACCGAGATCCTCGAGTATCAGTGTGCTTTCTTCGATTTGTGCCGAGTCCGTGCCAAGCACCTGAGCGATAATGTCTATCACCATCTGATCGATCATATTTACCGTCCTTAAATAGTATTTGCAAATCTGTTACATTACATTATATAACATATTTGCTCTAATTTCAATCACCAAAATGAAAATTTTTCTTTTTATTGACAAAAAGAACAGTGCGTGACGGGCTTAACATAAATTTCATCTTTTATTAGAGATTTCCTATTGCAATTTTTGTAATTTATGTTATAATATATGTAAAGTGTGCAGGATTGCACATACAGCGAGTGTTTTTTGTGTATGATACGACTAATTGTCAAACAGAAACGCTCTGACAAAGAAAGGAAACACAAAGATGAAAAACTTCACCTTGAAAAGCATTTCGCTGCTTGTTGTCATCGCTATGGTAATGTCGCTTGCAGTGCTTTGCGTAAGTGCGGCAGCATCACCCGAAATTTCGGCAAACGACGTGACTGCAAGAGCAGGCTCTACTGCAAAGATAACGATCTCGCTTGCTGACAACCCCGGACTTATAGTGCTCAGACTTTTTGTTGAATATGACGATGAGTATTTTTCGGTAAAGGAAGTAACAGACGGAAGTAAGCTTGGTGAGAATACGCACTCAAATACATACAACAAATCCCCCTACGTTCTTTATTGGAACAATCCGCTCAGAACCACTAATATCACAGCAAACGGTGATATCGCGGTTATAACCTTTGATATAGATGAGGATACTCCCAACGGAACGTATGATATCGGTCTTTATGCGGCTGATTACGACGTGCTTACGACCGACCTTAAGAAGATCGGCGATGATTTTGATTACTACGACGGAAGCATCACGGTAACGGGCGGTTCAAGCTCTTCAAGTTCTTCAAGCTCAGACGATGATGACGATGATGACGATGATGAATACTACGATGACGAGCCTGTTATCGCAGTTTCAAACGCGAGCGTTCGCGCAGGCAACACCTTCAGCGTTAACGTTACGCTTGATAACAACCCCGGTGTGATCGCGCTTCGCACGATGCTTGATTACAACGACAAGTATTTCGAGATTATCGACGTTAAGGATAACGGAATACTCGGAGATGAGATCCACGGTGATGTCTATGACGATTCACCTTACGTTCTTTATTGGTGTAATCCCCTCGTGACCAAGAATATTACAAAGAACGGCAAGCTTGCAACGATTACCTTCAGCAGTAAGAGCAATACTCCCGCAGGTAAGTACAAGATCACGCCCAAGTGTGACGACCTTGATATTATAAACTATAAGCTCAAGGCACTCGGCGACGATTTTGATCTTGAGGCGGGTACGATAACAGTAAGCAAGGCTACCACTGCAACAGAGGAAACTCCCAAGGAAGATGAGAAGGAGGATACAACGACTACTTCTCCTACAACAACACCTGCAACTCCCACTCCTTCGGTAAATAAGACGTGGAAGATAAGCGTACCCTCAAACGTTCTTGTTGAGCTTACCGCTTCATCGGTTTCCTACGGGGAGGGAAGACTTGTAAGCCTTGATGCGGCAGCTCTTACAGAAGCACTCAAGGAAGCGCGTACCACCTACCCCAACAAGGCGATTGACGTAAAGGCAGTTTATACAAACAGCGAAGGCGGCAACGTTATTGTTAATGTTCCCGAGGGTTATGCAGACCTTCTTGCCGGAGTTAACAGCTTCGCATTCGATACACCTAAGGCTGATATGATATTTGACGCAAAGGCAATCGCAGAGATCGCGCTTGTTGATGATTCCGTTCAGTTCATATTCGGCACAGGCGAACCCAAGGACGAGCTTGCAAAGCTTGTTAAGGGCAAGTATGAATATTATGATATCTCGTCTACAATGACGTTTAAGGACGGTAGCGTAAAGGTAACACTTCCTTATGAAGCATCAAGTGAGATCGTCGGTAAGTATGCGGTAGTTTCCACATACGATAAGGAAGGCGCAAAGCTTGAATCTGTCGGAAGCGGTGCAAGCTATACACCCGGCGAAATGAGCTTTACAACAAAAAAGGTAATGCCTTACGTTATCACGGTTGAGTCTGTTGGATTCAAGGATATTGAAAACCATTGGGCGCGTGATTATATCAATTTCGTAGCGGCGCGCGGCATCTTCAACGGACGCAGTGAAACAGAATTTGACCCCGATTCCGCACTCTCACGCGGAATGCTCGTAACCGTTCTCGGAAGACTTGAGCAGATCGACGTATCCGGATTTAACTGTATGTTTGCAGACGTAGATAAGAACCTCTACTATGCACCCTATATCGAATGGGCAAGACAGAATAACATCGTTGGCGGTGTCGGTGACAATAAGTTTGAACCCGACAGAAGCGTAACACGTCAGGAGATAGCGGTTATCGTATCGCGTTATCTTGAATTCAAGGGCAAGACTCTTAAGACCGATGCTCTTACATACACAGACGGCGATAAGATCGACTCATGGGCAAAGGACTTCGTAAACAAGGCAGGCAACGCAGGAATCATTACCGGTGTCGGCACAGAATTCCAGCCTAAGAGCCTTGCTACAAGAGCTCAGGCGGCAACGATACTTCAGAGAATCGTTGCATATCTTGACTAAAAATTGAACAGACTTAAAAACGGCAAATCCGAGGATTTGCCGTTTTTAAGTCTTTTAATATAGAATAAAAAAGATTTCTACAGTTGTGAAGTATCTTATTTACCGTCTTCATAAAGGCTTAACGGGAAATTTTTTCTGTATCTGAGCGGCGCTGTGCCCACCTTGCTTTTAAAAAACTTTGTAAAATAGTTATAATCCTGTATTCCTACCATATACGATATCTGCTGTATCGTGTAATCGGTAGAAGTAAGTAATTGCTTTGCTTTTTCTATTCTTACCGAGCAGATATATTCACCGATTGGTGCGTTAAAGTGCTTGTGCGATATTTCGTACAGGTGCTTTTTTGATATATTAAGCGCTCTGCAAATTGAGCTTACAGACAGGGATTCGTTTATATGGGAGCGCACGTATTCGTCTGCTTTTGCAGCGATTGTATCGTAACCTATGTCGATATACTCGCTCAGCCACAGGTATCTTGTTGCCTGCTTAAGTATATTGGCCGCCGATGATATGATATTTTCGTCGTAACGGATAAGCTCGTTGTAGCTGTTGGTCAGTTCGGCGTTGTTTATTCCAAGCTCTTTGCACAGACCTTCTATGAAAGGAGACATTTGCTCGGTGCTTTTGTCTGATATTTGCCCGAACATAATATACCCCATTACGGTATCCTTGTATTTGATGGGGAAAGCAACGTCTACAAGACCGGCATGACAGTGATGCGTTGTAGGCTTCCCCGTTTTGCTGCATTCACTGCATAGCTTTTTATCGCTCAAATAGCAGGCGCAGCGACCTTTTTCGGTGGCTTTTATCATACGGCAGAATCTGCGCACTTTTTTTGGTTGGAAGCTTAATTCCTTAAAGCTTGCATCCCAAACGCTTATGGTGATGCCGGTCAGAGAGTAAAAGTCGTATAGAAGCTTATCAAGCTTTTCAATGTTGAAGTTTATGAGCATCCCTTCACCTCCACTTGTTATGATTATAGCACCATGCGGCGGAAATTTCAATATAATACCCAAAAGAGGATACGATTTTACCATTTTTGATTAGTATAATTACTATTTTCTTTGTTTTCGAGGTGATAGAATATATATATAACAAAATTAAAGGAGATTAAACCATGAGAAAAACTACCTTTGCACTCTATTTCGGAAACCGTGGATTTTTCCCCGGCGAGCTCATAGCTGATGCGAGAAAGTCTATGATAAGAGCCTTGGAGAGAAACAACTACGGATATCTTATTATGGATGAAACTTTGACACGCTACGGAGCTGTTGAAACTATAACAGAGGGCGCGCTTTTTGCTGAATTTCTGGCGGCAAACAAGGGAAATTATGACGGCATTATCCTTTCACTTCCCAATTTCGGAGATGAAAACGGCGCATACGTTGCTCTTCGTGATGCAGGCGTGCCGATTCTTGTTCAGGCGTTCCCGGATGAAATGGACAAAATGGATTTTGCCCACAGACGTGACGCTATGTGCGGAAAGCTCGCGATGTGCAATCTGCTTCGTCAGGCAGGAGTAAAGTATTCGCTCACAAAAAGCTTTTGCGTTTCCCCCGACAGCGAAAAATTTGATGATGAGCTTAAAGATTTTGCCGCTGTATGCCGTGTGGTAAGAGGCATGGCACGCTTCAATATAGGAGCTATAGGCGCGAGAACTACCGCATTCAAGACGGTAAGATGCGATGAGATAGCATTCCAGAGAAAGGGCATTAACATAGAAACCATTGATATGTCGATGGTGTTTGCCATGATGGATAAGGTCGATGCAGACAAACTGAAGAAAAAGTCGGAGGTTTATGCTTCTCTTTCTGATTTTGGAACGTATCCGCCCGAAAAGCTTGAAAATATAGCGCGTCTCGGGGTAGTTATTGATGAGCTTATCGAAATATACGATCTGCATGCTATTGCTATCCGCTGTTGGGATGAATTGCAGAAAAAGTACGGTGTTGCCCCCTGTCTTATCTTAGGTGAGCTTAATGAGCGAGGTATTGCCGCCGCGTGTGAGCTTGATATTACAAATGCCGTTATGATGCGTGCAATGGGACTCGCGGCAGATTGTCCTGTAATGCTTCTTGACGTTAACAATAATTATCTTGAAAGTGAAGAAAAGGTTATTTTCTTCCATTGCGGACCTGCTCCGGCTTCACTTATGCAGAGAAAGGGCAAAATTGAAGAGCATCTGATGTTCAGAAAATCCTACGGAGAGGGAAGCGGTGTTGGTATCAATAAGGGAAAATTCATCGTCGGCGATGTTACTATTGGCAGCTTCAAGACCGAAAACGGCAGACTTTGTGCTTTTGCCTGTGACGGTGAG
The DNA here is from genome assembly GCA_017646005.1 of Clostridia bacterium. Taxonomy (GTDB): domain Bacteria; phylum Bacillota; class Clostridia; order Oscillospirales; family CAG-272; genus UBA4717. Next base: position 2,431 of record JAGCNJ010000062.1, on the reverse strand, counting down.
CTTACAGACGATTCATTACCCGAATGCTTCTTCGGATGCGGAACGGTGTTCAAAAAAGCGGGTGCCAATAATATGCTTAACTATATGGCAAGAAACGGATACCGCCATCACGTCGCAGTAACACGCGGAAATGTTTCTGCTGCCGTAAAGGAAGCATTTGAAAATTATCTTGATATAGATATAGACGTACTGTAATCGGAGGTAAAAAAATGTTAGCATCATTAAACGAACTTATGAAGGATGCGTGCGAAAAAAATTATGCAGTTGGCGCATTCAATGCAACTAATTTAGAGTCACTTACCGCAGCAATACAGGCGGCAGAGGAAACTGGTAAGGCGATAATACTTAATCACGCAGATGTTCATTCAAAGTTTATCACCCTCGAGGAGATTGCACCTATTATGATAAACAAAGCGGACAAGGCAAAGGTTCCCGTTTGTTTGAATTTGGATCACGGCGCATCTATCGAAGTATGTATGAAGGCGATCCGTTTAGGCTTTACATCGGTTATGCTTGATGCATCAGGGGCAAGCTATGAGGAAAACCTGCGTGAAACCGAGCTTATATGCCGCCTTGCGCACAGCGTAGGCGTTACGGTTGAAGCTGAGCTTGGACACATTTTCTCATCTGATATTGGCGTCGGAAACGGTGCTGTGCAGGAAACACTTGAAAACTTCGAAAGCGCAGAGGACGTATACACAGACCCCTCGGTAGCTAAGGATTTCGTGGAAAAGACCGGAGTTGACGTACTTGCAATAGCCTTTGGTACAGCTCACGGTGTTTATCAGAAAAAGCCAAAGCTTGATTTGGATCGCATCCGACTTATCCGTGAAAGCATTGATATTCCGTTTGTTATGCACGGCGGATCGGGACTTACCGATGAAGAATATCGTATAGCAATAAACAACGGTATCAGAAAGATAAACTACTACACATATATGGCGCTTGCCGGCGGAAAGGCAGTAAAGGAAGAGCTTGATAAGATCAAAGCGGGCGAAAACGTATTTTTCCATGATATTCCGCTTATCGGAATAAAAGCGATGAAGGAAGATATTGTTCGTGCGATAAGGCTGTTCAGCCGTGGAGCTTAGCGTGAAAGTATAATCTACGATAAGTATTATCGGCTTATTTCACGCGCGAAATCCATACAAAATGGGACCCAACCCATTTTGCCGCAACAAGTGCGGTGCTATGGATTTCATTTTACTATTTGTGCCGCCGGGGGCGGCGGAATGGAGGATAATATGGAAAGACGCGGTATATGCATAGCGGGCTCGCTTATAGCAGACCGTTATTATGAAGTTGACACTTACCCCAAAGAGGGCTTTCTTTCCACAATAAGAAGCAGCACCTTTCATATTGGCGGATCAGGAAATATTATTTTGGACCTTGCAAAGCTTGATCCTGACTTGAAGGTAAAGGTATGTGCGATAATTGGTGATGACGATAGCGGAAAAGGGCTTCTTGATATTCTTTCGCGTTATAAAAATATAGACGTCGATTGTATATTAAAAGAAAACGAAAGCTCGGTAACGCTTGTTGTTAACGCAAACGATACCAAGCAAAGAACCTTTCTCTACCTTCCCGGCGCAAGTGATGCATTTGATATGTCATGTATAGATTGGGATAAGATAGATTCAAGGATATTTCATCTTGAATATCTTTTGCTGATGAAAAATGTTGATGCAGCGGATGCGGATTTCGGCACTCACGGTGCAAGGATACTTAAATATGCAAAGGATCGGGGAATGATGACCTCGTTTGACATGGTGTCCGAGCAAAGTGACAGGGTTCCGGAGATTATACGTCCGGCACTCAGATATACCGATATATGCTGTATAAATGAGTCAGAGGCGGAGGCTGTCACAGGGATAAAGCTTTGTGAAAACAGGATTCTTTCCGAAGAGAAAACAGCTCTTGCTCTGAAAAAGCTGTGTGAGCTTGGCGTATCAAAATGGGTTGTTATCCATTCTCCGATGAAGAGCTATGGGTATGACGTGAAAAACGATAAAATCGTAAGCGTTGACAGCCTGAAGCTTCCCGAAGGCTTTATCAAAGGCACGACAGGTGCGGGAGACGCCTTTTGCAGCGGAATACTTTACGGCGCACACGCCGATTATCAGCTTGCAGATGCTATGAGACTTGCAATAGCGTGTGCAGCATGCTCGCTTTCGCAAAGTAACGGTACCGACGGTGTGAGGAGTGAAAGGGAAGCGCTTTTGCTTTCTGAACAGTATAAATAAGGTTGCTGTTTCATATAATTATTACATACATAAAAAAGCGACCGCACATAAGCTGTGCGGTCGCTTTGCTGTTTGTTTTATACGTTTGCCGGAGCGAACGTGCTTTCAATAGAGGAGGGAACGATAAGATCGTCGCTGTGAGTTTCAATCTCAACAGAGCGATAACGCTCCATACCTGTACCTGCAGG